>NZ_JAWIRT010000005.1:0-166456 GCF_036320045.1 Stenotrophomonas sp. SMYL20 | reverse complement strand
CCGCCGCCCCGTCTGCGCCCTCTCCCCCCCCCCCCCGTCCCGCCCCCCCCCCCCCCCCCCCCCCCCCCCCCCCCCCCCGACCCAGCACGTAGAAATACCGAGCCATGACCCGCTGTTGCTGTTGCTGTTGCTGTTGCTGTTGCTGTTGCTGTTGCTGTTGATCTTGATGTTGATCTGTAAGCAGTCGCGGCCGCAGGCCGCGCGGACACCTCACAGGTGCCGCAACTCCTGCTTCAGCGTCGCCACGCAGCGGCGGCTGACTTCCAGCGGTTGCTTGCCATGGCGCAACATCGCCTGCACCTGCCCACCCGTGCCACGACGCAGCTCCACCAGCTCATGGCGCGCCACCAGGCAGTTGCGATGGATGCGGATGAAGCGGCTGGCGAACTCTTCCTCCAGCGACTTCAACGATTCCTCGATCAGGTCCTCGCCGCGCGCGTGGTGCACCACCACGTACTTCTCTTCGGCCTGCAGGTAATGGATGTCGTCCAACGGAATCAAGCGCAGGCTGCCGCGCAGGCGCGCGCACAGCATGCTGCGCGCCTGCTGCCCGCGGTGGTCCTGTGGCTGGCCATCGCGGCCGGCCAGGAACGTGCGCGCGCGCGCGATGGCCGCGGCCAGACGCTCGGCACGTACCGGCTTCATCAGGTAATCAATCGCGGCCGCCTCGAACGCCGACAGCGCATGCGCATCGTAAGCGGTGCAGAACACCACCGCCGGCCGTGGCTCGAAGCTGGCCAGGTGGCGGGCGGCTTCCAGGCCATCCAGCCCGGGCATGGCGATATCCAGCAGGACCAGGTCCGGCTGCAGCTCCGCGCACGCGTGCAGGGCCTGCTCGCCGTTGCCGGCTTCGGCCACCACATCCACGCCGTCCTGCGCGGCCAACAGGCTGCGCAGGCGCTCACGCGCCAGCGGTTCGTCATCGGCGATGACTACCCTCACGATCGCTCCCTCACTGGATCGGCACTGTCACCTGGCAGGCATAGTAGCCCTCGCTCCAGCCAGCCGTCATCCGCGCGGCGCTGCCGAAGCGCCAGGCCAGCCGATGGCCGATGCTGTGCTGGGCATGGCCGGCACCGCGCGCCAGGGCCAGCCCGGGGGCCTGCGGGTCGGGCGCCGGATTGCGCACGCAGATCTGCAGTTCATTGCCCTGGCGCATCAGCTGCAGCTCGATGGTGCCACCCTCGGGCAGCCGCGAGATGCCATGCAGCACGGCGTTCTCCACCAGTGGCTGCAGTACCAGGCGAGGCAGGGGAAGATCCCAGGGCAGCGGTTCGTCGCGCTGCCAGCGCACCTGCAGGCGCTCGCCCAGGCGCAGTGATTCGATCGACAGGTAGCGCTCGGCCAGCTCGCATTCGTCACGCAGGGTGGAATCACCCTCGCCCGCCCCCAGCGCGGCACGGAACAGATCGGACAGGTCCAGCACCGCACGCTCGGCCACGACCGGGTCGCGATGCAGCAGGCTGGCGATCAGGTTCATGCTGTTGAACAGGAAATGCGGGCGGATCCGCGCCTGCAGGGCATCGGCCTGTGCGCGTGCGTTGGCCTGTACCTGCGCGGCCCAGCGATCACTCACATAGAAGTAGCGCAGGGCCAAGGCTGTGATCAGCGCCGTCGTCGCCGCGCTGCCCAGCGTGAAGCGCCAGAAGCTGATGCCGCGGGCGAAGCTGTCGCCAAGCACCGCGTACAGGGCATGCACGATGCCCGCGCAGACCACCGCGATCAGTGTCGCCAATGCAATCGCCGCTGCCGCGCCCAGCATCTGCGGCAGCTTCGACAGCGCCTGCCGCAGCAGGCACAGGCTGGCCGTTACGGCCAGCGCCAGCCACAACGCGAAACCACTGGCCGACAGCAGTTCGCCCACGGTCCAGTGGCGGCTGCCATCCGGGGCCAGGGCCAGCACCACCACCACCAGTTCGGCCAGGCCGAGTATCGCCGCCAGCCGCGGCAGGCGGCACAGTTCCGGCATCCAGGGCGGGGCGCTGGCCGGCGGCATGGGTCAGGCAGCGCCCAGGCGTTCCTGCAACCAGTCACCGAGCGCCTGGATCTCTTCGGCGCAGACCTGGTGGGCCATCGGGTAACTGTGCCATTCCACCTCCAGGCCCAGCGCCTGCAGTGCCTGCGCACTGTGTGCGGCCACCGCCTGCGGAATCACCGGATCGCTGCTGCCATGGGCCATGAACACCGGCACCTGCACGGCGCCTTCAGCGCGCTTTGCGCCGTCGGCTTCGGGCAGGTAGGTGGACAGCGCGATCAGGCCGGCCAGCGGCGCAGTGCGTGACAGCGCGGCGGTCAGAATGATCGCGCCCCCCTGCGAGAAACCGGCCAGGAAGATCTTCTCCGGCGCGATGCCACGCTCGATCTCGCGCGCGATCAGCGCATCCAGCTGCACCACCGATTCCTGCACGCCCACCATGTCGGCGCGCGATCGGAAATCCATGCCGACGATGTCGTACCAGCCGCGCATCGGCACGCCGTTGTTGATCGTGATCGGCCGCACCGGTGCATGCGGGAACACGAAGCGCAGCGCCGGCCAATGCGGACGCACCAGCTCCGGCACGATCGGCGCGAAGTCGTGGCCATCGGCACCGAGGCCGTGCAGCCAGATCACCGACCACTGCGGCGAGGCGCCGGTCTCCTGTTCCACCGTTTGCAGCATGATGCGGCTCCTTCAAGTTCGAGCCGCATTATGCCGCTGCCGCGGGACGATCAGTACAGCGGCGGTTGTTCGGCCGCTTCCCGGCGCAGCTGCGCGGCGCGTACCAGCACCGGCGGCGGGATGTTCTCCTCGGGGATATCAAGCAGGCCAAGACGGTGCAGGAAGGCACCGGGGCCACGCGAAGACGTCAGTGCCACCACCGGTACCGCCAGCACCATGCCGATCACCACCGGCGCCATCCACGCGGCCAGCGATGGCGACACCGCCCAGGCCAGCATGCCCATGAAGGCGCCGAACACCCCCAGCCCACCGTAGCCACGGATCAGCGCCAGCCACGAAATGCCACCATCGTCACGCTGCTGCGCGTCCCACCCCGAATCGCGGCCGGACAGCACTTCGGCCACGCCGCGCGACTGCACGTACATCACCACCGGCGCCATCAGCGCGGCCAATACGGTTTCCACCAGCATCGAGACGAACGCGCGCAGGGCACCGCCACACCCCCGGCGGTCGACCGGGTCCAGCAGCATCGCCAGGTAACCCAGCACCTTGGGCAGCAGCAGCACCGCCATGGTCGCCGCGAACAGGCGCACCACCTGTTCCTCGTCCTGGGCCCGCCAGTACACGCTGGGCGACAGGTGCAGCAGCGCGTTGAAATCGATGCCTTCCTGGAACAGCGGGATGGCGATGCCGATCAGCATCAGCATCGCCCACATCGGCGCGGTGAAGTAATGACCGATGCCGATCAGCATGTGCATGCGGCTGATCCAGTGCAGGCCACGGCTGCCGACCACCTTGCCGTGCTGCAGGTTGCCCTGGCACCAGCGGCGGTCGCGCACCAGCAGGTCGGTCAGGGTCGGCGGACCTTCTTCATAGCTGCCGCCCAGGTACGGCACCATGTGCGCGGCCCAGCCCCCCCGACGCATCAGCGCCGCTTCGACGAAGTCATGACTGAGCACGTGGCCACCGAACGGCTTGCGCCCCGGCAGCGCCGGCAGCCCGGCCTGATCGGCGAAGGCGCGGGTGCGGATGATGGCATTGTGGCCCCAGTAATTGCTCTCGGCACCGTGCCACCAGGCCACGCCACGGGCGATCACCGGACCGTACACACGGCCGCCGAACTGCTGCATGCGCGCGAACAGGGTGCGCCCGCCGATCACCGACGGCAGGGTCTGGATCAGGCCGACGTCGGCGTTGTGCTCCATGCCCGCGACCAGGCGCACGATGCTGTCGCCGGTCATCAGGCTGTCGGCGTCGAGGATCAGCATCTGCGGGTAGGCGCCGCCGAAGCGGCGGACCCAGTCGGCGATGTTGCCGGCCTTGCGCCCGCTGTTGTCGCCACGGCGGCGGTAGAACAGCCGCGCCTGGCCATCGGGCACGCGCTCGCGCAGTTCGGCGAACACCTGCTCCTCGGCCCGCGCGATGTCTTCGCGCCGGGTATCACTGAGCACGAAGAAGTCGAACCGGTCGAGCTGGCCGGTGGCGGCCACCGACTCGTAGATCGCCTGCAGGCCGGCCAGCAGCCGGCGCGGATCTTCGTTGTAGGTCGGCATCAGCAGCGCGGTGCGGCTGTGCACCGTCGGCAGTGGCTTGTCCGGGTCGATGCCGAGGCGATACCCCCGGTCGAACACGGCAGTCAGGAAGCCGGCCACGGCGCTGGCGAAAGACAGCGCGATCCAGGCGAACAGGCCGACAAACAGCACCAGCAGGCAGGCCTCGAGCACGCTGATGCCATTGGCCGACAGCACCCGCCACATCATCCGGGTAGCGATGGCGGTCATCGCCAGCGTGCCGCCGAAGATATAGAACCGGCGCAGGCCGATCAGCCGCGGCGAGGTGCGGTGGCGGCGAACCTTCAGCTGGCCTTCGCGCAGGGTCTGCTCAGGCATCTGCAACGGCGATTCGGCCGGCAGCAGCGTCCAGCCGGCATCAAGCCGGGACGTATCTGCTTCCGCATGGATGGTCTGCACCTCCATTGCCGCCTACTCCGCGCAGTCGGCACGGCCGGCCATCCCGGCCGGGCTGCATGCACCAAGGTTCCCGGCGCGCTTTCCCGGCGCCCGCACTTGTCCTGGCTGCGTCGGCGTCACGCCACGCAGTCGCTGTCTGTCACTACCGGAACCCACACGATCTCCAACGGGGCGGAATCGAAAATGCGGCTCAGTCTAGGGCGCCGGATGTAAGCCGAGTGCGAAGGTCTACGCCGGGATTTATCCCCATTCAGCAAACAGCAGGCGAGTGCCGGGGCAGGGGAACGGATGTCACTTGGTCGCCCCAGGTACTGGATCGTAACAAACGCGAACGGTTATCATTTCATTAACCAGGCAGGTCACCGTCTTCCGCACGGCCGAGACCCACCCAGCTGCGCCGGTTCCAACCCAGCGCCCAACGACCCATGGAAGGGGGCTGCCTGCTGTCTGCGTGCGCCTGCTGCTTCCACCGGGTCCCCCTCCTCCGATGGAAGCCGTCATGTCCCTGTCGTTCCGTACCCCTTCCGCGCGCCTGCCGCGCACCCGCCTGGCCTGCGCTCTGGCCACCGCCTGCCTGCTGGCCCTGCCCGGCCTGGCCGCCGCAGAGGCCAGCGCCGATGCCTCCACCAAGGATCTGGATACCGTGGTGGTCACCGCCTCGGGCAACCAGCAATGGATCAAGGATGCACCGGCCAGCATCAGCGTGATCAGCCGCGAGGACATCGAGCGCCAGCCGGTGCACGACCTGGCCACCCTGCTCAGCCGCGTGCCGGGCGTGACCGGTGGCCTCAGCGCGGTCGGCGAGCAGTCCAAGATCAAGCTGCGTGGCATGCCGTCCAATTACACGCTGGTGCTGGTGGACGGCAAGCGCATGGGCAGCTCGGCCTCGACCAACTACCGGCCCGACCTCGGCCGCCAGGATCTGAACTGGATCTCGCCCGACCAGATCGAACGGATCGAGGTGGTGCGCGGACCAATGTCGTCGCTGTACGGCTCCGACGCCATGGGCGGCGTGATCAACATCATCACCAAGCGCATCGGTGATGACTGGAACGGCAGCGCCACCCACAGCTATACCCGCCCGGGTGATGGCAAGCGCGGTGATACCCAGCAGATCGGTGCGACGTTCTCCGGTCCGCTCGGCGAGCGCTTCGGCCTGCGCATCGGTGCCAACAGCATGCGCCGCGACTCCGACCGCTCCAACGGTGGTGTCTATGGCAATGCCTACGCCGGCGAGAAGGACCGCAATGTCGACGCGCTGCTGCAGTGGAAGCTCAGCGATGCGCAGGAACTGTCGCTGGAAGCCGGCCACGGCGTGCAGCAGGCCTTCATCGACGCGTCGCTGGAAAAGCAGGACGAAGGCGCCTGGGGTGCCAGCGAACTCAAGCGCAGCTCGCTGGCGCTCAACCACGATGGCAAGTGGAGCTTCGGCAACTCGAAGCTCAGCGCCTACTGGACCGAGTACAAGAACGACATCGGCGCCACCGGCCGCTCCGAGGCGACCGATACCATCATCGAAGGCAGCCTGACCACGCCGTTCACCCTGGGCGTTGAACACCAGTTCGCCGTCGGTGGCCAGTGGAAGCGCCAGGAACTGACCAATACCGATACCATCGGCCGCGCGCCGATCGACTATGCCGGCAATGCCGTCAGCGGCTCCAACCTGGAAGTGGATACCTGGGCACTGTTCGTTGAGGACGAACTGAAGCTGCACCGCACGCTGGCGCTGACCCTGGGCGCACGCCTGGACCACCATGAGAAGTTCGGCAGCCACGTCAGCCCGCGTGCGTACCTGGTCTGGCACCCGGCCGAACAGTGGACGATCCGCGGTGGCGTCTCCAAGGGCTTCCGCGCGCCCAGCCTGACCGAGAATTCGGCCACCGCGGCCACCCAGTCCGGCGGCCGCGGCTGCACCTCGCTGATTCCGCTGGGCTATACCCGTGGCGGCTGCTACATGGCCGGCAACCCGGACCTGGACCCGGAAACCAGCACCAACCGCGAGATCGGCATCAGCTTCGACAACGACCTGCTCGATGCCGGCCTGACCTACTTCCATACCGACTTCAAGAACAAGATCGAATACGCGCCGCTGGGCGAGTTCAACGGCATCTGGTGGACGCGCATGAGCAACGTGCAGCGCGCACGTACCAGCGGCATGGAAGGCAACCTGAACTTCCGCTTCGGCGAGCAGTGGCGCTGGCGCACCTCGGCCACCTGGATGAAGGAAGCCAAGAACCTGACCACCGGCAGGAACCTGATCGATACGCCGGAGTTTTCCGGCTATTCGTCGCTGGACTGGACGCCCAACACGGTGTTTTCCAGCAGCCTGTCGGCGCAGTACACCGGCAAGCAGACCGGTACGGCCACGACCTTCCTCAAGGCCTACACCCTGTATGACCTGACCGCTGCCTGGAACGTCAACGAGGTACTGACCCTGCGCGGCGGCGTCAGCAACCTGGCCGACAAGAAGCTGTATGCCGAAGGCTCCACCGACTATTTCGTGGCCGGGCGCAGCTACTTCATGAGCATGACCGCGCGGTTCTGACCGGCGGCGCGCGCCGCCATCGCGCTGGCAGCACGCCAGCGCGATCGGCGGTGTTGCGGATTACTCGCTTTCCAGCGCGGCCGCGGCCGCGTTCTGCGTAGCGGCCGTGCGTGCACGGTCCATCGCTACCGCCAGTTGCTGGCGTGCGAGCAGTTGTTGTGCCTGCACCACTTCAGGTGTCGGCAGGAGCACCGGTCCCGGTGCGTTTTCCGGTATAGCAGGTGTGGTCATGCAACCTCCATGGACATCCCACCGCCGCCCGGGTTCAGCTGGGGCGGCAGCGGAACTGCGCACCCTATCCTAAAAACAAGGCGGATGGGTGACGGTGCGGCGCCCCGCCGCAGGCCTGCACATGCCGGGCGCGTCACATTTTTGACGGTTGAGGGTAGTTTCCTGAACCGTAGGCCTCGTATCATGTAACCGTTTTCCTACAAGGACGTAATCGTCAATGAACGCCGTCGACCTCTCCCGCTTCAGCCCGAAGTGGCAGTTCCGCTTCAATTTCTTCCAGCAGCACGGCGCTCCGAAGGAGCCGCGCTTCAAGGAAGCCTGGAAGGCGCTGTCCTTCGGCGACCGCCTCAAGATCAACATCAACTTCTTCGCCTTCTTCTTCGGCTTCATCTACCTGTTCATTCTGGGCATGTGGCGCAAGGCGCTGGTGGTGATCGGCATCGGCCTCGTGCTGGGCATCGTGTCCCTGTTCCTGCCGGACATCATCGCGCGCCCGCTGTTCATCGCCATGAACTTCCTGGTTGCCGCCAGCACCAACTACAGCTACTACCTGGAGCAGGTGAAGGGCAAAGCCAGCTGGAATCCCTTCGAAGGCATGTTCTGACGCGATGCTGCCGCCGCACTCCGGCCTGGCATAGCATCAAGCAGACATGAAGACGCCCGGCCTTGGCCGGGCGTCTTCATGTGCGCGCAACAGGATCAGGCCGCGCGGCGGACCGTAGCCACCGGCTCGGCCTGCAGGCGGAAGCGCGAGACCGCCACCGCCAGCTGCTCGGCCTGTTCTTCCATTGCGCGCGCAGCGGCACTGGCTTCTTCCACCAGCGCGGCGTTCTGCTGGGTGGTCTCGTCCATCTGCACCACGGTCTGGTTGACCTGCTCGATGCCCGCCGACTGCTCGCGCGAGGCTGCCGAGATCTCGGCCATGATTTCGTTCACTCGGCCGACCTGGCCGACGATTTCCTGCATGGTGCGGCCCGCGCCGTGCACCAGCTGCGCACCGGCACCGACCTGCGCCACCGAGGCGTCGATCAGCTCCTTGATCTCCTTGGCCGCGCCTGCCGAGCGCTGGGCCAGCGCACGCACTTCGCTGGCGACCACGGCGAATCCGCGGCCCTGTTCGCCGGCACGCGCCGCTTCCACCGCCGCGTTCAGCGCCAGGATGTTGGTCTGGAACGCGATGCCATCGATTACCGAAATGATCTCGGCAATGCGCTGCGAGGAGGCCTCGATCTGTTCCATGGTCTGCACCACCTGGCTGACCACCTGCCCGCCTTCGCTGGCCACGCCCGCTGCGGAGCCGGCCAGGGTGTTGGCCTGCAGCGCGTGGTCGGCATTCTGGCGCACCGTGGAGGTCAGCTCTTCCATCGAGGCCGCGGTCTCTTCCAGGTTCGCCGCCTGCTGCTCGGTGCGGCGCGACAGGTCACTGTTGCCTGCGGCGATCTCACCCGCCGCCAGGCGGATGCTGGCGGCCGACTGCTGGATCTGGCCAACGATCTGGGTCAGCTGCTGCACGGTGCTGTTGGCATCGTCGCGCATCACCGCGAACACGCCGTGGAAGTCGCCCTGCATGCGCGCGCTGAGGTCGCCTGCGGCAATCGCGCGCAGCAGCGTCGACAGCTCGGCCAGGTTGTGGTCGCTGACCTGCATCATGGTGTTGAGGGTTTCCACCATGCGGCGGAAGTCGTGGTCGAAGCGCAGCGTGTCGCCGCGCACCGCGAAATCGCCGGCCGCTGCGGCGGCGGCCAGCTGCTGGATCTGATCGTTGATCGCCGCCAGGTTGCTCTTGGTGGTGGCCATTGCAGCGGTGAACACTGCCTTCTCGCCCGGCAGCGCTTCCATGTCCACGCTCAGGTCACCCACCGCATAGCGCTGCATCACGTCGACCAGGCGCTGGGTGACGGCGTTGCTGGAGGCCACCAGCTGGTTGCTGTCAGCCACCATCCGGCCGTACTCACCCGGGAACGCCGAGGCGTCCATGCGGTAGCTGATTTCACCGGCGTCATGGCGACGCGCCATTTCCGCCTGCGCCGCCATCACCGACTGCAGCTGCCCCCGCATGCCCTGCATCGCGTCCAGCAGGCGGCCCACTTCGTCGTTGCTGCGTGCCGGCAGGGTGCTGTCCAGCTTGCCCGCGGCGACGTCGCCGGCCACGCGCACGGCTTCGGCCAGTGGGCGGATCGCCAACCGGCGCAGCAGCACATAGACACCGGCACTCAGCGTCAGCGCGGCCACCACACCAACCAGCAGGGTCAGCCACAGCAGCTGGCGCGCCTCGGCCACGATCACCGCGTGCGGCATCACCACACCCAGTGCAAAGCGCTGCGGCGCATCGCCCACACGCAGCGGCACGTATACGCGCACGTTGCCGGCGGCATCCGGAGTGAAGGCTTCGAACCGGCGGTCGGCGGCGATGTCTGCCAGCATGCTGCGGGTCAATGCGTCGCCACGCGGCTTGCCGATTTCGGCGGCATTGGCCGAGGCCAGCACCACGCCATTTGGCGAGAGCAGTTCGACGCGCCCGGCGCCCATCGGCTTCAGCGTGGCCAGGTGCTTCTGCAGCGCCGCCAGCGAGAAGTCCACAGTGAATACACCGAGGAACCGGCCGTTTTCGATGATCGGCGTGCTCAGCGTGCTCATCAGCACCTGCTGGCCACCGATGTCGTAGGCGTAGGGCTCGCTTACCTTCGCCAGCTTGTCGCGGCTGGGCACCATGTACCAGTCACCGGAGCCACTGGCCGTCTCGGTGTAGTCGGTCATCGTCGACTGCTGCGGCTTGCCATCGTGCCAGGCCCAGTAGCTCATGTAACGACCGGTGGCATCGTGCGCTTCGGTGTTGACGAACTCGGCATCCTTGCCATCGAAGGCGTCGGCCTCCCACATGGTGCTCTTGCCCAGCCACTCGGGGTGGGTGCGCAGCTGCTCGCCCAGCACGGCAGCCAGGCTGGCACGGTCCGGAACATCGCCGCGCGCGCGCTGGGCGAGCACGGCCTCGACCATGGCGTCGTTGCTGGCAAAGGCGGTGCCCAGATCGGCCGCGACCTGGCGGGCTTCGGCGGTGGCTTCGCTGGCCATGGTCTGGCGCGAGGCGTCGATCAGGCTGGCGCTGGCCTGGCGGTAGATCAGGAACGCAGTCAGGCCGAAGCACAGCAGCGCGATCGCAGCGGTGCCCAGCATCAGCTTGTGGGCGATGCTGCCCGGGCGGCGGGCAGCGGCGGAACGGGGAGAAGGCATGGAAGGGTCCGCATGGCAGTTCAGGACGACCGGCACCGCGAGGGCACCGCGCAGGTGCGCGATCCGTCGCGCAGGCCACCGGCCGCCGGGACACGCCCGGCGCTGGAAGCGCACCGGGTTAGCGGCCGCCTGCGAACGAGGTTGAGGCGGTCCATCTGCACATTCCTGAACCTGCTCAGGGTCGGGTCAGGAACCCGCCCCGCTGCCGCCCTATTCGGCCACGCGGTCCTTGATCCATTCCGCCCGCGGCAGCACCTCGATGCTGCCAACCGCGTACTGCTGCAGCACGTCGTCCGGGCCGAAGCGCGGCTGCCAGCCCAGTGTGCTGCGCATCAGTGCACTGTCGTAGACGCGGTCAATGCTCAGCGGCAGCGGCCAGCCACGGCGCTCGAACTCGGCCAGCAACTGCGGGGCGCGGCGGGCCAGCACCCTGCGGGGCTGGGTCGCCAGTTCCAGGCAATCCTCACGCAGGAACGGCGTCGGTGCGCAGGCAATGTAGCGTGCGAAGGCAGCGCCCTCATCGTGCAGCAGCGCGGCATGTGCGCTGGCCACGTCGCGCGCGTCGATGCCGCGGTGCAGGCGGAACATCGCCATCCGCTCCGGTGGCTCGGGGAAACAGCGGGCCATGCGCAGCACGCGCACGCTGAAGCCCGGCGCCGCAGCGGCTTCAGCCAACGCCTCGGCCTGCAGCTTGCTGCGATGATAGATGGTGCGTGGCAGCGGCTCGGTATCTTCATCGATCCAGCGGCAACCGCCCGCCACCACCGCATGGCCATACAGCGCCGTGGTGCTGGTCAGCACGAAGCGGCGTGCACCGGCCTCGCGGGCAGCCTGCAACAGGTGTGCGGTCGCCTCCACATTGATCTGCTGGAATACCGCATCCGGCACCAGGCCGACATGGGGTGCGTGCAGGGCGGCGGTATGGATCACCGCGTCGACGCCCTGCACTGCCCGGATCACGGCCTGACGATCGGTGACATCGGCAATGATGCGGGTGGTGGCGAATGGGCTGCGATCCAGCCCCACCACTTCGTGGGCCGCCGCCAGCGCGCCGAAGATCGCACGCCCGATCCGCCCGGAACTGCCGGTCAACAGAATCTTCATTGAGTCCATTCACTCGAAGCGCCCGGGAACTACCGGGATGCATCGATTCTAGGCACGCTGCATGTCGTCTGCGATAGGGCGCGGTTGCAATTGTGCGTTCATTCTGGCGATGCCGATCGGGCGAGCAGCTGCCGGGCGACGAACAGCGGATCGTCACCGCCTGCTGCATCAGGCGTGACGCCGGTGCGTTCCCAGTTGGTTCCGGTACGGAGGTTGATCGGCTGCCGGTCGGGAATGCTGATCTGATAGCCATCCGGCAGCAGCACAGGATCATCGAACATATGTGCCGCGCCGCCACTTCGACTACCAACGACACGTGCCCGCCCCTGCGCCTGCAGCGAGTACGCGACGAATTCGGCGGCCGACCCGGTGCGGCGGTCGATCAGCACCACCAGCGGCTTCAGGTACAGCCCCAGGCTCGCCGGTGGCAACGGTACCGGACTGCGCTGGCCACGGCGTTGCAGTGACTGCACCTGGGTGATCTCCGGCGCCAGCAGGGTCCGCACCAGCAGGTCCGCACTGCCGTCATCGCCACCACCGTTCTGGCGCAGGTCCAGCACCAGGCCATCGGTGTCGGCCAGCAGGGTGAAGGCAGCAGCCAGCTTCGGCCGGGCCAGATCGAGCGGATAGAAGGTGCTCAGGCGCAGGTAACCGATGTTGCCTTCCAGCACCCGCACCTCGCGCACGCCCGCACCATTGCTGCGCGCATCCGCGCGCCAGGCCATCAGCCAGTCGTCCTGGCCGGCGCGGGCATCCACCCGCTCGACATGGAAGTGGCCATCGAACACGTCCAGATCCTGGTTCAAGCGTGCGCTGAACGCCTTGGGGTCCGCGCAGCTGTCCACATAGCGCTGCTGGGTGGACCAGCCGCGCACGGCCTCGGCAATGTGCGCGCCTTCGGCCACGTCCAGGTACTGCGCCTGTATCGCCGTGGCCGCCGCCTGCAGCACCGCGTCCTGGGCCGGGCAGGACGCCGCCAGCAGCGCGCCCAGGATCCACGAAACCGCCATGACCGCACCCCATGTTGATGATATGTAAGCGCTTATATATCATCGCCACCATGGATCTCCAACATGCCACCCTGGGAACACTGCTGCGGGCCCTGCTCGACCAGCTGGACCCGGCGGTCGAGCAGGCCTACCGCGACCTGAAACTGGACTACCGGCCGCGCTACACCCCGGTGCTGCGCACGCTGATGGCGCAGGGACCCTGCCGCATCAAGGATCTCGCACTGGCCTGCGGGCTCAGCCATTCGGCGCTCAGCCAGACGGTTTCAGCTATGGTGCGCGACGGCTGGCTGCACGCTGCGGTCGGTGAAGACAGCCGCGAGCGCATCCTGCAGCTGAGCCCGCGCGCGTTGCAGGCGTTGCCGGCGCTGCAGGCGCAGTGGCAGGCCACGGCACGCGCGGCGCGCAGCCTCGATGCCGATCTTGGACAGTCATTGGAGCAGGTGCTGCGCGACGCACTGCAGGCACTTGAACAGCGGCCGTTCGCGCAGCGACTGCGCGGCACGCCCCAACGCTGAGGCGCTTACTGCTCGGCCGCCATCTCGATTTCGCTGAGGAACGTCCAGCTGCCATTGGCCAACCGCAGCTCCAGCGTGCGGCACTGCGCGGCCAGCGGCGCGGCGTTGCCCAGCACGTATTCCTCTTCGGTCGAACCGCTCAGTCCGGCCTGGGTGAATGGCGCCGACAGCACACCGATCTTCACCGCAGCGGCGCCCGGCTCGGCACACATCACCTCCACAGCTGTCGGCGTGACGATGCCCCACGCCGGGCGGGTCATCGTATGCAGGCCGATCCAGTCCACCCGCCGGCGCTGGCCCAGGTCGATGGTGATGCTGGCGTTGCCATGCACGCCTACCCAGCCTGCATCCATCGGGTTGCGCGGATCCCCCACCCGACGATCGAACAGTTCATGCCCGGTGCTGTCGGGATAGTTCGCATCCGGCGTCACGCTGTAGCTGTAGGTGGTCTGCACCGGATCGACGAGGTAGGACGCGCCGAGCCCATACAGCCCGCGATAGGTGTTCATCATCCGCGACGATTCGGCATAGCCCTGGCCGGGGCCGACCACCTCGGACATGTGGTACTGGTTGAGCCAGGCAACGCGCTTGCCGGCCGAACGCGCGCTCCACAACTGCTGGTTGATACGCTGCACCGACGCGGAGCGATAGGCACCGGACAATCCGTTGCCGGTTTCCAGGAACAAGGGACTGCCATGGTTGAACAGTTCGATGTCGGCCCACAGGCCGCTGGCCCCCAGCGCCGCCGACAGCGCCTCGTAATACGCCTCGGTGGAATGACCCGGGCGATCCCACTGGAACAGGCGTGCATGCGAGGCGGCGCCGATGCCGTCCTGCCAGATCTGCACATCCACGCCGGTGGCCGTACGGAACTGTGCAGCAGCCCGGCCCACGCTGGCCGGATCCACGCTGGATGACGCCAGGTAGGGGGCCACCATCACCGGCTGCGAGGGTGTACTGCCTTTGAGCGCCGTCACGATCGCACGGTAGAACGGCGCGCGATCAGCCGGCACCTGTGCTGGCTCGTCGGTGATGTACCAGCCAGCGAACGCCGGATGCGATCCGTACTGTTGGCCCAGCTGGGCCAGCGACTGCGCCGCATCCTGTGCCACGGCCGTTGCGTTCTGCCCCTGCCAGAAGGTGGCGCACTGCCCCGAGCTGTAGGTGGTGCCGACCACGACCTTCATGCCGCGCGCGGCCGCCGCATCGAGCACGGTGCCGAGCTTGCCGGGAAAGCCGGCAATCCATTCGAAATCCTGCACGCCGCTGGCGCAGCCGACGCCGGCACGGGTGGCACGCACCTGACCGAGGATGATCGTGTCGTTGCCCAGGTCCTGCAGTTCATCCAGGAACAGCGGCAACTGCGCAGCCGGCAGTTGTTCGTCGCTGCCCGAGTAGCCAACGTGGACGAAGCTGCCGGACAACAGAGGGCTGGCTGCGTGGACGGGAGCGGTACAGGCCAGCACTGCGATCAATCCAACCCTGTTCATGTTCTACGTCCCTGTCGTGGCCAGGCGAGTGGCGTTGTTGCGCATCCTATCAACAGCAACGGTGGCCCCATCATGATCACCGGTGGATGCACGTGTGCTTCTACGCAACACTCCATCCTCACTGTCTTCCTGCGGCCCTGCTGCCGCAGTTGAGCGAGATCGCCGCAGCGAAGGCAGCGCCCGCCTGAATGGCTGCCTGATCAGCCCCGTGCGCAGGGCGCGTGAAAACCGGGGCGAAGATGGCGACCTGGACTTAGCGTGCGATGGCCAAGCATGGATGCCGTCGTCTACGAAGGCGACGCCCATACCGCAGGAGATTTCACATGACTGAGCAGAACCCGCGCAGCTCCAACCGGGGTTTCGCATCAATGGACCAGGAAAAGCAGCGCGCGATCGCGGCCAAGGGCGGGCGCGCCGCACATGCCTCCGGCAACGCGCATGAATTCAGTCCGGCCGAGGCACGTGTCGCAGGCCGCAAGGGCGGCGAGGCGATCAGCCGCAACCGCCAGCACATGGCCGAGATCGGTCGTGAAGGTGGACACGCTCGCCACGCCAATGCGCGCCAGCAGCAACAACAGCCTCAGGAGATCGAACGCACGGCAGCGGGTCCGCAACGCCAGCAGGGCTGAATGCAGCGCGTCAGGCCGGTGCGCGCTGCCGATACAGCCCGAGCGCCGCAAGCAGGGCCAGCGCACCGGCCACAGCCATCGCCCATCCGAAACCACTGGCCATCGCACTGCGATACCACGTCAGCATCTGCGGCGTGGCGTGCATCGAGCCCGGTTGCAGGATCAGTTCGCGCGCCTGTGCCGCCAGCTCCCGCTGCCCGGCCGCCTGCGCGGACGCGGCGAACTGCTGCACGGCGCGCTGGCCCATCAGGCTGCCCAGCAGCGCGATGCCCAGGCTCATGCCTGCCTGACGTAACGCGTTCATCGTGGCTGAGGCAATACCCGCGCGCTCGACCGGCGCGCTGGCCATGACCGCCATGCCGGTCGCCGGCACTGCCAGCCCCATTCCAATGCCAAGCAGCACCAGCACAGCACTGGAATAGGCGTGCGAAGTAGCCGGTTCGAACGTGGCCATCGCGCACAGCGCCGCCCCGGCCAGGGCATAGCCCAGCACCAGCGCGGCGTGCAGCCCGAGGTGGGCGACCAGACGCCCGAACAACAGCGAGACGGCACCCATCAACAGGAACTGCGAGGCCAACTGGGAGCCTGCCAGCGCAGCGTTGTGCCCCTGCGCCTGCTGGAAGAACAGCGACAGGAAGAACAGGCTGGCATAGGCAGTGAAGCCCAGCACGAACGAGGCCAGGTTGAACATGCCGAAGCGGCGGTCGGCAAACAGGTCCAGCGGCAGCAATGGGCGTGCCACCCGGCGTTCGACGATGCCGAACAGGATCAACCCGGCAGCTGCCACGCCCAGCGCCAGCAGCGTCACTGGGGCCAGCAGGCCATGCGCGCCGATCGCGATCAGGCCATAGCTCAGCGCACCCAGCGCGACGACGCTGAGCAGCTGCCCGGCAGGGTCCAGCGCAGCGTGCTGCGGATGCCGCCGCTCCGGAATTCCCCAGGCGCCCAGCGCCAGTGCGAGCAGGCCCAACGGCAGGTTGATCAGGAAGATGCTGGGCCATCCGACGCGCTGTACCAGCACGCCGCCCAGCAGCGGGCCAAGCACCAGGGCCAGCGCACTGAACGCCGACCAGCCACCGATCGCACGTGCACGTTGGCGCGCGTCGGGAAACGCGTGGCTGAGGATCGGCATTGCGGCGGGAATCAACAAAGCGCCCGCGATGCCCTGCACTGCACGCCCGGCTACCAAGGTCGCAAGATTGCCGGCACAGGCGCACAGCAGCGACCCCAGCGTGAAGGTGGCGACGCTGAGCAGCCACATCCGCCGATGACCGTAACGGTCCCCAAGCGGCCCCGCCGACAGCATCAACGCCGACAGCGCGATTGCATACGCATTGATCACCCACTGCAGGCCGGCCATGTCGGTATTCAACGCCTGCTGCAGGGTCGGCAGGGCGACGTTGACGATGCTGATGTCCAGCGAGGCGAGGAATGTGCCGAGGTAGGCCGCCAGCACCAGGGCCGGCCGCTGGAAACGTCGCATGTACGGCTCCCGGGGGAAGGATGTGTGCGCATCCTAGCCATTGACTGACCGTCGGTCAATGACTGACGGTCAGTCGGTGCCACAGGCCAGCTAGAATGGTTCCCGTCGCACCCGGATCCCTCCCACATGCAGACCCCAGCTGTCGCCAGGCCACGCACCAAACCTGCGGAAACCCGCCAGGAAGAACTGATGGACGCCGCGCAGGCGCTGTTCCTGTCAAAGGGAGTGGATGCCACCACCATCAGCGACATCGTCGCCGCAGCCGACGTTGCCAAGGGCACCTTCTATACCTATTTCGCCTCGCGCACCGAGATTCTGCAGGCGCTGGCGCAGCGCTATACCCGGCGTTTCATGGAAGACGTCGACCGCGCCGTGCAGCATTACCCGGCCAGCGATGGCGTAGCGCGCCTGCGCGCCTGGATCCGCGCCAACATCGAACTTTATGTGCGCACCCATGCACTGCACGACGTGGTGTACGCCAACCATCATCACCACCAGCGTGGCAACGCCGAACGCAATGCGATCCAGCAGCAACTGCTGGGCATCCTCGAAGCAGGCAATGCCGCAGCTCTGTGGCAGCTTCCAGCGCCCAAAGTCACCGCCTCGTTGATCTATGCCGGCGTGCACGGCGCCACCGACGACCTGATCGCCACACCCGCACAGAATGCCGATGCCTTCATCGCCGCCGTGGTGGATGATTGCCTGCGCATGGTCGGCGTGCCACCGACCAGTGCCAAACGGCGCTGACGGACGTTCTGCCGCTCAGGTGTGGGCGAGGATGTTCAACAACCGCCCGAACGGGTCACGGACGAAGAAGCGGCGCACGCCCCAGGGCTCATCGGCCGGGCCATATTCCAGCGGGATGCCGGCCGCGCGCATGCGCTCCAGTACCTGTTGCAGATTGTCCACTTCGATCGACAGGTCCGGCACTGCGGTGCCGGAACCCCCTTCACTGGCAAAACTGACCTGCGCCAGCGCGCTGCCCTCGCCGCCATGGGTGATGATCCAGCCGTGGTCCATCACCACCGGCATGCCCAGCAGCTCGCCATAAAACGCTGCGGCACGCGCAGGGTCAGGCGTGGCGATGTTGGCGACGACACGTTTGACGGCCATGTGCGGCGGCTCCGATGCGATTCCCCATCCTCGCCGCTGCGTGCATGGCCTGCAAGCGGGCGGCGCTGAAACAGAAGAGCCCCGTCAGGGACGGGGCTCGTCATCAATCCTGCATTGCCACTGCTTACACAGCGCCGCAGCGATCCATGATGCAACGATCGTATTCGTACTGGCATTCCATCGCATCAACGCCACCGGACAGACACGCCTGGTAAGCCTTCCAACAGGGAAGATCGCATGGCGGAATCGGCCCAGCCACAGCAACCGAACCGCTGCAGGCCAAGGCGAACACCGCACCCGCGATCATTTTCCTGAAAGTACGCATCGACATCACTCCTTGATAAGCCTGGTGAGCCCAGGCCGGGCCACGGTAGCGAGGCCTCCGGGAGATGGAGTGAACGCCAGCGTCACGCCCAATTAACGTGTTCATAAAATTCCTGCCACATAGCTGGGGGGTATCGCCGTGCCTTGGCGTTAACGGTTTTGTAGTCCGTCATCCAAGGAAGTTGTCCGATGAATCACCCGCTGCACGGCCGTTCGTCCCACTCCCGTTCTCCGATGCATAGCCGCCTCGCACTGGCTGTAGCCAGTTCCCTGCTGCTGGCTGCTACGCCCGCCATCGCCAGCGAATCACTCGACACCTGGCAGCAACAGCGACAATTGCAGGCGGCCTGGGCGCAACCTGCCACGTCGGCGCCCTCTTCCACGCCCCTTCAGTTGCCGGTTGCAGCAGCCGCAGCAGCAGCCAGCACCACTTCGATTCTCGGTAAGCCGGGTGACCCGGCCAGCTGGCGCACGGACGAATTCAATGCCGACTGGGGTCTGGGTGCAATGAATGCCCAATTTGCGTACGCGCGGGGGCTGACCGCCACTGGCGTCCGGCTGGGGGTGTTCGACAGCGGCACCGGCTTGGATCACCCGGAATTCGCCGGCAAGAATCATCGCAGCATCACTATTGCTGATCTGTTGAGCGATGGCAGCCGGTGTACGAACAGGACTGCATTGACGGGTCCGGATGCATGCTTCTCCAGTGCTGGCGATGAGGTGCAGGTTCAGCGGTATACGCTTGATCCCAAGATGCCCAAGTTCATTGCCGATCTGATTCTGCGCGACCCGCAGATTAGCGAGCTCCTGCGAAACGCATCCTATGAGGATCATGGCACCCATGTGGGTGGCACCATCGCTGCCAATCGGGATGGCGCAGGCATGCATGGCGTGGGATTCGGTGCAGATCTGACCGTCGCCAGATTGTTCTTTAACAGCGTCACCGAGATCTATCTCAAAGGACTCGGTCTTGATACGCGGGTTAAGTCCACAGGGCCAGAGAATTCGGCGCTTGTCGATCTATACGATCAGATGAATACCCAGGGCGTGCGTGCGATCAATCACAGCTGGGGATTGGCTGAAGAGCCCAAGTCAGCAGCTGAATTTGATAGCCGATACAGCGATCCCGAATGGCTTGAGAGACTCTCCATCTTCGCGGACGGCGCACGCGCCAGGGGCATGATTCAGGTCTGGGCAGCCGGCAATACTGATGTGGAAATTCCCACGCCTGAGGAAAGTCCGATTGCCGGCATATATGCAACCTTGCCGCGAGCCCTTCCCGACATCGAGCGGTACTGGCTCAGCGTGGTCAACGTCCAGGAGGACTTGACGCTGAGCAATCGATCAAACAAATGTGGCCTGAGCGCCAACTGGTGCATTGCGGCGCCTGGGACAGACATCAACTCAACTACCTACGACCCCTCTGCCCCGCCAACGGCAGATATTCGCACCGATGCGAATGGCAACATCTCGCTTGACGTAACTCAGCGCGTGCCGACGCACGGCTATGGAGAGAAGAGCGGAACGTCCATGGCGGCCCCGCACATTACCGGTGCTCTCGGGCTGCTTTTTGAGCGCTTCCCCTATCTCGATAGCGCACAGGTCCGCGACGTGCTGCTGACCACCGCCCGCGATCTGGGCGATCCGGGCGTCGATGAGATCTACGGCTGGGGCATGGTCGACCTGCGCAAGGCCATCGAAGGCTACGGCTCGCTGCGCGTGGACACCAACGTGGTAATGAACCAGAAGGCCGGTGGCCTGAAGGTGTGGGAAGGCGATGCCTGGGATGACTGGACCAACGACATCGGCGGCCCCGGCAAGCTGACCAAGTCCGGCATCGGCTGGCTGCGCCTGAGTGGTGGCAACACTTTCAACGGCGCAGTGCTGCAGGACGGCACGCTGGAATTGAACGGCACCAACACACTCACGTCAGCGGTCGAGGTCCAGGGTGGCCAGTTCCTGCTCAACGGCTCGCTGGTCTCCACCGCCCTGAACACCACCGGAGGCGTGAGCACGGTCAGCAGCAGCGGCCTGCTGAAGGACAGCAACCTGACGGTCAACGGTGGCGTGGTGTCCTTCAACGGCACGCAGACCGGCGGCACCACCACGGTCGGTGCCAACGGCCTGCTGAAGGGCATCGGCACGCTGGGCAACACCCGTGTGGACGGCATCATCGCGCCCGGCAATTCGATCGGCACGCTGACCATCAACGGCAACTACGTGCAGGGCGCAACCGGCGTCTATGCCGCCGAACTTGCCCCGGGCGGCCGCAGTGACCAGTTGCACGTAACCGGCACCGCCACTCTCGGCGGCACCCTGGTCGCACTGCCGGAGCCGGGTACCTACTACCTCGGCGAGCAGTTCAATTTCATCCGCGCCGACGGCGGTGTCAGCGGCCAGTTCGCGAAAACCGACTTCAGCGCGTTCTCGCCGTTCCTGCAGTTCAGCCTGGCCTACGGCGCCAATGGCACCCGCATCGACGTGACCCGGGGTGCCTCGCTCGCCAGCGCCGCCACCACGCCGAACCAGCGTGCGGCCGCGGCGGTGGCCGATGGACTGGCGATCAACCAGGGCCTGCCCAAGCCGCTGACCCAACTGTTCCCGCAACAGGTGGGTGGCGTGCTCGATGGCCTCAGCGGCGAGCTGCATCCGGCCACGGCGCTGGCCCTGGTCGAGGGCAGCCGCTATGTGCGCGATGCCGCACTGTCACGTCGTGCCGGTGCCACCGCACCCGGTGCCGATGCGGGTGATGCCACCGGCGCCTGGGTGCAGGCACTGGGCGGCAACAGCAAGCTGGATGGCAACAGCAACACCGCGCGCACCGACGCCAACAGCAACGGCCTGCTGGTCGGCATCGACCGCGAGTTCGGTGGCTGGCAGATCGGCGTGCTGGCCGGTACAGGCCGCACCGACGTGAAGCAGCAGGAGCGTCGTGCCAAGTCGAAGATCGACAACACGCACTTCGGCGCCTATGCCAGCCACACCTGGGGCGGGTTCGGCCTGCGTGGTGGCGTGGCATGGAGCCGCAACGAAGTGAAGAGCACGCGTGATGTTGCCTTCGCCGGCTTCAGCGACAGCCTCAGCGCGCGCTACAACGCACGTACGCGCCAGGCCTTCATCGAAGCGGGCTACCGCTTCGGCAATGCGGAAGGCGGGCTGGAGCCGTACCTGCAGGTCGCCCGCGTGGAAGTGGACCTGAAGCAGATCAACGAGCGTGGCGGCGCGGCCGCACTGCACGGCAAGGTGGACGACACCGGCACCACCATCGCCACCGCTGGCCTGCGCTTCGACAAGGGCCTGAAGGCCTCGTTCCAGCAGGACAGCTGGCTGCACCTGCGCGGTGGCGTGGGCTATCGCCGCGCCTCTGGCGACCGCAGCCAGGTGGCCAACCTGGCTTTCGCCAACAGCAGCAGCACCTTCGCGGTCGAGGGCGCACCAATTGCCGACAACGCCGTGGTGGCCGAGCTGGGCCTGTCGGCATGGCTGACCCCGCGGCAGCAGCTGGAGCTGGGCTACAGCGGCCAGTTCGGCAGTGAAAGCCGCGACCATGGCGCCACCGCACGCTGGTCTGTGCGCTTCTAAACACGTGCTCTCTTGACGGGTTGGGGCGGCCTTGCGGCCGCCCCCTTTTTTGCCCGCCACCCAGCGTTATGCGCGATGCCGCAGCGCGGCGGCACCTGCCAGGCTGGCAAGTGGCAACAGCAACCCATAGGCCACCAGCGGCCACACGGTGTCGCCGGGCAGCACGAGGGTAACCAGCGTGCCGATGCCTGCCACGATCAGGCTCTGCACGGCGTAGTACAGGGCCACCGCCGTACCTGACGCATCGGCGAAATCACGCAGCGCGCCGCTTGCAGCCACCGAAACCACCATCACCAGCCCCACCGCGATGCCCCACATGGGCAGCACCACTCCGACGAACGAGGGAGGCCACGCTGCGGCCAACGCCATCAGCAGTACGCCGGCCACCATCACCCACAGGCCACGCAGGAAGGTACCGCGCACGTTCCAGCGGGCAATGCACACGTTCGCCATCCACGCCGTGACGATCATCACCAGCGCCACCGTGGCGAAGGCCAGGCTGAACGACAGCGGCGAGTACTGCATGCGCCCGACCAGCAGCCGGGGCGCGACCGAGAAGAACACGAAGAACGTGCCCATGCCCGCACTGAAGCCCAGTGTGTAGACCCAGAACGCGCCGTTGCCGAGGATGCGTCGTAGCGCGGGTCGCGACGCGTCCCGGCACTGCGGGCGGGTTTCCTGCCAATGCCGTACCGCGCGCATACCGGCGATCATGCCCAGTACGCCAAGCAGAACGAAGATCGCGCGCCAGCCGAAGGCGCCTGCCAGCAGGGCGCCGAGGATCGGTCCCAGCGCCGGCACGAAGGCCAGCATCGAGGCAAACAGCCCGTACAGCGACGCGCCTTCGGCTGTATCAGCATACACATCACGCACTGTGGCAAAGGTCGCCACCAGTGCCGCCGACGCCCCCACCGCCTGTACGGTTCGCCAGGCCAGGAATGCCGCGCCACTGCTGGACATGGCCAGCGCGAACGACGAAAGCGCGAACAGCAACGCCCCCAGCAACAGGACCGGCCGCCGCCCGATGCGGTCGGACAACGGACCGAACAGCAACTGGCCCAGGCCGAGCACCAGCAGATAGATGCTCAGCGTGAGCTGCACCACCGCTGGTGATGTCTGCAATGCCTGCGGCATCACCGGTACCACGGGAAGATAGATATCCATGGCCAGCGAGGCCAGGAGGTCGAACGGCGCCATCAGCGCAATGGCCGATGGCAGGGTATGGGCCCAACGCGGGGCCTGACGATTGAACATGGGGAGTCTCCGCCCAGAGTGAATCCGGCGGTGATCCATCCAATTCGCGTGCATCGCAGGGATGATCACCGCAACAACGTCTGCATCGTTGTTGCGGCTCAGCGAACTGTCTGCGGACCGTTCCCGTTGTTCATGGTGTCCATCAAATGCGAATGCAGGTGGCACCAGTGTAGCAATCGTCCACCTGCCGCGCGGCGCTCAGGCCAGGGGCAACATGTCGATGCGCCTGCACGGTGTCTCCTTCACCTGCTCGATCAGCCGCCGCACCACTGGCGAAGTCTCTGCCCGCCGGTACTGCACAGCGATGGTCGAGACGATGGTGGGGCCCGCCAGTGGCAGATAGATCATTCCGGGCAGCACCAGCGTGCGTTGCAGTACCGATGGCACGATCGCCACCGAACCAACGCCGACCGACACCTCGGCCAACACCGCCGCCAGATGCCCGGGCTGGGAACGGATACGTGGAATGAACCCGCCGCGGCGCCCGACTTCCATTGCGCCCACCGGCTGCTCCGGCATGACGAAACCCTCCCGGGCCAATGACGCCGGCTGCACCGGCGACCGGGCCTGCGCCAGCGGATGGGTTTCCGGCAGGGCCACGCAGAACTGGTCTTCGACCAGGGTGTGTTCGCCGAAACTGTCGGGCACATCCATCGGAGGCCGGCAGAACACCACATCCACCCGTCCTTCCTGCAGCAGCTGCGGGAGCTCGCCCATCGGCCATTCGCTCACCTGCAGTTCCACGCCCGGGTAGCGGCTGCGGAACCGGCTGAGCTGATCCTGCAATGCTCCGGCATACAGCGCCGAGCCGACGTAGCCGATCTCGATCTTGCCGATCTCACCCCGCCCCGCGCGCCGGCCCAGGGTTTCGGCCTGTTCGAACCGGCGCAGCACATCGCGGGCTTCCGCGAGGAACACCTCGCCTGCCGAGGTCAGCAGCACCTCGCGCCGGCCGCGGTCGAACAGGCGCGTGCCGAGCCGACGCTCGATGTCTTGGATCTGCACGCTCAGCGTGGGAGTGGCAATTCCCAGGCGCAGGGCCGCACGACCGAAGTGCAGCTCCTCGGCCAGAGTGACGAAGTACTCCAGGTGACGGCGTTCCATGGGCGGCATTTCGTTAGGTTCAAGCTAACGTAACCAGAAAACACCGAGAATGAAACAAACACCGATCATTGATGGAATGGCCGTCCTCCCCTTCCTGCGAGTGACCGGTGCCGCCCTCTCCTCCCCCTTCGCCTGCACGGCACACGCTGCCTGACGCGGTCCTGCTGGTGGCCTCGCTGGGCTGCACGATGACCGTGCTGGAGACCAATGCCGTCGCGGTCGCATTGCCCAGCATCGCACGTGACCTGCACGCCGGATTCGCGGATATCGAGTGGGTGATCAGTGCCTACATCCTGTCCTTCACCTCACTTCTGCTGCCCGCCGGTGCGGTCGCCGACCGCTACGGCCGCCGCCGGGTGCTGCTGATCGGCATCAGCCTGTTCGCCCTCACCTCTCTGCTCTGCGCACTGGCGCCCGGTGCTGCCCTGCTCTACCTGGCGCGGGCTCTGCAGGGCATTGGTGCAGCCTTTCTGCTGGCACCCTCGCTGTCGATCATCGGCCACACGTACCACGAGGGGGCCGCCAAGGACACTGCATGGGCGTTCTGGGGCACAGCCATGGGCGTGATGATGGTGCTCTCACCGCTGATCGGCGGCGTGCTGTCCGCACTCTGGGGCTGGCGCGCGGTGTTCGTCGCGATCCTGCCGTTCCTGGGCCTGCTCGGCTACGGCACGCTGCGCTGGATACCCGAGTCGTCAGACAGCGTGGTCCGCCCGCTCGATCCGCCCGGCATCATCACGTTCAGCGCTGCCATCTTCGGCATCGTGTTCTTCCTGGTGGAAGGACTGGCAGAAGGATGGACATCGGCCCCGGCGCTGATTGGGCTGGGCCTGGCCATCATCATGGCTGTTGCCTTCGTCATCGTTGAACGGGCACGGTCACATCCCATGGTCGATCTCGGGCTGCTGGCCAGTCCGCGTTTCGTCGGCGCACTCATTGCCATGGTCGGCTATTCGGTCAGCGCACAGGTGATGGCATCGATGCTGCCGCAGTACCTGCAGAACGGCATCGGCCTGAGCGTACTGGCTGCCGGTGCTGGCATGCTTCCGTTCGCTGCGGCGATGCTGCTGTTTCCCAGCGTGGGCCGGCGGCTCGGTCGCCATCTGACCAGTCCGGCGGTGCTGGCGATCGGGCTGTCGGTCACCGCCGCGGGCAATGCCGTGGCCGGACTGGCCGCGTGGCAGCACCTGCCTTGGCTGGCACTCGTCGCAATGGTGGTGATCGGTGCCGGCGGCGGCATCCTCAATGGCGAGACATCCAAAGCCATCATCGGCGCGGCGCCGCGCGAGCGCGCCGGCATGGCCTCCGGCATCAGCGCGACCACGCGCTTTGTCGGCATCCTGCTCGGATTCACCGTACTGTCCAGTGCCTTGAGCCTGGGCATCCGCAGCGCACTGTCCGCGGCGGTTCCCGCGCGCAACGTACTGCCCATGGCCGATGCGATCGCTACCGGCACCTTCGCCGATGCGCGCACCGCCGCCTTCGCACAGGCGATCTACAGCCATGGATTTGCCAGTGCACTGTGGACGTCGGCCATCGCCGCGCTGCTGGCCAGCCTTGCGGTGTTGCTGCTGGGCCGTAGCACCACGCGGCGATGATGTTGGAGCGCTGGTTGCAAAGATGGCCGGGGCAGCCACGCTGCCCCGACCGTGGCGGCCCCGGGGAGAAGGCCGCCGATGATCGTCAGGCCGCCTTCATGGCGTGCTTGCGCGCACGCATCACGTTATGGCACTCCTGCACTTCAGGCAGAAGCTGGGTGACTTCCTGGCGCACGGCCGGCGGCAGTTCGTTATCCTTCAGCACGTCCTTGAACGCGCCAAGCAGCCGGTCTTCGGACTCTTCCAGCTCGGCCACGTAACCATAGTTGGTGTCGCCGAATGCAGCGCGGACCTTGCCATAGAACTGCTGCATCGAACCGACCACGGTGCCGTGCTCGGCCGGCTTGCCACCGCTGGCAGCAACGGAGCCACTCAGTGCGGCGACGATGCGGCCCTTGACGCCGGCAATACGAGTGAACAGGGCCGACAGTTCGGCATCCTTCACCTTGGTCGCAGCTTCCTCGTAGAACGACTTTCCGTCGCGGGCGATCTCGATCAGGTCGTTGAGGCGGTGTTCGATGGTGGACTGGGTGCTCATGGAATCGCTCCTGTGTGCTCGATGGTCTATGGAGAATGACAGCGCGAGTGCGTTGCCTTCGGGACCACTGTGGAGGTTTGAATGTGCCGAGTGGGTGAGTACGAATTGATGCATGCATCACCACCCTCAACGCGCCCTGACTCCTTCATCCCGTCGCATTTCCGCGTTCACGGTACCTGAGCAGAACGCCGACGATTCACCATGGCGCGATGACGATGATCAGCGTCACCAACAGTGCGATGGCAAGCACCAGCAACAGCACATGCCACTGCTTCCACGTGGGTCTTGGTTTGCCGGGGGTATTCATCGGATGTCTCCTGGAGTCTGTCATCAGCCCGCAGCCAGACTGAAGCAGAGCACCCTTGGTGCGCGTCGCGGTTTCGTGCATGGCCTGTGCATGAACGCTGTATCCGGCGCGCGACGATAACGCGTCCATAACGTAATCGAGTTGTAAACGGAGTGTTAGGTTCCTTCCGATTCCGCACAGCGGGATTTCAGATCGGTTTCCACGCAGCGATGCGGAAACCCATTCAACTGGATTTGGAGAGAGCCAAATGCACTACAAGTACACCCTGCTTTCCCTGGCAGTGGGCACGGCCTTGGCCGCTGCCTGGTCACCGGCCGCGCATGCGCAGGATGACAGCGATAAAACACCGAAGAACCTCGATCGCATCCAGGTTACCGGTTCGGCCATCCGCAGCGTGGATATCGAAACGCAGCAGCCGATCATCGCCATCACCCGCGCGATGATCGAGCAGCAGGGCTTCACCACCATCGCCGACCTGCTGCAGAACCTGACCTCCACCGGCGCGCCGACCATTTCGCGTGCGCGCGCGTTGGCGTCCGGCGAGAACGTTGGCGGCTACTACGTCAACATCCGCAATCTGGGTGCCACGCGCACCCTGGTTCTGGTCAACGGCAAGCGGCTCGGCGCCACCACCAGCGGCCTGCAGGATCTCAGCCAGATTCCGATGAGCGCGGTGGAACGCATCGACGTGCTGAAGGACGGCGCCTCCTCGCTGTACGGCTCGGATGCAATCGCTGGCGTGGTCAACATCATCACCCGCAAGAACTACGAAGGCCTGGAAGTGTCCATGCAGCGCGGGCAGTTCAGCCAGGGCGATGGCAAGGACAGCACGTTCTCGCTGGTCACCGGCGCCCGTGGGGAGCGTGGCGGGTACACGCTCGCACTGGAATACCAGAAGTCAGACCCGGTGTTTGCCCGCGACCGCGAGTTCTCCCGGTACGGTGGCGCCGGCCCCAACTACCCGGGCGCGGACTGGAGCAACATCAGCCAGAACGGTTCCTGGTGCGACCCGGCGCTCTACAAGTGCAATACCGGTGATGCCGTATTCAAGACCCTCAATCGTGGCGGCGATCCGAAGAACCCGAACGACTACCACCCGATCACGCCGGCCGAGTTCGCCAACGGCAACGACCAGATGCACCTGCAGACCGGCATCGAGCGCCGCTCGCTGTTCCTGAGCACGGACTACGCCCTGACCGACCAGATCAAGTTCACTGCCGACATCGGCTACAACGAGCGCACCACCGACCAGCAGATCGCGGGCTACCCGTACCAGTCGACCAAGTTCGGCACGCCCCTGGACGCGGCCAGCGTATTCAACCCGCTCGACCACGGCATCGCGTTCAATCGCCGCCTGTGGGAAGTGCCGCGCACGACCGAAAGCAAGCTGAAGTCGCTGCGGGTTGCACCCAGTCTGTCCGGCTACTTCGAGCTGGGGACCAAGACGTACGACTGGGAAGTCGGCGCGTTGTTCAACCGCAATGAAGTTACAAAAACAGGCCGTGGCGACATGAGCCTGATCGCTTCCCGGCAGGCATTGGGGCCCTCCTACCTCGATGCCAACGGTGTGGCCCGGTGTGGCACGGCGGCATCGCCGGTCTCGGGTTGCCTGGCCTGGAATCCTTTGCTGCCGTTCGGGGTCGCGGGGGCTGGCTCTCTCTCCGATCCCGAACTGCAGCGCTTCTTGTTCCCGACGTTCAACGATACCGGCATCACCAAGACCCGCAGCTACTTCGCCAACATCTCCGGCCCGGTGATCGAACTGCCTGCCGGTGACCTGTCCGTCGCCCTGGGGTATCAGTACCGCAAGGAAGAAGGCCGCTTCGTGCCCGATGCCTTCGCCCAGTCGCGCCAGAGCACTGCACTGGGCGCATCCACCACCGCCGGCGACTACAGCCTCAACGAGTTCTTCGCCGAAGTGAACGTGCCGATCCTGCGCGACCTGCCGTTCGCCAAGGAACTGACCGTGAACCTGGCTACGCGCTACTCCGACTACAGCAACTTCGGCAGCACCACCAACTCCAAGGCGAGCTTCGCCTGGCGTCCGATCGAAGAGCTCATGATCCGTGGCACCTTCGCCGAAGGCTTCCGCGCACCGAGCATCTCCGATCTGTATGGCGGCCTGGGCACCAGCTTCGAAACCTATGTCGACCCGTGCGGCATCGGCGCCACCAACAGCGTCAACGGCAATGCCGCCTGCAACGCCGCCGGCGTCCCGCTGGGCTACCAGCAGCTGAACCAGAGCCTGAAGCCCTGCGCCAGCTATCCGTGCGCCACGCCTGACGAGTTCACCACCGGCTCCGATCCGAAGCTGCGCCCGGAAGAGTCCAAGAGCAAGACCGTGGGCGTGGTCTGGAGCCCGCGCTGGGTGGACGGGCTGGACATCAACCTCGACTGGTACAGCTACAAGATCACCAACATGATCATCCAGGACAGCGTCGATCGCATCCTGCGTGACTGCTACGTGCTCGGCAACGCTTCGCGTTGTGGCAGCGTCAAGCGCGCTGGCGATGGCCACATCACCAGCATGTTCTACGGTCTGGCCAATCTGGGCTCTATGGAAACCGAAGGCTGGGACCTGGGTATCCGCTACCGCCTGCCCGAGTTCTCGTTCGGCCGCTTCACCATCGACCTGCAGAACAGCTATGTCTCCAAGTACGACGAGGAGAACCAGAACTCGGCCGGCGATACGATCATGATGGGCCGGATCGGCCAGCCGGGAATTTCCCGCCTGCGCTCGAACCTGGGTGTGAACTGGCAGCTCGGCAACTTCAGCACGCAGTACACCGTGCGCTACTACTCCGGCATGGTTGAAAACTGCGTACCGAACCGTCCGTGCACCCTGCCCGACCGCTACGCCTACGGTGAGCCGGATGCCCTGCGCAAGGTCGGTTCCAATGCCTTCCACGATATCCAGGTCAGCTACAAGCTGCCGTGGGACGGCACCGTGGCGCTGGGTTCGAACAACGTGTTCAACCACCAGGGCCCGATCATGTTCTCCAAGCCGTCCAGCTCCTTCCCCTATTACGGCGGCTTCGATATCGGCCGCACCGTGTACGTGAAGTACTCGCAGCGCTTCTGACGGGCAGGTCCGTGCTCGTGGCCGGCGGAAGGGGAGTCCGCCGGCCACGATGCACACCGCCTCCACCCAATCTCCATCGTTTTTCGACGGAATCTCCAAGGTTCCCGGCAACACTTGATGTCATGACGGCTAAGGAGCAGGACCGCATGGATCGCCACGCGCCCCGACACTGCACACCCGTCTCCAGGTTCACCACTGAATGTGACGGTGTGGCCGGGTTCCGATCTTCCGGACATGCCGCCGCAAGGGAAGTACGAGATGACGACGGCAGTTCGCACCGGCCTGACCGACCTGGTCGCTGACGCGCAGCGGTACCTGCGCAGGATTCTTCCCGGGCTCGCCTCGGCAGTGCATCCACTTGCTTCATTGCATGCCATTCCCCACGCGATGGCATCGCGCTACCACCTCGCCGGGCTGATGCTGTACGGGGAAACCCCCGCCATGCTCGCCGTGGCCCGCGAGCCGGGCGAATCCAGCACCCGTGTGATCCAGGATGTGCGCTGCCTGCGCTCTGCAGCGAATGCACTGGTGCTGTACGTCTCGCCCTATCTCACGCCGACCCAGCGCCGCTTCCTGGTCGAGAACCACATCGACTTCGTGGTCCCGCACACCCAGTTGTTCGCGCCGAGCCTGGCCATTGAGTTCCGCGACGACCCCGATCATGAGAAGAAAGCCATCTCGCTGCTGCCTTCGGCGCAGGCCGTACTGATCCACGTGCTGCTGAGTGGCCAGACGCGCTGGTGGTCACCGCGCGAGATCAGCGGCGTCGCCGGCTACACCTCGATGACGGCGTCGCGCCTGTCTGCCGAACTGGTCGGTCGCGGCCTGGTCGAGCGCTCCACCGGGGGCCGCGAACGCTTCCTGAAGCTGGCCGGCAACCGCGACGAGGTCTGGGCCAGGGCACAGCCGTTCCTGCGTTCCCCCATCCTGAAGGAAGTGGATGTCTGCTGGGGCCCGACCGCCGAGGCACTCCGCGATGCGGGGCATCCGGCGCCGACGGCCGGCCTCGATGCGCTTGCTGAAACGTCACCGCCCCCGATCGGTGGCACCCGCGCACTGCACATCGATGCGTGGCGGTTGCTGGGCGCACTTCCCATGCCCGGCCCGGACTGCCTTCAGAGCGCACGGCTGCAGATCTGGGCCTATCCGCCGGCATTCACCAGTATTGGCGATGTGGTGGACCCGTTTTCGCTGTATCTCAGCCTGCAGGGCAAACGCGGCCATGATGCAGACGCGCTGCAACAGCGGGTGGAACAGGCGCTGAGTGGAGACACGTATCCCGCATGACCGAAGCCCTATGCGGGCTGCTCGCTCGGCACTGCGGCGGCGCGCCTGGCGCTGTACTCAGCGAACACCACGCCGGACACCGCCAGCAGGCCACCGCCCAGTACCCAGCCACTGAGCGATTCTCCCAGCAGCAGTACAGCCAGCGCGGCGGTCACGATCGGCACCAGGTTGAAGAAGCCAGAGACGCGCGCAGCGCCCAGGCGTGACAGTCCGGTCATCCAGGTCAGCGGCGCCAGGATCGAAGCGCACACGGCGGCGAAGCCGATGCAGCCGACCGCCGTGAGGTTGTTCACCCCGGTGCCGACCAGCAGCTGTACCGGCAACAGGATCAGCGATGCAGCGGTGGCCTGCAGGAACAGCGACTCCAGCACCGACAGCGGAATCTTCCAGCGCTGCATCAGCACGTTGTAGGCGGCGAACGCCAATGCACCGATCAGCATGATCGCGTCGCCGCGGTTCAGGCCCTGCGCTGCCAACCGCGCCAGGTCGCCCTGCGAGACCACCGCCACCACACCGGCAGTGGAGATCACCGCGCCAAGAATGGAAGTGCCTCGCACCGGATGGCCCATGAACACGCGCGACAGCGCCAGCGCGATCAACGGAATCAGCGCCTGGATCACCCCCATGTTGGTGGCCGAGGTGAAGTGCGCCGCATAGTAGGCCAGGCACTGGTACATCACCCCACCCAGGCAGCCCAGCACCAGGAAGCGCCCGAGATTGGCGCGCACGGTCGGCAGGTTTTCGCGCAGACGTGGCAGCGCCAACGGCAGCAGGACCACCGCCGCGACCAGCCAGCGGAAGAAGCCGATGTCGATGGGACCGACCGAGCCCGAAGCAAGCTTGGTAACGATGGTGTTCGCGCCCCACAGCAGGCAGGCGAGGATCGGGAAAAGATAGTTCACGGAACGCGGGTGTACGTGGGGGATTGCCCAGCGTACGCTTGGCGCATATCGAGGACATCCCGAAAATGCGCCACACCGACCCCGGCTTGCGGCAACCGATGGAGCCAATCCCCACCTTCCGCCAGCTGCCCGGTCCGATCTACTTCCGGCAGGGTGCGATGGAGCCCACGGACTGGGGGACGCACAGCCATCCGTGGGGCCAGTTCAACTTCGTCGCGCAGGGTGTGATGGAGATGAAGATCGACGGCGAATGGATGGTGTCCCCGCCGCACTACGCGATCTGGATTCCACCGGGAATGGCCCACTATTCGCGCAACCGCTCGCAGCTGGCCTACCGCTCGGCCTATCTGTCGCCGGCCTTGTCACGCCGCTTGCCTGATCGCTGCCGTGCACTGGAAGTCAGCCCGCTGCTGCGCGAGCTGCTGCACGAACTGGCACGGCAGGGCGTGACCGATCCGCAGACCCCGGCCCAGCGGCGTATGGCCGCCGTGGTCATCGACCAGATCGTCAATGCGGCCGTTCTGCCCAGCTTCCTGCCGATCGCCAGCAGCGATGCACTGAAGCAGGTGATGGCGTACATGGAGAAACACCTGTCGGTGGCCGAATCGGTTGCCGAAATCGCGCAGCGGCACCATATGAGCGTGCGCAAGCTGGAGCGCATGGCACGCAGCGAGCTGGGCATGTCGCTCGGCGACTGGCGTGGACGGGTGAAGTTCGTGCGCGCCACCGAGGCGCTGTGCACCCGCCGGCCGATCAGCCGGATCGCCGAGGAGCTGGGCTATTCCGGCGTCAGCGCCTTCGCCGAGATGTTCAAGCGGCACGCGCAGTGCACGCCGGATCAGTACCGGAAGCTGCATCGGGCGGGGTGAGGCCGGCCTAGAGAGCGATCAGCAGGTCCACAAGCAGCCTCGGCAGGAACAAGGCGGCCAGAACGCAGGCAAACAGGATGAGAATGACCTTTGCCGTCAATGGGCGACGGCGGGGATTGCTGAAATAGAGGTGCAGATCGCGCAGTTCATCTTCCAGTCCCCTCCGCACGCCTGCGTTCTGTGTACCGGGTTCGAGCAGCTGTCGCTCAAGCGCCTTCAGGCGCTTCATCAGCTCACGCGGCGGTGTAGCCCGCAGGATCAGCTGATTGAGCTCCTGAAGCCGGCGCGCCTGCGGCATCAGCGCTGCCACGAGATCATCCGGCGGAAGCTGTGAGACCCATCGCTGGGCGTCCGCATCCATCTCAGCCTGCAGCACATCGCGTTGCTGCTGCAGTTCGGCCAGGGAAGTGCGGCGCTGCCACATGAGGAGGCACAGGTGTGGTGGGTGGCGGGCAGTGTATCGCCCGCCGTCCCGGGAAGGGTGTCGATTTCCCGCCCCGTGGTTCGTCGGAACAGGAAAGGCAGGCCCTTCGACCTGCAGGAGTGCCACGATGTGCCCGATCCTCACCGCCTTCGCCACTTCCCCGGACCGCGGCCAGGGCCTGGCCCGTGACATGCGCGTACGCTGGGCGCTGGAGGAGCTGGCCGTGCCCTACAACGTGCAGCTGCTCGGCTTTGCCGAGCTGAAGCAGCCCGCGCACCTGGCCCGCAACCCCTTCGGGCAGATCCCCACCTGGCAGGACGGCGGCCAGGTCCTGTTCGAATCCGGCGCGATCGTGCTGTACCTGGCCGAGCAGCATGCCGGCCTGCTTCCTGCTGATCCAGATGCACGCATGCGCGCGATCATGTGGGTGTTCGCTGCATTGAATACGGTGGAGCCGCCCATCGTCGAGCGCTCGATGGCCTGGGTGCTGGAGCACGAGCAGCCCTGGTATGCGCAGCGCCTGCCGATGCTCGATGAGCGTGTGCGTATGCGGCTGGCGCAGCTGTCCGCCTGGTTGGGATCGGCGTTGTGGCTGGAGGGCGAGTTCAGCGCCGGCGACCTGATGATGGTTTCGGTGCTGCTGCGCCTGAAGAGCAGCGGCCTCCTCGATGAGTACCCGCAGGTGGTGGCCTATGTGGGCCGTGCAACGCAGCGCCCCGCCTACCAGCGTGCGTTTGCTGCGCAGCTGGCGGTGTTCCAGAACGCCTGACGCTACGCCCGTGGGCAGGCTTCAGTGCAGACTACGCCGACATGCGGCCTGCACCAGCATCAGCTGCGCCACCAGGATCAGCATCGCGCAACCTGACAGCAGCCACGGGTCGATATACCACTGCGCGTTGAAGCTGAAATCTCCGGCGGAAATACGCTTCCAGCCGTTGAAGTGCTGCATCGCCGCGACCACGAATGCGAAGCCGCCCGCGGTATACGACAACCACGGCACGATGAGGCCGCCCGGCCGCGCAAACAGCGTCAGCACACCCAGCACGCCGATGACCGTGCGCTGCACGCGGCAGTACGGGCAGACATAGGCCATCCCGCTCCATTCCACCGCCCAGGCCAGCAGGCTGACCAGCACCGCCGCGCCTGCCGCGATGTAGAGGACTCTGGGTGAGATCGTCATGCTGCCATCGTGTGCCATCCCGTGTTCCTTCGTTCAAAGACCCCGGCAGGGTAGCAGCGCGGCAGGTTCAATCCTTCTTGAAAACCGTGCGCTTGCCGATCGGGCTGCTCTTGCGCGCCGTCGGCCGGGCCAGGCCGGGAATCAGGAAGTCGGTCACCTTGTGGCCCTTCTGCACCTTGGACGCCAGCCAGCGCGGCATGCGCCCGCGGCCGGACCAGGTCAGGCGCTTGTACTCCGGGTCACGGTACTTGGCAGCCACTTTCCCGGTTCTGCGCCGTGCCGGTTTCCGGCGCGGTGCGGCCTCTTCGTTCGCCTCTCCGCCGAACAACTCTTCGAGGGTATACCCCGCTTCTGCTGCTGCGGCCTTCAACATCCGCCGTACCGCACTGGCCGGACGGCGGCTGGATATCAGCTGTTTCCGCTGTTCAGCGGCAACCACCAAGGCGCCCAGCTCCCGAAGGCTGAGCGATTCAATATCAATCGTCATGGGAGAAAGGTCTCCTGCGGACGGCCAGCTGTCAAGGCGCCTTGCCCTTGGCGTAGACACGGGCTTCACTGCCGGTGGGCTCCGATCGCCTTCGCCGGCCATCTCCGAGGACACCGACGTGAGCCACTCATCCCATTCGCTCGCTTACCTGCTTGCACGCATCCTGCTGATGGCGCTGTTCCTCATCTCCGGCCTGGGCAAGCTCGGTGATCTCAGCGGCACCCAGGGCTACATGGAAGCGATGGGCGTGCCCGGCATCCTGCTCTGGCCGACCATCGCCTTCGAGATCGGCAGCGGACTGTGCATCCTGCTTGGCTTCCAGACCCGGCTGGTGTCGATCGTGCTGGTGGGTTTCAGCCTGGTCACCGCTTTCATCTTCCATCACAACTTCGCCGACCAGACCCAACAGATCATGTTCCTGAAGAACCTGGGGCTGGCCGGTGGCTTCCTGCTGCTGGCCTGCACCGGGGCCGGGCGGTACAGCATTGATGGCAGAGGGCGGCGCGGGTAAGCGCCGATCGGCGCCCCCCACGCGCTAGCGCCGAAGCTCAGCCTCCGGCGCCAATGTGTGGATCACCTTGCCCTGCGCATCGAGGAACTCGATCGCACCGTAGCCTTCCGCAGTGACAGTCAGGCGCAGTCGCGTGCGGTCTGCCTTGTCGTTCAAGGCGATGGCCGGCGTGCCGTCAGGCCCGACCACCAGACTGATGCGGGTCGGTGCTTGCACCCCAGGAATCAGCTTGTTGCCCAGCGCAGGCTCGCGGATCAGCTTCGGCGCCTGGTTGATCGAAAAACTCACCGCGCCGTCCGGCGATACCCGCCAGCCGATCGCATCCATCGCCGGATGGTCCAGCGCAAGCACCGCCATGCCGCCGTCGACATCGGCGGTGCCCAAGCCACCGCGTTCGCTGCCCTTGTCGTCGTACAGCACCATGCCGGCCACGTTGAAGGCGCGCTTGTACTGCAGGCCATCGATGATCGGTGCCGGTGTCTTTCCGGACAGCGTCATGCGGATCACCCCCGTGTCATCGACGATATCGATGCGCCGTGCGGTGATGCGCTCGTGGTCCGGTGTTGCTACGCGCGTCTGCGGTGCCTTGTCGACGATCAGGCGTTGCAGGGTGTCAACCGACGGGCGCCTGGGTGAGTCGGACGGCTCGGCAGCGGCAGGCAGTGCCGCAAGGGTAGTCAGGGCGACGAACATACGGGCACTGCGCTTCATGCGGGCTCCTTGTCGTACGGATCGGCGGAAGCCGCATCATGCCACCCTTGCAGCGCCCTCTCATGAGGGAGGCGGAATTTCCGGCAGCTGGAGCCCCTGTGCCAGGGCGAATGCACGTGACGCGCGCCAGTACGCCTCAGGCGGCCTCTGCAGTTCGGGCCGGCTCCAGTAGTCATTGATGTGCAGTACGCTCATCACGTCGACCCATGCAGCGCGCGCATCGTGGACGCACATGCGCCAGCGATGATGCGGCGGAAAGTACGCGTAGTACTCAAGCGCCTGCCGCTGTGCCTGCTCTTCGTCAATCCCTGCCTGATGGATCAACGTCCACGCATGCATATGGCGCGCGTGCGCAAGCGCACCGAGATACTCATCCTCATCCAGCAAGGGAATCGGCTCGCCGCGCGCCAGGCACAGCGCGTCCGATTCGGTGTCGTACTCCAGCGACGGCTGCAACAGTTCCGGGTTCTGGTGCCAGTACCCTTCGCCCAGCACATGCAGCATCGCCCAATGCCAGGGCTCGTCGTGGAAGAGCAGTTCGTGCTCGTATTCGTGGCCGGCGGCCTGGTCCGGATAGCGTTCGCGTGCCTGTTCGATTGCCAGCGCTTCGGGAATCTGGCCGTAGCGCACCAGGCACCAGGCGAACAGATGCCGGCTGTCTTCGATTTCAGTGGTGAAGTCTTCCACCGGGGCGCGGGTGTCGGGCATGTTCGATCCTTGCGTGTGGATCAGATGTTGCCTTGAAGGCAGTGCGCGGGGAAGAAGAGAGCAGCTGTTCCCGCAGGCATAAGTTGTCCGCGCGCAGCAATCATAAAGTGTCCGCAGAACTGCGGCCTCAAGGCGTTCTCCCCCTAAATGGCTCGGTCGAGCACTCCAGACGATACTTGAGGTCGACCGAGCCTACGCGCCCACCGCCAATCAGCCTTCTACAACCTCATCAGCTACAGGCTCGAACTCGGCAACAGCCGCCGATAACGCAGCTTCATCGTCCCACTCCAAAACGCCGGCCGGACAGTCATCCGAGCTCCTGACAAGGAACTCCAGCAGATCAAACACTCTTTTCCGGGCAAGTGCATCCTCTCGAACTCTCAGCCAGGATGCGTAAGGCTTCTCTCCGGATACGAGTTCACCAAACATTGCTACCTCGAATGTGTGCAGAGAGGCAACAAGACGAACATCGGACGGAGAGTTCTTTACCTCTTCGAGAATTTTCCCGTTGGCTACCCATGCACTGTTTGCGACCAGCTGGCCTTTCCTATTCTTTGCTCTCTGCAAATCAGCATCGTGAAGCACGGAATAGGAACACTTGAACTGATTCAAGATCTTACAGAGCGCAACAATGGTGTACTTCCCGCGCGCCCGCACGATGTGCACATCGTGGAATTTCGCCGGATCATCGGCGATAACCTCCCGAAATGCCGCGTACTCAGTATCCCCCTCCACGATCACCGTCCGACCACCGAAGAAGAACTCGGCAACATAGGGGTCATACATATTCAGGAGCTTCAGCCGCTCCTTGTCTTCATCGCCTAGCCTGGCCCGATCAGGACGGAAGATTGTTGTGCCTGAGACGGTTCCGGCCTGAGATCGCTCTACTCTTACAATGGAAGTATTGTTACGCGAGAGATCGATGAAAGCGGGTGAGTGAGTAGTCACCATCACCTGCCATGTTTTTCCGCCGGGAAGCGAGTAGAGCACGTTGCAAGCATCACGCACTGCGGCAGGGTGCAGGCACAGCTCCGGCTCATCCAGTAGCAGCACATGGGGCCTTTCCGTTCCTTTCGCTCCCGCTTTGTGGTCCGCGATGATCCTGAGCGCGTTCCACATAAGTGTTCGCCTGGCTCCACTGCCCTGTCGCTCCAGATCCGATTGGTGCCCATCTGCGGGCCCCATTCTGAGAACTGGCGGGGCCTTGAAGAAGGATATGCTCCTGCTTAGATCGTCCTCTGGACGAGCATCCAACGTAATACTGTAGCCTGGAAAGACATCGGCCATCGCCCTCACCAGTTCTAGACGCACCTCGTTGATCGCCTCCATGGCCTCGGTTGCGACTGCCTTTTGGAGTTCCGCGACTCCTGCAAGGAGCTTTGCGTAAGCACCTTCCTTGCCCTCTTCTTCGATAAGCGCCTTGACCCGCTGCTTCGTCGCCTCCTCCAGAAGGGAAATGATGCTATCGGCTTGCTTCTTGGGATCGTCGAAGGCTTCAATCCGATGCATCTCGGGCCTATTGGACTGAGCAACGGATGCGGTTCCCCAAGGGCCATGGTTAGCATCCCAAGCATTGAGCTCGACGTTGAAGCCCCTTTTCTTAGGCTTACCAGGGCAACTCCAAGTCCAACGCTCCCTTACATGTCGATCTCCATTGGGTCGAACATCAATCCATTTATCAGCTGGCGGCTTACTATCAGCGAAGAGGACGGTCTCTAGCTCGATACTCGGCATGTCCTCGTCTTTCAACTCTGCACCCGTGACGTAGCCTCCAGGAAAATCCTCTGCCAGCAGGTCCCCCTTCGCGCCCGACTCCATCACAAGCTGGTACGCGCGAAGGATGGAGCTCTTCCCGGTGTTGTTCGCACCTACCAGGACAACAATGTCGTCTAGCTCGATTTCAACAGCCTGCCTGCCTATTGCCCGAAAATTCTTAATTACTAGCTTGTGCATTCGAGCCCGCGGTGCTGCCTGATCCTCGGCCACAAGCTTTTTCTCTGCGACCTTCTTTTTTACAGTTGCCATTGCGCCCCCTGTTTTTCCAACCGCCATATTGCGGTCGCACCAATACTCGCCTCGATAGATGCATCCTGTCTGTCAGATTACCCCTATACGGATAGCTTACCGACGCCCACCGCCTGAACCATGGCGTACATGGTGAACGGCGGAAGGGATCGCGCGCATCAGTCACGGAATGGAACGAGGAGATGATCGAGGCATGGGAGGCGCTGGTCACTCGACGTAACGCGATCTGGAACCGCAAGGGTCGCAACGTCCCTGTGCCCATCAGGGCGGAGCAGCGCGTCCTCTTGGTGGAACAGGCAGGCAACCCCATCGCCCGGTCTTCAATGTCCAGTGCCTGGCAACGCTTCATTCGCATGGCAATGAGCGAGGGAGTGATTGAGGAAGACGAGCGGTTCTCGATGCACGGTCTCAAGCACCGGGGCATTACCGACACCGAGGGCAACCGTGGCGACAAGCAGGACGCGGCCGGGCACAAATCACCGACCACGACGGGCCGCTACGATCACGATATGCCAATCGTGAAACCACCGCGCAAGCGCTGAATTTTCCCGACAATTTTCCCGGCGGCACAAAAAAGGCACTTGGGCAGCAGCCTAAGTGCCTGATTTTTTTATGGTGGGCCCATCAGGACTGATATACCGCACGTTATTCATTGCTCTGCAATGCTTTCGTGATTAGCCTTCACTCCTGTTACCGCCAAAGTTACCGCCATCAAGAGTTCCTTTAGGAGACGACAATGCGGGCCCGTGAACAGGGGAGTATGAGCACACAAGTGCTGACATTCGAGGATCTACGCAAACTGTGCGCGCCTAATGGTCCGTCGCCACGATTGTCTACGGTGGAGCGTTGGGCCCATTCACAAGGCATTCGGTACAAGTACGATGGCCAAGGTGGGATATGGACAACCATCGACGCTCTGAATGCTGCATTGGGTCTGCACGCAGCAAGAGAAGACGAACAGTATCTAATCGACCTCATCTGATGCACTTACAGCATGTGCGATTTGGTGAAGCCCACCGATGTGACTCGGCCGTGGCACGGAGCTTTGGCCGACACGAACGATATGACCAGCAAGCCGACCTGGTTGATGCGCGAGGGGAGGATCTGCAACGCGGGCGGATCTTGAATCCGTTCGCTGGCTCGGGCACGCCCCTGGTAGCTACCTAGATGGGAGGCGGGCTTGGATGGCGCGCAAGCCACCGCATCAGAAGCTGAGCCGCTCCTGAGCCATAAATTGTTCCAAGTTGATGCAGGGAACACTGAAATGCTGGCAAACGTTAGGAATTTTCGCGGAGTTGGGCTTGAAGTGCTCCTCCGTCACCACTGTGAAGCTGCGGACGGCGCCAGCCGCGATTACAAAAGGATCGGCAACAGGAGTACCGGTTAGACGCTGCTGCTCACCGATGATGCTCTGAAAGTGAGGAATAGCGAGGATCCTAGCGACGAACTGAAGCTCCCCCGCACTCGGTGTCGTAAACATCTGAGCGTTGGCATCAAGCCACTCCGTGACGTATGGCACAGGAGACCCATTGCCCAACTCCCGTCGCACCTCGCGGGTAGAGACTATAGAGCCACTTTGAGCGAGAGCCCCAAGGTGGCGCCACAATGACCCAAAAACCTGCGGGTAGTAGTGTTTTAGCTTGCTATAAGAGCCTGTATCGAAGACATACATCAGTTGCGCGTCCTATGCAAAACCAGGTCTTCCAGACCAGGCAGGTTCGCGGGCTTCACTCCAAGATACTCAGCGGCACGCTCAGAAGAGAGCTGTCCTCGCAGGCGCCGAGCAAAGACCTCTTGCAGAAGCGTATCGCTAAGGTACGCTCCTTTACTGGCATACCAGCTGCCCCCGCCCCCGTCACGTTCAACCATCTGATCCGTCCACTCCCTGGCCTTGCTCTCGTAAAAATTCCGCGTTGCTCGTCCCGCATCCAAGAAGCGTCGCAAGATGGCCTCACGACTCACACCAAAATGCCGAGCTACACCAGAAAAGTAGGCATCGTCCAATGCGTCTACATTGGAAGGAACGCCAGCGGTTACACGCGAGAACTCGTCAAATGGGATCAGCACCTCAGCAGCCACTGCGTTGCAGAACACTTCCAACTCTTGCTCTCGGACTGGCAATTCCCTGATGTAAGAGGTGTCGAACTTTGAAATGCCACTCACGTCGAAAAGAATATGCGCAAGCTCATGTAGCAGCGAGAAGATTTGACGGGTCTTCGTGGTGCTGTTGTTGATATAGATCAGTGGAAACTCGTGATCTCGCAGGCAGAACCCAGAGATGGTTTTCTGTTTAAAGCTGTCCTTGAAAACGAATACACCCATCCTCTCTATCGCCGATCGCCAAGCCTTCAAGGCTTGATCGTCGCCCCCCCACTGCGCCTGGGTTGGGCTATCTATTCCGAGTTCGCGACGAATGTTCATAGCCTGAGCGGCAACGTCCTGGTTACGCTGCAGCGACACGTGATGCCAGATCTTCCTCGGAGCAGGATTGGTCTCGCTGTACAGGTCTTCCAGACCTACCTGATAGGCGCGCGCCTTTCGTAGGTGCAGATATGTATCCCGCGACAGACTCGCCAGCTCCTCGGCCGGCAGAGTACGAAACTGTTGCCTTGGGCTGACCTCCTGCGGCGGCTCTGGCAGGAAGAACACGGCCAACGGCCTTTTGTAAAGCTCATAGGCAAGCCGCTCAAGCTGCGGGTAAGTGGGCGCACCGTCGCCGGACTCCCACGACTCCACCTCGGCCAGCTGCCGCTTGAGCCTGGTCGCCACATCATCCACTGACATTCCGGCGCTCTCTCGAGCCCAGCGCATCACGCTGGGCTGGATGCCCACAACTGGCTCGCCTCTCATTGTTACTCCTTCCTAGCGGGCGAAGTATCGCGGCTCTGGGTACGCTGCGCCAGTGCCTCCCCAGGGCCTTCTCGGACGATTTTGCCAGACCGCGCCAGCCAAGGACCGGGCCGATGCGGGCCACTCAGACTGCCTCCCGGCTGCGCTAGCATGCCCGGAGGGGGCAGTGATGGGAGCCGCCCCAGCTCCCCCGGCGAGCGCACTTGTCTCCCCGCCACACCTGCACACTTCATAGGGCGGTTTTTCTGCACTACCTGCACACGGGCCCATGACAGGCCCAATAAGGCTGTCCGGGGCATCGAGAGGCAATGTCACTACCTGCGAATCCCTGCGCAGAAGGGTCGCCTAGCGGAGCGTTGAGCGGCGAGAGGGAAGCCAGACTTAGGCAGCCAGGTAGGAGATAAAAAGTAGGCGTCCAATAGCGTCCAAGAAGAACAATCCACTACTTACAGTGTTTCAGTAAGGCTATGAAAAGGGGGTGTGGCACACTTTTTTGGTTACAGGTCTCGTGCAGGCACCGCTGTCTCACTTTCCCTATGCCCCCCTTGTCTCCCAAGGGTTTCGCCGGTCCAACTGCTGTCTTGCCGCCTCCCATTCTCCATGTGATATTCCTTGCCAACAGTATTTGCTGGTTACATTGGTACGATGGCTACACCATCCGTGCACACCTTGGCTATCAATGACTTACGATTACCACTGACTCGTACCAGCCCGTGGACACGACTGGTTACACTGGTTACAGCCAGTGCCGCAGAGAAGCGCGTGGGTTATAGAGCAAGGAAGACACGATGATCACTAGAGCTCCGATTCTGACGAGACTGGCCATATGGGCAGTCCCGTTCTTCAGCGCCACTCTGGCTGCACCCCTTAGCGCGCAGAATCCCGTTGGGATCCAACTCATGAACGATTTGGCCTGGCATGGCGTGTCTGATCGTGTCCAAGTTCATCAGCCATCTATGCAAGGAAAACCTCCCCACATCGACGTGTGGGAACGAATTGCCATAGGGAATACATACGGCAACTGGGCTTACGTGAAGAACCTCATCGATTGCCAGCAGTGGACTCAAGTTCCGTTCTACACGATCGACCGGAATGGCTACTTTGTCCTATGGTCGGAGGCCCCTAGCTCCGCAAAGGCAGCTTGGGACGCGCACGGCCAAGGCAATGAGACGGTAATTGCAGGGGTCTGTGCACTTTACGGATTCAGGAAGCCGCTTCCAAACACGGCTGCACCAGACAAAAGCGGGAACTTCGTAGAGCGCTAGCAGCAATGTGGGGGGCGGGGGCATCCCATCGATGATGGGGCCGCGTCAGCGGCCCGCTGTGGCCGCTGTGGGGCTATCCCGCTGTCCAGCACACGGTGGTCGCGACAATCGCACCTGCAGTCCCTGTGCTCCCGCTCTTTGCAGCCGGCATCAGCGCAACAGACAGAGCATCAGCCTGTCAGGAGCGCTCGCTCAGTCGTACACATCAGCATGAAGGCATCTCCTACTGATCTATTGACACGTACGATGTCGCGGAGCGGGAAAGCTTCGGGCCCATCTTCTAAAATCAGACCGATGTCGAGTTTAAGTACGGTCGGCATAGATATCTCGTCGCCGTTCTTGATTTCCGTTGCCCACACACCCGGTGCGCCGTCTATGTCCTCGACAATGGCGCCTGTATTGGTGGCCTCATCGATCGCAATCTTCATGGGCATCTGCCTAACGGCTACTGGTAGCAGAAGCCTGTGCTTGTCCTGATTGCTCATGCGCATGAGCAGATGAAGGTCAGTACCATACGCAGCTCGAATCTCTTCTATTCGAGCAATGGCTTGCCCTCCTAGCCCGCCGATTCTCCTGCGTTCCTTCGAGTTGAGGGATTGCCCAAAACGACCGAACGGGAACTGGATATCTTTTAGGTCAGCCCTGGGATCAGCGACTTCAATCATTCCGCACGTCGCGTAGTCCAAGCAGCCACGAAGGTTGTGGACCAGGTCGCCGACGACGAGGCTCCAGTCGATAGTCGGCTCGCGCAAGAGCTCGATGCGAACCTTGCCTCGGGGCTCCTCATCCACTTTCTCTGGCCGCCACCAGCTCTCCTGGTGCAATTCATTAAAAAGTCCGACGAGCGTTGCTAGGTGGGTCTGAGCATGGGTGTACTTTAAATATGCGTCTTGGAAACGACCGAGAAATTTGAATTCCATGCCCGCCTGCCCGCTCATGCTTCGACCCCTGTCTTGCCCGCTTCTGATACGTAATTGCGATCAACCATCAGTCTTCACAATAGAGAGCTAAAGACCCTCGGTGCTTCGCGCCATTGTAGACCCCCGGCAGCACAGGTCGGCGGCCTAGACCTTCTGAACGTGCCTCGTTCATTGCGACTATCTGGACTGAATTCCCATAGCTGCTAAGGCCGGCATCACCACGAGCGAGTGAGCATCAGGCCACTCAGGGGTTCAGGTCAAACGAGGTGAAGGCAATTACCTCCTCGCCGATCCACTCGTTCACCATGGCCATGCGCGATTGCAGGGGTGCCAGTTCCATAGACGCCCACACGGTGGCCGCATCCCGAATCGATCCGAATCCACCCGCATTCTGAGGCACGATGCCCAGCAGCTGCGGGGGGATGCGCAGCGCCGCCAGAATGTCATCGCGGGTCACTCGCTTGATTCCAGTGAACTCATCCTTTGCGGCCACTTCGCTGATCGGGATCAGCTGCAACCCGTCCTTCTTGCCATTGGGCGAATGCACGAACAGGTTGCGGAAATTACCTGGCCCACGCGAGTCTCGCAGCGCCTGGCGGAGGGCGTCCACGTCCATGCCCTCCGGCTGCGGGTCGGTCATGTAGAGGATGAACCCAGCATGCGAGCCGTTGGTGTAGTACCTGCGGCGGAACAATGTGGCCGATTCGTTGAGCAGCGCCGACTGCACAACGGCCAGCCATTCCGGCAACCCGTAGATTTCCTGATCGGTATCGGCCTCGCGCAGCTGGTGCACCGAGCCAGGTGCAAATTCACGCTCGGCCCGTCCGGCTCGCACCTGAAAGAACTCACCGGGTTGCACACCGCGACGCATGTACTGCGCCATCAGCGGGTGCAGCTCCAACAGCCGCCCGGCGTGCGAGATTTGCCGCCTTAAGTAGGCCATGCCGAACACCAGGTAATCCAAGGCCATCTGCGAGAACGCGGTGCGGTCCAGCAGTCGATGCGGCACAAAGGTCCGCACTAGCATGTTGCGCTTAAAGATCAGACCGCTGTGCAGGAACGGATTGGAGCGCGTGGTGCGCGACAGACCACTGAGGGTGATCGGAGGTTCGTAGTAGCGACCGTTGCGCCAGCACTCCAGGTAGTCGAACAACCCGCGCGAGTCCAACACGGGCATTGGATCGCCAAAGGAAAAGGTTGTGACAGCTCCGGCAGTGCCCACGCTACGCGCGGGCACGACCTCACCGATAGCAGCATCGGCAGGGGGATGCATCACGCTGCCTCCCCAGCACTGATCTTCTCTCGCAACTGTGAAAAACGAATCGGGCTACGCACCAGCTGCATATCCACCGCGCTCAGGTCCATCGACGGCAGCGCCAACACTTGCGTCACTTGGTCCGTCACTGCGGCATCGTCCAGGCGACGGCGCACCTCATTGCCGAGGCGGTCAAAGAACCGGCTTGCCAGTGCGCCTTTATCGCCGGAGCCCTCCGCTCTCGAGAACAAAGCAAAGGCGAAGACCAGGCTATCCCCAGCCTGTAGCAGCAACTGCTCGTAGGCCTGATCGGCCACTTCCCTGGTGACGCTGCTTCTTGCGTTGAGACAGTGGCCCGCCACCTCAGCCAATTCCAGCTCCAGGCGCGGCAGCTCGACCGCAATCTCACCCTCCATCGCCTCATATTCCTCAGCCAGCGACAGCGCCGAGCGCTCATTCGCGCGAAGCTTCTGAATGTCGCGGGTCAGCGTGCCATCGCTCTCGCGCAGCTTGGCCCCCCACTGCTGGCGGGCAGCAGCGGCATCGCCCTGTGCAGCCTGCTTGGCGCGCTGCATCGTATCGACCTTACCCACCAAGGCGCGCTTGCGCTGCACCGCGCTGGCCAGCTGCTGCGCCAGCTCGTTCAGCCGCTGCCTGTTCTCCGATACCGGCCCAGCCTCGCTCCCTTCGCAGGATTGAATAGCCAGGTCGGCGGTGGTGGTGTTGATGCTCCGGTTTTCGCTCATGTTGAATCTCCATTGAAAAGATTTGGCGGGGGTAGGCTCGCCCGACACTGTGTCGGCTAGCTGTATGAAAGACAGCACTGCTCACAGGCCGCTGTCGTGAACCTTGCGGGGGTCGAAGACGAAGACGCGGATGGCGCCCAAGCCTGGGACACGTACGGTTTGGGAGGGCCTGCCGTCAGCGCTACGCTTAAGCCATCCGGTCTCAGCCAGCGTGCGTGCGGCCAAGCGCACATCGAAGCCCGCACATAGCTCCCGTCTGAATGCTTCCTGCAGCACCAGGTATTCCGTCAATCCAACTTCATCGAAGCGCCGGAAACCTACGCGATCGCGCACTGGCACAGTGCCTTCAGGGCTGCGCAGCGGCTCAAGACGGCTTTCGCCGTGGGCCTCAAAGAACGCACGCACACGCGAGAGCAGTTCGTCGGTGTCGGCGCTGCCGGAACCGCCCCTACGTTGCAGCCAAGCCTGGAAGCACGCGGCGACGCCGCGTGTGGCCTCCCCCTTGGGCCAGCCGGTAATGCGGTGGCGACAACTACTGGCCAACTCCCCGGCAAAGGCGACAACAGCAAAGCGCTCGGCCACCCGGCGCACCTCCCCGGAGGCATCTTCGGGTACGTAGGTGGCTAGGAATCGGTCGGTGGATTCGCGCAGCTGGGCGGTCAGCGTCGGGCTGTCCTGCTGGGTCAGGTAGCCCATCCAGAGCGGCCATGGTGCGCCGTATGTTCGTGCGGCGGCGTCCTTAAGTAGAGCCGACAGCGCCGCTCCGTCGCTGGCATCGTGTAGGCGCTCAAACACGCCGTGCCCACCCTCGGCCTCGGCTGGTACGTCGGCCAAACGCACGGACTGGCCCGCCCGTGCCTGTTTGCCCGCCTCGGCCATGTGCTGGGCCAGTCCGACCTCGCCAGCCGACAGGATCAGCACCCGCCAGCGTGCTGCCGCACGGGCCTCACCGGCCCGGTTGGCGCGGCTCTTGCCATTGCCGTTGGCCAGCAGGTAGGCGGCATCACCGGCCTGCTTGGGATCGATCTGCGCCAGTTCATCCAGAATGAGCGTCGCATCGTTGTGCAACACCGCCACGCCTTCCAGACCATTGGCCGTGCTGCGCCACTCGCGGGCATATTCCGGGGGACCGACCACGCTGGCCGCCACGCGTAGCGCGGTGCTCTTGCCGCTGCTGCTGCCGCCGACCAGGTGGAACCCGCCGCCCGTTGCGCCGGTGAAGTGCAGCAGCGGCCCGGCGAACATGGCTGACACAGCCAGCACCAGACGCGAGTTGTCCTGACATCGTCGGGCCACGTCGCGTCGCCAGTCATCCAGCGAGCCAACGGCCGCATAGTGATGCTGCAATCCACCGCTGTGCTGATAGACCAGCCGCTCCACGCCATTGCCGTAGCTTTCGCCATTGGGCAGTACGTAGCGGCCCTCATGCCAGCCCGGCACGGCGACGTTGCGCGCGCGGGTGTCGATGCGCTCCTGAATGATGTAGGCCAGCAGCCGCTGCATCGTGTTGCGGTGGGCTGACATTTCCACACCACCTGCGGCCAGCTGGCGCACGAACTCGCGCGGATCGCCCACCAACATTTCCGCAGGTGCCGCCCACTGGTGAGGATGGCCATCGGCGTCGGTCCAGGTCAGCAACCTCCCCCATTCCTCGCTCTGGCTGTTACGAGTCTTGGCCTCGACCTTCAACGGCGAGCAGACAAACACGGGCTCGGCCAAGTCACCATCCTCGGTGACCCCGACGTAGTACACGCCGCTCTCGTTGAGCTGGTAGTGCGCTCGCGCCGCACCGCCACTGGCACTGCCACTGGTGCAGTCAGCGGCGTCCTTGTTGCTCTTGGTCTTGCCCTTGGCGCCCTTGCGCACGGCGCGCTGAATCGAGCCGCGTACGGCGCTGGTACCGGCGTCCTTGGCGGCATCATTGAAATCGACAGAGGTGACGTTGCTCATGCACGGGGCTCCGGTGCCGCGTCGGCGCGCTGCGCCTTCGGGATAAAGAGAGGGATCATCAGGAAGTGGCCTCATGGCGTGGCCGCGGCGGCATGGCCACGACCCCGCCCACGGCATCGGCGGCGCGCTGGGCGTTGGCTACGCCCGGATTGATGCCCAGCCGCGCGGCGGTGGCCGCATCGTCATCGGCGCACACCACGATCACCGCAGAGGGGAACTTGGCACGCAGGGCGCAGGCCACTGGCTCAAGGTTCCCAGCATCAAAGGCCACGGCGGTGGGGTGGCCAGTGGCCTCATGGATGCTGGCGGCGGTGGCATAGCCTTCGGCGATGCACACCACGTCGCTGACCGTGCGTCCCACGGCGTGGTAGAGCCCGCGTTTACGGCCACCGGCGAGGAAGCGCTTGCTGCCATCGGCGGCGATGGTTTGCAGGCTCCACAGCCGCCCCTGTGCATCGCGCAAGGGCACCAGCAGCAAGCCATCCAGCTGTCGCAGGCCGTGCACGCCCACGCCCTTGGCCACCAGGTAGGAATGATCGGGCGTAGCAGCGCTGGCGCGCTGCCAGCGCTCACGCGCCTGCTGCCGGGCCACCGCCTGGCGCTGAGCGCGCTCGGCCTGCTGCTGGCGCTGCGCGCGCATAACGGCCTCGTGCAGCATCGCGCGGTCGGCCTCGCTCAGCGCCTCAGTTCCGCCCTCGCACCAGGACTCATTGAGCCCGGTCTTCCAGTTGCCGTAGGCACCGGCCTGCGGCGGGCCTGCGTGCAGCACATACCAACCACTGCGCTGGCCGCTACCATCGCCCTCGGTGCGTATGCGTCGCAGACGGCCATCGGCCACCGACACATCCAGCATCAGCCCCGCTGCGCGCAGGGTGGTCAGAAATCCGTCAGCCCTCGTCATCGTCGGCCTCCAGCTGGCTGCTGTGCCGGGCGCTGGCTACCACAGCGGCCAGATCCTCATGCACGTAAGCAGCGCTGAACGCTACAGCGTCGAAGGGCACCGCCATGCGCTCATCGACGCTGGCCAGCAACAGCGCCGCCGAACGTGCACGCTCCACGCGATTGAAGCTGTCCTCGCTGATCCAGTAGCCGTAGGGCATGTGTCCAATGCGGGGCGCGACCTGCTGCGGCGGCTCGGCAGCAGGCTGCTCGGCTTGCAGGTCCGCCAGCTGCAAGGCCATACCTCGATCAAACTGCTCCTGCGATTGCGCAGGTGCGAACAAGGAGAGGCGCACACGCACCCGCGCCGCAACGGTTGCCAGCTCCGAGCAATCGCGCTCTAGCGGCCACAGCAGGCGCTCGCGCAGGCGGTCTTCCAATGGGTGGCCTTCCAGCGCCTCATCCAATTCGTCACTGAGCATGGCCAGACGGCGCGAGGCCTTGTTGTGGAGGCGCTCGACGCGACGGGCCTCCTCGACAACATGGGCGGTACGCTCGGCACCGAACCAGGTATCGGTGATGGTGGCGCTGACTACGCCATCGGCTACGCCCGGCACGCCGGACACGCTCACGGTTTCGGTACTCATGCAGCCACCTCCGCTTCGCGGACCATCGCCAGCAGCTGGCCTACAGATAGGTCTTCCAGTGCACCAGGGTGGCGCTCGAGTGCGGCTACCAGCTGCGACAGCGCAGCCATCGGCATCGTGCGGATGCGCTGCAACAGGCGCACAGCGCTGAACAGGTCATGCGTGGTGGCATCGTCGTTGGCCGCAGCGGCATTCAATGCAGAGACGTTCATCGCGCTGCCTCCTGGACCGTGGCGACAATGGCGTGCTGCACCTCCCCCAGCGTCAGCGCATCAGGCGCTTTGCCGGTGGCCTCCAGCCGCGCAGTCAGCACCAGCCAGCGGCAATGGTCCCAATCGAGGGTGTCGGCGATTTCGCCAAGATGGTGGGCAATACGGGTGGCAAAGCGCGTCGGCGCGGCCAAAGCGTCGTGAGACATGGCTGATTCCTTGTGTAAGTTGGAATCCGCCGCCCCAACGCCAATTGGGGTGACGGACGGTACGCGGTTGGCGTGCCGGCACAAGGACCGGTGGGGCCGAAGCCCCCCGCGCACCGCCCGCCATAGAACTGGCAAGCAATCGCCCGCGACAACACAGCGAGCAATAAAAAAGCGCCATGCATCGGTCGATGGGCGCTGGTGCGCCTTGTGATTCGGGACGCCAATCCCGGTCGCCGATTGTGCGGCGACGGGGCAATGCTGCACCGGTTGAGCTGGTGCTGTCAACATGCGCGTCATCGCCGTGCGCTGCGCTTGGCGCGCGGTGCTTCAGTGGCGTTCTCACTGAGCGCGCGGCGTTCTGCGGAGTCGCTGAGCGGGAGGCAAATCTCGGCGCTCGGACAGACGCTTGGCACATGTGTGCGCACGATTTCGGTGTAGGCCGAGAACGTGTGACCGCACAGCGCATTGCGGCACTGGAGCACGGATTCGCGCAGCAGTTTGGAATGCAGCACGCTGGTGCGCACGATGGCAGGCGTATCGCAATGCGGGCAGCGCAGGAAGGCTCTTGAACTGGTCATCACAATGCCTCAGCAGTCAGTGGTGGAACGGCTACCCGCGACACCACGCGAGAGTGCAATGCGGCCACCTTGCGCAGTCCGGCTCTGGGAGAAATTCAGCGCGAGATTCGGCTGTGCCACAGCCGTTCGCAGATGCTCAGCCAGGAACTTGGCTTCTGCCGGGCTGAGGCTGAATTTCTGGTTGGAGATGGTCAGGATGAGGGTGTCTTTCATGGCTGCACTCGCAGGTGGGTGTCGGGAATGTGGGTGGCAATCCACGCGTCCACGTCCGACTCCAACCAGACAGTTACGCGCGGGGAAAGGGGGATCGATGCGGGGAACCGGCCGCGCTTCATCAGCCAGTACAGGTGCGAGCGGGAAATGCCGGTACGACTGAGCACCTCGCGCTTGCGCAGGAAGCGTTCACCGCGTGCGGCATCGGGCCGAGAATGATCGGCAGGCTGACCAGGTGCGGTCGCCTGAGGGGCTGGGGAACCAAGCATGTGAGAGGTCGCGGGGCTGACGTTTCGTCAACCGCCGCCCTGTGTTGTGGGCTTGGTTAGAAGGCTAAAGGCAGCTGCCGCTCAACTCACGCAGCTCGATGTGTAGGGAAAATTTTTACAGTATTTTGTAAAATTACACATGACGAATTCCCCTTGACGGTGCAACCTTGCGACGTTCCATCCAACTGGCGGGAGCTGACAAGCGAGCGCAGCAGTCAGGCCGCCCGACTGGTTGCGCAGGACAAACGGACGCGCCTGGCAACCTGCTGCTCCAGGCCAACGGCGCAAAATGTGCGGCGAGCGAACCATCGATTACCGGCGGGTTCGGTTTGGTCATCGGCCGTCATGGCGACAACTCGGCGGCCTTCAAAGCCACCCGCTGGCCGGAAAGAGGCTGCGGCAGAGCCATTCAATCGGCGCGCGCCATCGATCCGCATACGTCCAATGTGGATCGATGGGGCGCCGCTGTAACCAGCGTAACCAGCTGTAACCAGTGAATGCGGCGCTCCGACAATGGACGCAACCCACTGATGCATAGGACGTTTCGCGGCGGTGTAACCAGAGTTACCACTGTAACCAGCAAAAACAGTAAGTCAGAAATGAAAGATGGAAGAACGGGAGGTCAGCTGGAGGCTCTCAGGCCGTCTAGATAGTCCGCCCACGCCTGCATCATTTTTGCCCGCTCAACCAGGTGAGCCGTACGGTTGTATGCCCGTCCGTTGGGGTCACGCACAGCGTGTGCAAGCTGGTGCTCGATGTAGTCCGGACGGAAGCCCAGCACCTCATCCAGCACAGTGCGTGCCATCGCGCGGAAGCCATGCCCGGTCATAGTGTCGGAGTCGTAGCCGAGGCGACGTAGCGCTGCGTTGATCGTGTTCTCGCTCATGGGTCGCCCCTTGCCACGCACACTGGGGAACACGAACTCCTTCCGTCCAGTCAGCGGGTGCACAGACCTAAGAATCGCCACAGACTGCGAAGCCAATGGAACAACGTGCGATTGGCCGGTCTTGCTTGCCGTGAACCGCCATTCGCCATTGTCCAGGTCGATGTCCGACCATCGTGCACGACGAAGCTCGCCAGGGCGAACGAACACCAGCGGCGCTAGGCACAGGGCCGCCATGACAATCGGTGATCCTTGATAGCCGTGTATTGAGCGCAGCAGTTCTGCGATCTGCTTGGGCTCAGTCATGCTGGCGAAGTGACGACCTTCGGGCGAAGTGAGCGCTCCTTTCAGATCCTCTGCCACGTTCCTGTCTGCACGTCCTGTCGCTATCGCGTATCGAAGAACCTGGCTGACCAGCATCCGCGCCCGATGTGCAGTTTCGACCGCGCCGCGCCCCTCGATCTTGCGCAGCGTCTCCAACAGTTCACGTGCTGTGATCGCTGCAATGGGTCGTTGCCCGATGTACGGCGTCAGATCTTTCTCGATCAAACGTGTCTCTCGTTTCACCGACCCGGCAGACAGCTTCTTGGCTCTCATCGCCAAGTGTTCGCGCGCCAGCGCCTCGAATGTGTTGGTGGCCAGTTCCAAGCTGGCCACTTTCTGCGCCTTGCGCTGCTCGCCCGGATCAACACCTTCGGCCAACAGCTTTCGCGCAGCAGCATGGCGCTCGCGCACGGACGCCAGGCTCACCTCTGGATAGGTACCAAGCGACAGCGTGTTGCGCTTGCCGGTCACAGGACGCCGATAGTCCCAGCGCCACCATCTGGCGCCATCAGGCTTCAGCAGCAGGTACAGGCCACCACCGTCTCGCAGCTTCTGCACGGCAGCGGTGGGCTTGGTTCTGCGAATGGCGGTATCGGTCAATGACATGGTGGCGGCAACTGATTTGGCGGTAACAGGTGTAGAGCGGGTGGAGGTTACCGCCAAAGATACCGCCAGAGAAGTCTGGATTCTGCTGGATCACATAGGACGCAATCAGACACAAAAAAGGCCGAAACCCCTGTTTTTTCAGGATATTTCAGCCTTCATAGGACGACATAGGATCATCAATTGGTGGGCCCACCAGGATTCGAACCTGGAACCAAGGGATTATGAGTCCCCTGCTCTAACCGTTGAGCTATAGGCCCTGCGCAGCTTTACAGTGTAGTGGAGCCTGCGCTCAACCGGCTACCCGCCGGCGCCAAGACACACTGAAAAACCCTCAGCCATCGCTGCGCAACGCCACGCGCCCAGGCTTGCGCAACAGCTGGCTCACCCAAACCGCGCGCCCATCTCCCGCACCCGCTCGGCGTTCGCCCCCGCCAACGACCGCATTGCCGGCGACTGGATCCGCCCGTCAACAGCCACGCACTGCCAGAATGCTTCAGCCACCGGTGCCGCCCAGCGCAGATGCTGCAGATCACCACTGCCCAGCGGCGCGACCGGCGACAGCGGCTCGTCCGCGCGCAACACGCCCAGCTTTGACGGCGCCAGCGACATCGGCAGCATGTCGTAGACCGGCGCCAGCGGCAGCGGGCCGCGATCAATGAAGTGGAAGGCGATGTTGCCGTGGTGCATGTCGCTGTTGCCGATCAGCCGCCCGAACGCATGGCGTCGGCCCATCGCCTGCACGGTGTCGGCCGTCAGCCAGCCTTGATCACGCAGTTCGGCGCCTGCAACCGGCCACGCTGGGGTGACCTCGCCGGTGAACGCAGACGATAGCGACAGCAGCGAGACCAGGCCTCGCCGCCCCAGCAGATCGGGCGTGCGGTCGAAGCGCTCGATTTCCAGGAAGGTGTGCGTGGGCGACTGCAGCAGTTCGCTGGACGCCGCGGCTTGTCCGGACTCGCGCAGGGCCTCAAGCGCCAGATGTTCGCAGACCAGCAGATCGCTCCAGCGCTGGGCCGCGGCGCCTTCATCGGGCTGCGCGAACTTGACCAGGACCGAGCGGCGCCTGCCGTAGGCCTCTACGGTGGCGGTGAACTTGGGTTGCTCGCCACCCGGCGAGCAGCCCACGTCCTCTCCGTCCAGCGCAGCACGCGCACGCTCGCGATACTGTGCAAGACGATCGTCGGCCGCAACCCGATCGATCGGCACCTGCAACCTCTCCATCGCCGCCTCCACGGCGGCGGTACCGAGCAGCAGATCGCCCGCTTCAGTCCCGCCAGCGGTTACCAGGGCCATCAACACATCGTCCGGTTGCCAGCTCTTGAGGTCCTTCGGCAGGCCGAGCGCCTGCGCACGGCCATGGGCGAAGCTGCGACCAAGAAATCCCTGCGGTCGCAGGTCATCCAGGTACCACGGCAAGTCAGGAAAGAAGGCGGCAACGTCACCTTCGGGCGCGCGTCGCAGGTTCGGGCAGTCAGGCCCGGCATCGACGTGGAAGCCGCCTCCTACCAGCGCAATTACCCGCCCCAGCTCCTCCAGCGTCGCATCTTCGCGCAGCCGGTACAGCGGCCATTCGCTGCCGGCCCGGGTGGGCCGCCGCAGCGCATAGGCGGTTGCCCGGGTGCTGCCCATGCGCACCACCTGCGGGCCACTGGCGGCCACCAGCCGGCTGAGCGCCATCCGGTCCACCCCCAGACGCTCGGCCAGCGCCGCGGCAGGTAGCGGCTGGCCGGGGGCCAGCTGAGCGATCAGATCCAGTACCTGTGGGCGTTGAGCGCGTGGCATGTGCATTACGTAATACGAAATTTGTTACGTAATTAGCATCAAAAAAGCGGGACTGCAAGCGCGGCCATGCACCTATGAGCTTGAAAATAATGGACATATTCACGAAGAGCCAGCTTCGACGCGGGTCTTTCGTTACATTACTTGTTACGTAATCATAAGCCTCAGCCGAGCATGGGCTGGGCTTTGCAGAGATATGGTGGGCAAAGAAAAACCCCGCCGAAGCGGGGTTTCTCTCAACGCTTCAACAGCCGCCAGATATCAATCGATATCCAGGAAGCTGCGCAGCTGCTCCGAGCGGCTCGGGTGACGCAGCTTGCGCAGGGCCTTCGCTTCGATCTGGCGGATGCGCTCGCGGGTCACGTCGAACTGCTTGCCGACCTCTTCCAGCGTGTGGTCGGTATTCATGTCGATGCCGAAGCGCATGCGCAGCACCTTGGCTTCCCTCGGGGTGAGGCCGGCCAGCACGTCGCGCACGGTTTCAGACAGGTTGATGTTGGTGGTGTTCTCGATCGGGGACTCCACGTTGGTGTCCTCGATGAAGTCGCCCAGATGGGAATCCTCGTCGTCGCCGATCGGGGTTTCCATCGAGATCGGCTCCTTGGCGATCTTCATCACCTTGCGGATCTTGTCTTCCGGCATGTCCATTTCCTTGGCCAGCTCCTCCGGCGTAGCCTCGCGGCCGTACTGCTGGAGCATCTGGCGGGAAATGCGGTTCAACTTGTTGATCGTCTCGATCATGTGCACCGGAATACGGATGGTGCGCGCCTGGTCGGCGATCGAGCGGGTGATCGCCTGGCGGATCCACCAAGTGGCGTAGGTCGAGAACTTGTAACCGCGGCGGTACTCGAACTTGTCCACGGCCTTCATCAGGCCGATGTTGCCTTCCTGGATCAGGTCGAGGAACTGCAGGCCGCGATTGGTGTACTTCTTGGCGATCGAGATCACCAGGCGCAGGTTGGCCTCGACCATTTCCTTCTTGGCCTTGCGCGCCTTGGCTTCACCGTAGGCCATGGCGCGGCTGATTTCCTTCAGCTCTTCCAGGTCCAGCTGGGTCAGCTTCTCGATGTCGATCGTCGCCTGCTGTTCGGCGATGATCTGGTCCTTCACTTCGCGCAGGGCCGAAGACCACTTCTGCTTGCGCTTCAGTGCGTCTTCCACCCACTCCAGGTTGGTCTGGTTGCCTTCCCAGGAGCGGATGAAGTCCTTGCGCGGCATGCGGGCGGTGACGGTGGCCAGGTTCAGCACGCGGCGCTCATGGGCCTTGATCGACGCCATGGTGTCGCGCAGCTGCTTGGTCAGCACATCGGTCAGCGGCAGCGGCAGCTTCAGGGTGACGAACACCGCCGACATCTCTTCGCGCAGGCGCGGCAGGTTCTTCTTGTCGCCCTTGGTGGCGGCCTTCTTGAAGGCATTGAAGGCATCGCTCAGCGCCTGCATGCGCGCAGCGACTTCCTCCGGATCCGGACCGGTCGGTGCGGCTTCTTCCTCGCCACCCTCGACATCATCGTCCTCGTCCTCGTCGCCTTCGGCGTCGGCATCATCGCTGTCATCGGACGCGGCAGCGGCCGGCGCAGGCACTTCATCGGCCAGATCGTTGAAGCCGACGATCACTTCGGCCAGGCGCTTCTTGCCTTCCTTGTGGGCTTCGTAGTCGGTCAGCAGCGACTCGACCGAGACCGGGAACTGGCCCAGGGCGGCCTGGACCTGCGAAAGGCCTTCCTCGATGCGCTTGGCGATGGCGATTTCGCCTTCGCGGGTCAGCAGCTCGACGGTGCCCATTTCGCGCATGTACATGCGCACCGGGTCGGTGGTACGGCCACCTTCGGTGTCGAGCGCGCTCAGCGCGGCGGCAGCTTCTTCGGCCGCGGTGTCATCGACTTCGCGGTTACCGGTGTTGCCATCGTTGAGAAGCAGGGTTTCCACATCCGGCGCAACTTCATGGACATCGATGCCCATGCCGTTGATCATGCCGATGATGTCTTCGATCTGTTCCGGGTCGACCATGTCGTCCGGCAGATGGTCATTGACTTCGGCGTAGGTCAGGTAGCCCTGTTCCAGGCCCTTGCTGATCAGTTGCTTGATTTCGGATTGGGCAGGACGTTCGTTGGCCATGTAGTGCTCGCGCCACCGGCTAGGGAGAAATAGGGAACGTAGCATTATACCAGCCCGGGGCCCCGCCTGCCGGGCGGTGGTCCCGCAGGCTCAGGGCCTGAGAAGGAAGGTCACGGGACCGTCATTGACCAGGCTGACGACCATATGGGCACCAAATCGGCCCGTTTCCACCCCTGGCGCGTGATTTTCACGACAGATCTCGACAAATCGATTGAACCCGCGTTCAGCCTCGTCCGGCGGTGCGGCGCTGGTGAAGCTGGGCCGCATGCCCGAACGGGTATCGGCCGCCAGGGTGAACTGGCTGACCAGCAGCAGGCCGCCGCCGGTGTCGCGCAGCGACCGGTTCATCTTCCCGGCCTCGTCGGCGAACACCCGGTAACCCAGCAGGCGCTCGGCCATGCGCCGCAGCTGGGCCTCGGTATCGCCCGGTTCCATGCCCACCAGCGCCAGCAGGCCCGGACCAATCTGGCCGACCGCTTCGTCGTCGACGTGGACGGCAGCCTGGCTGACACGCTGGATAAGGACGAGCATCGTGGGCTCCAATGAACGGGGCCGGCCACGATAGCAGCGCCCTTGGCTAAACTGGCGCAGATGAATCCGCAACGCAAAGCCCGGCTGGTCTACCGCGCCACCACCCTGTTCGCCCGCCTTCCCTGGCCGCTGCTGCGGGGAATCGCCCGTGCCCTGTCCTGGACCTGGATCAGTCTCAACGCCCGTGAGAGCCGCGTCACCCGACGCAACCTGGAGCTGGCCTACCCGGACCTGGACCGCGCCACGCGCGACCGCCTGCACCGGGAGCTGCTGCGCTCCACCGCCCTGCAGGCCATCGAGACCCTGCGCCTGTGGAGCCAGGCGCCGGCCGACAACCTGCGCCTGCACCTGAAGCAGCGCCACGGCGAGGCCCTGTACGACGCGGCCCTGGCCAGCGGCAAGGGCGTGATCGTGGCCGCACCGCACTTCGGCAACTGGGAGCTGCTGAACCAGTGGCTGGCCTCGCGCGGGCAGATCGCCATCGTCTACAAGCCACCGGAGGACGAGGCCAGCGATGCCTTCCTGCAGCTGGTGCGGGGCGGCCAGAACGTACAGCAGGTGCGCGCCGAAGGCCCGGCCGTGCGCCAGCTGTTCAAGGTGCTCAAGGACGGCGGTGCCACCGGCATCCTGCCCGACCAGCAGCCCAAGGCCGGCGATGGCGTGTTCGTGCCGTTCTTCGGCGTGCAGGCGCTGACCATGACCCTGGTCAACCGGCTGGCCGAGCGCACCGGCGCCACCGTGCTGTATGGCTGGTGCGAGCGCATCGGCCCGGACATGGAATTCGCACTGCACATCGAACCGACCGACGCCGCCGTGGCCGACCCCGACCCGCAGGTGGCCGCCACCGCGCTCAATGCCGGCATCGAGCGCATTGCCCGCCGCGATCCGGCGCAGTACCAGTGGACCTACAAGCGCTATACGCTGCGGCCACCGGGCAGCGGCGAGGAAGACCCGTACGCGACCGAAGAGCATCCGCACTGACGGCCGCCGCACCCAGGCCCATCCGGCCCCTGCGACCGGCGGCCGCACCACGTTGAATACGACGCCGGCGCCCCCATAGAGACTGCGATGTCCGACTCCCCCGGTCCTGCCATGTCTGCTGCTTCTTCCCTGTTCGGCGATCCGGCCGCGATCCGCTGCGAGCGCGCGGTGGCCGAACTGCGTGCCGGTCGCCCGGTGCTGCTCCACGATGGCCAGGGCCAGCGCCTAGCGGTGATCGCGCTGGACAGCGCCACGGCCAGCAGCTTCGCTGCCTTCGCCAATGCCGCCCGCGAGCGGCACTACCTGTTCCTGACCGCCACCCGCGCCCGTGTGCTTGGCGTGGAGGCCCCGCAAGGTGCGCGCCTGCCGCTGGCCGGTGTTGCCTTCGATGCCCTGCCCTCGCTGGGCTACCTGCGCGAGCCTGGCCCGATGCCGGACGGCTGGAGCGCCGGTGACGCCTTCGATGCAGGCGCGGTGGAACTGGCCCGCCTCGGCCTGTTGCTGCCGGCGATGGTGGCGGTGCGCCTGGACGCCGAAGACCGCACCTTCGATGGCGCGGCCGAGGTTGCGCTGTGCGACCTGGCCGAGGGCGCAGCACATGCCGCGCATGACTACGAACTGGTGGCGCGTTCGCCGGTACCGCTGCGCGATGTCGGCATGACCACGTTCGCGGTGTTCCGTGGTGGCGTCGCCCAGCGTGACCAGGTCGCGATCATCGTCGGCGAACCGGATCTGTCGGCGGTGGTACCGGTACGCGTGCACTCCTCGTGCCTGACCGGCGACCTGTTCGGTTCGCTCAAGTGCGACTGCGGCGACCAGCTGCGGCGCGGCCTGCGCAAGCTGAAGGAACTGGGCGGCGGCGTGCTGCTGTACCTGGACCAGGAAGGCCGCGGTACCGGCATCGCGGCCAAGATGCGTGCCTACGGCTACCAGCATGACGGCCTGGACACCATCGATGCCGATGCACAGCTCGGCTTCGGCGCCGACGAACGGCGCTACGGCAGCGCGGTGGCGATGCTGCGCGGCCTGGGCATTTCGCGCGTGGCCCTGCTCAGCAACAACCCGACCAAGGCGCAGCGCCTGCGCAACGCTGGCATCGAGGTGCTGGACTGCATTCCGGTCACCGGCGAGATCACCGCCGAGAACGAGCACTACCTGCGCACCAAGGCTGATCGTGCCGGCCACATGCTGGATGTGGACGCGCTGATCCAGGCTGCCCAGTAACGCAGCCGACCTGCTACCGTCTGCGCGGTGCGGCCACGGCCGCCACCGCCCGCCCTGCCACCTGACGGAGCCCGCGTGACCGACGTTCCCCTTACTGCTCCGACCACCGATGCCTGGCAGTCGCTGCCGCGCCGCGCCGCGCGGCTGGCCGCACTGGAAGGTGCCTTCGGCGGCCTGTTTGTGCCGGGCCTGCCGCTGGCCGCAGCCGCGTGGTTCTTCGACCTGCCCGGCGGCCTGTGGACGGCCGCCCTTGGGCTGCTGATCGGCATCGTCTTCGGCGCCTGGCTCGGCCGCCGGCGCCTGGTCCGCACCCGCTGGCGGCTGGATGCCCAAGGGCTGGGCCTGCGCCGCGACCTGATGTGGCAGCTGGAAACGCGCATCCCCATTTCGCGCGTGCAGCACCTGGACCTGCGCCGCGGCCCACTGGAACGCCGTGCCGGCCTGGCCACGCTGATCGTGCACACCGCCGGAACCCGCATGAGCGCAGTGACCGTCAGCGGCCTGGACGAGGCGGATGCCGAGCGCCTGCGCGATACCCTGTCCCACCAGCTCGACCAGGACGCCGACGCCCTGTGAGCCTGCCACCGCCTCTGCCTGCAGCACTGCCCGCCGGTGGCGAGGACCACCGCCTGCATCCGTGGTCGTGGTTGTTCGTACTGTTGATGCAGTTGCGCCATTACTTCCTGCCGCTGGTCGCACTGCTGGTGTTCGGCCAGCGCGGCGACCGCGACCCGATATGGGCGCAGCTGATTCCGCTGACGGCAATTGCCGCACTGGTACTGGTGTCGGTGCTGCAGTACCTCAGCTACCGCTACCGTATCGGCAGTGATGCGATCACCGTGCGCAGCGGTCTGCTCGCGCGCAACCGGCGCGAGATTCCGTTCGCGCGCATCCACAACGTGGAGGTGCGACAGAACCCGCTGCACCGTCTGTTTGGTGTGGCCGAGCTGCGCCTGGAATCGGCCGGTGGCGTGCGCCCGGAAGCGGAGATGCGGGTGCTGAAGCTGGACCAGGCGCTGGCGCTGGAACGGCTGGTCCGCCAGCGCGGGCAGGCGCCGCAGGCCGCCGGCATCACCGAGCCCGACCCGGTTGCCAGCACCGCGACTGAGAACGAGCAGGTACTGCTGCGCCTGTCGAGCTGGGACGTGGTACGCATGGGCCTGCTCTCCAACCGCGGCTGGGCGCTGGCGATCGCCGCGTTCGGCGTGCTGTTCCAGACCGTGCCACGGCCGGTGATGGACGATGCCCTCCAGCGCGGTGGACGCGAAGCCTTTGGCTACGCCAGCCATCTGCACCCCGGCGTGACCGGTGCGTTTCTGCTGCTGGCTGCCGCGCTGCTGCTGGGCTGGCTTGCGCTGCGCGTGCTGTCGGTGGTGCTGACGCTGCTGCGCTACCACGGCTTCACCCTCAGCGAGCAGGACCGACGCCTGACCGTATCGGCCGGTCTGCTCAGCCGCACCCGCAGCAGCGTGGCGCGCCGGCGCATCCAGGCCTGGACGCTGCGCGAAGGTACTTTGCAGCGCTGGTTCGGGCTGCGTCAGCTGCGCATCGACAGTGCCGCCGGTGGCCCCGCGCGCGATGAGGACCGCGCCCTGCGCGAACTCGCGCCGCTGGCGTCCAGTACACGTTGTGAGCAGCTGGTGCAGCACCTGCTGCCGCAGCTGCAGTGGCCTCCGCTGCAATGGCAGTCCATTCCGCAGCGCGGCTGGTGGCGGCTGTGCCTGGGCGCACTGGTGCTGGTGCCGCTGCTGGCTGCGGCCGCGTACTGGCGCTGGGGCCCATGGGGCCTGCTGGTGCTGGCGTGGCTACCGGTGGCGCTGCTGGTCGCGCACCGGCAGATGGCACGCATGGGCTGGTACCTGGACGAACACTATGTGGCGGTGCGCGGCGGCTGGTGGAAGCGCTGGTGGCGCTGGGCCGAGCTGGACAAGGTGCAGGGCCTGCGCCTGCAACGCTCGCCGCTGGACAAACTGCTGGGCACCAGCAGCCTGCAGCTGGATACCGCCGGCGCGCATGGTGATGTGGCGTTGACCCTGCACTACCTGCCGCAGGCGCAGGCGCAACACGTGATGGAGCAACTGGCGGCGGCGCTGGCGCGGCGCAAGCTGCGCTGGTAAGCACTACAGGTCGTGCCAGTCGCTGGCCGGCAACTGCCGCCATTCCCGAGGTTGCCGGCCAGCGGCCGGCACTACCGCGAGCGGGGTCAGCGAGGCATCAGCGCTGCGACGGGCCCCAATACCCCAGGTCCTTGCGGATCTGCAGATCGCGCACCCAGCTGCCGAATGGCTTGCGCCGCAACGCACCCATTTCACCGGACAGGAAATCCTCGGTGGCCGCGATCACCCGTTCACTGGAGCGGCCATCGCGGTAAGGGTGGATGGCATCGGCGTAGCGCACGATTTCCGCCTGCAGCGCGGCGTCCGGGTGCAGCGCGCGCTGCAGCATCGCCTGCAGCTGCGCAGGATCATCGAAGTCGATCATGTGCGGCTTCGGCACGCGGTTGCGGAAGGTCACCACCGGCTTGTGCTGCACGATGAACTCCGAAACGATCGATGAGGTGTCCGACACCAGCACATCGGCGGCACGCTGCGCGGCCATCACCTGCTCCGGCTCGATGAAGCGGGCATTGGCACCGGCCAGCGCGCGGTAGCGTTCGAACAGTTCCGGTGGGCACTTCGGGTGCAGGGTCAGCAGCCAGTAGTGGTCACCGGCGGCGATATCAGCGGCGATCTGCGCATGCAGGTGCGGAGCCGCGCTGAGCCGCTCGGTGAAGGTGGAACCGAACAGGATCACCGGGCGGTCACCGGCCGGTGCGCGCAGCGCGGAACTCTCGCCTCCGTCATCGCGGAACAGCGGGTCCAGCTTCGGCCAGCCAGTCTCGGCCACGGCGAAGTGGCCCTGCAGGCTGGCGATCTCGCGGAACGGTGCGGTCGTGGCCGGCCCCTGCGTGCAGTACAGGTCGAACATGCCGCGCACCCGGAAGTGGCCGCGCGCACTGTCCCGCTTCTCCACGTTGAAGCCATGGAACAGCTGCACCTTGGCCCCCGAAAGGAAGGTCGGCACCCAGTTGGCCGCGCTGAACACCGCCCGCGGACGCATTGCCAGGGCCTGCTTCAGGCCCACGTTGGGCACCCCCGGCAGGCTGCTGCCGGCCGCGCCGTCCTCGAACCAGGCCGCCACCTCCTGCCCGGACGCGTGCAAGGCCTGCGCCAACGGGGCGAGAATAGGCAGCGCATAGCGCTCCGTCGCAAACAACAGGTACCCGGCCATCATGTCCTCCACGACCGCTCCCATCGAACGGCCTCGCATCTCGGCGTGCATTATCGCGTTCAACGAGGCCGGGCGCATCGGCGACTGCCTGGCCTCGCTGGCCTTCTGCGATGAGATCGTGGTGGTGGACTCGCAGTCCACCGATGCCACCGTAGCCATCGCCGAGTCCGCCGGTGCCCGCGTGCTGCAGCGCCGGTTCGAGGGCTTCCGCAGCCAGAAGGCGTTCTGCGTCGAGCAGGCCAGCCACGACTGGGTGCTGTGCCTGGACGCCGACGAGCGCATCAGCCCCGAACTGCGCACGGCCATCGAGCAGGCCCGCGACGGTGGCTTCGGCGGCCAGGCCGGCTACCGCTTCGCCCGCCTCTCGGAGTACTTCGGGAAGTTCCTGCGCCATGGCAATGCCTACCCGGACCGGGTGATGCGCCTGTTCGACCGCCGCCGCGGCGGCTGGCGCGGCAAGCGCGAGATCCACGAGGCGGCCAGTGTCGACGGCAGTGTGGGCACCCTGCGCGGCGACCTGATCCACTATCCGTACCGGTCATTGCAGCAGCAGCTGGCCAAGACCGAGAAGTACGCGCGGATGATGGCCGAGCACGAGTTCGCGCGCGGCAAGCGGGCCACGCTGGGCAAGCTGGTGCTGGCGCCGGCCTGGCGGTTCTGGCGCGGCTTCCTGTTCCGTGGCGGCTTCCGCGACGGCTGGCACGGCCTGGTCTACGCCTACGTCCGCGCCAACTACGTGCGGCAGAAGACCATCATGCTGTGGATGCTGGGCAATGGACAGGCGGTGGCCGACCCGGCGCCTTCCGCGGACCGGCCTTGACCACGCTGTGTCACACTGCGTGGGCGTTGCCTGAAGACCCCCCATGAAAATCCTGTACACCAACTTCCACTACGGCGACGGTGGCGGCCACACCACGTACATCGTCTCGCTGGCGCGTGCGCTGCACGGCCAGCACACGCTCCACGTCGCCGCGCCGGCCGACAGCCGCCTGCTGCGGACCATGGCCGATGAAGGCATTGCCCGCACACTGCCGATTGCGTTCGGCAGCGGCCTGCCAACGCTGCCCCGGCAGCTGGCCGAACAGCGCGCGCTGCGCAGGCTGGTCCACGATGAAGGCATCGACCTGATCCATGTCAACGGTGCACGCGACCACCGCTTCGTGATGCAGGGGCTGCTGGGCATGCGCCGCCCGCCGATCGTGCTGACCAAGCACAACAGCAAACCCACCAATACCTTTGGCAATGCGCTGCGCGCACGCTGGGCCACCGATCGGCTGATCGCGGTCTCGGCCGACACCAAGCGCCTGCTGGAACAGGGCCCGTACCGTCGCTGCCCGATCGACGTGGTCCGCAATGGCGTTGACCTGGAGCGCTACTCACCGCAGCCGGCCGGCACCGGCAGCGCGCTGCGCCAGCAGTGGACGCAGGATCCACAGGCGCTGGTGCTGGTCAGCAACGCCGGCACCGATGATTACAAGGGCTGGATCGACCTGGCCCGGGCCATCGCACGGCTGCCCGATGCGGTGCGTCCGCATGTGCACATTGCCGTGGCCGGCCACCTGCCCAGCACGCAGCAGCGCGAACAGGTGCAGGCGCTGGGCGAGGTGGCCGCGCAGGTGCACTTCACCGGCCTGCTGGCCGATACCCGTGTCCTGATCGCGGCCGGCGATGCTGGCTTCGTACTGTCCCATGACGTCGAGACGATCTCCTTCGCCTGCCGCGAGATGATGGCCAGCGCCAAGCCGATGCTGGTCAGCGACTACGCAGGCCTGCCGGAGAACATCGAACAAGGCGTCGATGGCTGGGTGGTTGCCACACGCGACATCGACGCCATCGCCGCCCAGGTACAGGCGCTATACGCACAGCGCGATGCGCTGCCGGAACAGGGCCGCGCAGCACGCCGCCATGCACAGCGGGAGTTCGGCCTGCAGACATTCGCCGACGCCACGCTGGCCAGCTACCACGCCGCCCTGGCCAGTACCTGAGCCACGCTCCCCGAACGCTCAATCGGTGATGCCGGGCCCCTGCAGGCGGCGCTCGTGCTCGAGTTCCGCCGCTGACGGCCGGCAGTCGCCGGCGACCGCATCGGCAGGCACCAGCCACCAGCGGCGACGATTGGAAATGCCCGCCATCTCGGCCCGCGCACGATCGATGCAGGCCTGCATCGCATCCTCGTTCACCAGCAGCCAGCGTTGCTGCGGAACCAGCCGCTGCCAGCGCACGGCCGCCTGCAGCTGTTGATGCCAACGTGCTTCGAATCCAAAGGTGGCCGCCGGGCGATCGGCCATCAGCAGGTTCTGCTCTTTCCATGCCACCAGTCCCAGCTCGGCCTGCGGGCCGATGCGTGCACTCACTTCACGCATCAGGCCACGGGCCGAGCTGGAGTCGTTCAACACCGGATAACCGACCAGGCTGTACAGCACCCAGACTCCTGCCAGGGTAGAGACCAGGGCAACGTGCCGACGCTGGCGCCCGCACACCCACAGGCTCAAGGCCGACCAGACCGCCATCGCCAGCGCCGCCCAGGCCAGCGCATCGGTGGCACCGGGAAGCAACCCGCGGCCATGGGTAAGGCGCACTTCGAAATCCGGATCACCCAGCAGCGCCAGCGCACCGACCAGCCCCAGCGCCAGTGCCAGCAACGCGGTGAATGCGCCCAGCACGCGCTGCACATCGCGCCGCCTCAGCAACCCGGGCAGCAACGGCGCCAGCGCCAGGCAGAACATCGGCAATGCCGGCAGGATGTAGACGTCGCGCTTGCCGTGCGGAAGGGAGAAGAACAGCACGACCAGCAGCCACCAGGCCAACGGCAGCAGGTAGCGCGCATCGCGCCGGCGCAGCCGCCGGAACCAGGCCGGAAGCGCCCAGGGCAGCAGCAGGAACGCGGGAATCCACATCGACGGCATGATCGCCAGGAAGTACCACCACGGCTGGTGATGGTCCCAGGACTGCGTATAGCGCCGCGCGGTCTGCCGGAACAGGATGTCGTCCATGTAGGCGCGGTACGGCTCCGAACCGGTGGCGAAGCCTGCCAGCAGCATCGGCGCCAGCCACAACGACACCGCCAACAGGAAGGCCAACGGTGCCAGCCAGAAACGCAGGTCGCGCACGTGCAGGCGTACCCGCGGCCAGTGCAGCACGGATGCGACTGCCGCCGGCGCGATCATCATCAGCGCCAGCACGCCTACGCCCTTGGTGATCACACCGATGCCGGCAAAGAACCAGCCCAGCCACCACCAGCGCCAGGCCGGACCCAACAGCAGATGGCGCAGCAGGCCGTAGTTGGCCAGGGTGATGAACAGCACCACCAGCGGATCGATCTGCGCCTTCTTCGCCTGGAAGGTGAAGTGCAGCGCGAACAGCAGTGCCCAGCCCGCGTACAGCCCCACCTGCCGCGTCCACAGGCGGCGGCCGAGATCGACCACGCACCACAGCGTGCCCAGCGCGGCCAGCAGCGAGGGCAGCAGGAACGCCACCCGCCAGTGGCCGACCAGGCTGTACATCGCCGCCTGCAACCACATCAGCATCGGCGGCTTGTCCGAATACAGCTCGGGGCCGCGATGCGGGAACAACCAGTAGCCACTGTCGACCATCTGCTTGGCCACCAGCGCGAAACGTGGCTCATCCGAGGGCCATGGATCACGGAGGCCCAGGCCGGCCCCCAGCACCAGCAGGGCCATCACCACCAACAACCACGTCTGGCGCGACGCGTGGGCTTTCAGCATGGGACTCGAAACGGCAGCGGGGGTCAGGCTGCTTTTAACAGACGCGCGTAGAAGAAACCGTCAGCATCGTTTTCACCCGGCAGCCGCTGGCGCGCCACCCCTTCGCAATCCACGCCGAATGCATCGCCCAGCGGCTGCGCCACGGCATCCGGATGCCACTTCAGGAACGCGCGCACCTGATCGATGTTCTCGGCGCGCAGGATCGAACAGGTGGCATACAACAGAACGCCGCCCGGGCGCAGCATCGACCAGCAGGCTTCCAGCAGGCGCGCCTGCACGCCGACCAGTGCATCGATGTCTTCGGCGCGACGGTGGAACATCACATCCGGCTGGCGGCGGATCACGCCGGTCGCCGAGCACGGCGCATCAAGCAGGATCGCGTCGAACGGCACGCCATCCCACCAGGCGCCCGGATCACTGGCATCTGCCGCCAGGGTCTGCGCATGCTCGCCCACGCCGGTACGGGTGTAGGTATCGCGTGCACGGGCCAGGCGGCGCGCGTCGATATCCAGCGCCAGCAGGCGCAGGCTGGGGTCGCGCTCGAGCAGATGCGCCGACTTGCCGCCGGGGGCCGCACAAGCGTCCAGCACGCGGGCACCGGCCACCGGGGCCAGCGCATCGGCGGCACACTGCGCCGACAGGTCCTGCACCGAGATCGCGCCCTCGGCGAAGCCGGGCAGCTGATTCACGGCAACCGGAGAGGCCAGGCGCAACGCGTCGGCACTGAGCGGACTGGCTTCTGCGGCAATGCCGGCTTCGGCCAGCGCGGCCAGTGCCTTGTCACGACCGCCCTGCTGGCGGTTGGCGCGCAGCCACAGTGGCGCCGGTTGCAGGCTGGCGCTGAAGATCGCGTCGGCCTGTGCCGGCCAATCGCGTTCCACCGCATCGGCCAGCCATTCCGGGAAGGCATCGCGCGCTGGCTGCTCCGGGAAACCCTCGCGCTGCGCGCGGCGCAGGATCGCATTGACCAGGCCCGCCTGGCGCTCACGGCCCAGTGCACGCGCGGCATCGACGGTGGCCGACAGCGCCGCGTGCGCCGGCAGCTCCAGCACGTCCAGCTGGGCGAACCCGACCATCAGCAGCGTGCGCAGATCGGCATCACGCGCCGACAGCGGCTTCTGCATCCACGACTGCAGCGCCGCGTCATAGGTGCTGCGGCGGCGCAGGACGGCGAAACACAGGGCTTCCAGCAGCGCGCGGTCGCGGCTGTCGGCCAGCTTCGGCAGCGCCCAGGCCAGTTCGGCCTTCAGCGAACGGCCACGGGTGAACACCTGTGCCAGCACACGTGCGGCCAGCATGCGCGTGGCCGCGCCCGGCGCCGCCTTGGCGACGGAGAAATCGTTCTGCTTCGACACCGCTTATGCCCCCACGCGCAGATCGCGGCGGGCGTTGAGGTAGTCGGCCGCAGTAATCGCCTTGCCACCTTCCCGCTGCAGCACACGCAGGCGCAGTGCGCCCTGGCCACAGGCGATATCGATGCCATCGCGGCTGGCCGCCAGCACCGTGCCCGGCGCCTGGCCGTGGGCCTCATCCAGCGCCACCGCGCCATGGATGCGCACCCGCTCGCCAGCCAGCGTCGCCTCGGCGATCGGCCACGGATTGAAGGCGCGCACGGTGCGTGCCAGCGCCCCTGCATCCAGCGCCCAGTCCAGACGGGCCTCGGCCTTGTCCAGCTTGTGCGCATAGGTCACGCCCTGCTCCGGCTGCGGCCGCGCGATCGGCTTGATGCCGGCCCGCAGCAGGCCCAGGCCGTCGGACAGCACCTGCGCGCCCAGTTCCGCCAGCTTGTCATGCAGCTGGCCACCGGTATCGGTGGCCGCGATCGGCAGCTCCTGGTGCAGCAGGACCGGGCCGGTATCCAGGCCGGCCTCCATCTGCATCAGGCAGACGCCGGTCTTCGCATCGCCGGCCTGGATCGCGCGCTGGATCGGCGCGGCACCGCGCCAGCGCGGCAGCAGCGAGGCATGCACGTTCCAGCAGCCGTGGGTCGGAATGGCCAGCACCGCCTTGGGCAGGATCAGGCCATAGGCCACCACCACCATCAGGTCCGGCTGCAGGTCGCGCAGCTGCTGCTGGGCGGCTTCATCCTTCAGCGATTCGGGCTGGTAGACCGGAATGCCACGGGCCACGGCTTCAAGCTTGACCGGCGACGGCGCCAGGCCACGGCCACGGCCGGCCGGACGATCAGGCTGGGTGTAGACGGCCACGACCTCATGGTGGCGCGCAGCCGCGCGCAGCGACGACACCGCGAATTCCGGCGTACCGGCAAAGACAATCCTCATGGCTACCCCACTTGCAGGATGGATTCGTGCAGGAAAGAAAACGGCGCCGTCGGCCGGCGCCGTACAGCCCGCGCGCGTCGCGCAGGCACGGGCCACCCGATGGGCGGCCCGGATTGGCGATCACGCCACGTGCTTGCGCTGCTTGGCCAGCTTCTTGCGCACCATCTCGCGCTTGAGCGGCGACAGATAGTCGATGAACAGCTTGCCGTCCAGGTGATCCATCTCGTGCTGGATGCAGGTGGCCAGCACTTCGCCGGCTTCCAGCTGCTGTTCCTGGCCGTTGCGGTCCAGGTACTTCACGGTGATGGTATCGGCGCGGGTCACGTCGGCGAAGATGCCCGGAACCGACAGACAGCCCTCCTGATACACCCGGCCTCCGTCCTTGGCGACGATTTCCGGGTTGATGAACACATGCGGTTCATTCTTTTCTTCGCTGACGTCGATGACCATGAAGCGCTTGTGCACGTCCACCTGGGTGGCGGCCAGGCCAATGCCCGGGGCGTCGTACATGGTCAGGAACATGTTGTCGATCAGTTCCTGGAAGGCCGGCGTGGTGACTTCGGCGGCTTCGATCAACGCAGCCTTGGTACGCAGGCGCGGATCGGGGAACTCGAGAATGGGAAGAAGGGCCATGGCTGTTTCCGGATAGGGGGCCGGCACGCCGGCATACGTCGCAGATTCTAGCTCCAACGCTTGCCTTGCGCCCCGGTTTCTGGACTATAGTGCGCGGACCTGTTGGGGAATCAGGGCTTCACACCTATGTTGCTTCGTTTTCGTACGGTCGTCGCCGCGGCGATGCTGACCGTGGCTGCCTATGCTACCGCCGTGGAAGTGAATGGCGGGCACCCGGACACCTATGTGGTCCGAAAAGGGGATACGTTGTGGGATATCGCCGCACGTTTCCTGCAGAAGCCGTGGCTGTGGCCGGAGATCTGGCAGGCCAATCCGCAGATCGCCAATCCGCACCTGATCTATCCCGGTGACGTGCTCAGCCTGGCCTATCTGGACCGGGTGACCGTCGCTGCCAAGCCCGGCCCGCGCCAGGAAGCCCCGATCGATGCCATTCCGCTGGCCCAGGTCGAGCCGTTCCTGAAGCAGCTGAGCGTGGTCGACAGCATCGAGCAGCTACCCTACGTGGCCGGCCTGGAAGAAGAACGCCTGCGCGTCACCAGCGGCAGTGCGGTCTACGTGCGCCTGGCCGACGCCCAGCTGGGCCAGCGCTGGGCCGTGGTCCGCCCGACCGTGCGCTACGCCCAGCCCAAGCCGACCGAGGACCTGACCGCCAACGGCGACGTCACCCCCGGCAGCGGCAACCTGTGGCGGGCCTACAACGCCCCCAACCACCGCCGCGGCATACTCGGCTATGAGCTGGCCCAGGTCGCCACCGGCACCATCACCCATGTCGCCGGCGGCAAGGTCGAGGCGTCCACCCTGGTGCTGGACAAGAACGAAGGCGGCCGCGAGGTGCGTGCCGGCGACCGCCTGGTCCCGGTCGAGGCCAAGCCGTACGACCTGCAGTTCGTCCCCCATGTCCCGGCCGCCGGTGTCGAGGGCGTCGATGTGCGCGTGCTGGCCGTCACCGACATGTTCACCGCCGCTGGCCCGCGCGATGTGATCGCGATTTCCGCAGGTCGCGCACAGGGCGTGGACAACGGCACCGTATTCTCGCTGTGGCGCCCGGGCCGCCACGTGGCGCACCGCATGAAGTACCCCACCTCGTCGCGCATGGACGATTCGCTCAGCACCGGCGCCGGCCGGGTTTCGCTGCCGGACGAATACGCCGCGCACGCCATGGTGTTCCGTACCTTCGACAACGTCAGCTACGCGCTGGTGATGCAGGGCGTGAAGCCGGTACGCGTGGGGTTCAACGCACTGCACCCGGACGCGAAGTAACCAGTCCCGTGTTGCCCGGCCACTGCAGGTAGTGCCGGCCGCTGGCCGGCAGGCACCTCCGGCAAAACCTGACAGCCACATGCGAAGGCGCCCTAGGGCGCCTTTGTTGTATGCGCTCGATAGTGGGGAGATGACCAACCAAGCTGACGAGGCGCTGCTGCGCCTGTTGATGGCAGGCGGCGCGCTGGCGCCACGGCGGGCCCTGCTGCAGGCCGCAGGCAGCGCGGAGATTGCGATCGCGCAGGGCGCCGCGAACTGGCGCGCGCACGGCTGCACGCCCGAGCAGTGCGCCGCGCTGGAACGCCCGGACACCCGGGCCTGGGCCGCGGCACGGCGCTGGCTGGAAGACGACAACCAGCACCTGCTGGCCTTCACCGATCCGGCATTCCCCCCGCCCCTGCTGGATGTCCCCAACCCACCCCTGGCGCTGTTCATCGCCGGCGACCCCAGCCTGGCCTGGCGCCCGTCGGTGGCGCTGGTCGGCAGCCGCTCGCCGACGCCGGGCGGACGCGCCCTGGCCGCCCGGTTTGCTGGCTGCTTCGTCGAAGCGGGCCTGGCGGTGACCAGCGGACTGGCGGCAGGCATCGACGCGGCCGCTCACCAGGCCACGTTGGACGCCGGGGGCTGCACCGTGGCGGTGATCGGCACCGGCCCGGACCGGACCTACCCGGACAACCATGCCCGGCTGCAGGCCCGCATCGCCGCCGAAGGCGCGGTGCTCAGCGAGTACCTGCCGGGCATACCGGCACGCCCCGGTCACTTTCCAGCCCGCAACCGCCTGGTGGCCGGGCTGGCGCTGGCGACGGTGGTGGTCGAGGCCGCCCAGCGCTCCGGCGCATTGATCACCGCACGCCTGGCCGCCGAGGCCGGCCGCGAGGTCTGTGCCCTGCCCGGTTCGGTACTCAACCCACGCGCCGCGGGCTGCCACCGGTTGATCCGCGAGGGTGCCGCACTGGTCGAGCGCCCGGAGGAGGTCCTTGAACTGCTGGCGCCCGCCCTTCGCCAGCAGCTGCCGGGCTTGCAATCACGGCTCGCCACCCCCACTGAACAGGCACCGCCGGTACTCCTGCCGGCGCGCTGGGCCGACGACCCTGACTACCAGTGCTTGTGGCGGGCCCTGGACCACAACCCAAGCGGTATGGATTCACTGATCACGCGCTGTGGATTGACGGCGCCCCAGGTGTCCTCCATGCTGCTGGCCATGGAACTGGCGGGAATCGTGGTGTGCGTACACGGCCGCTACTGTCGAACTCCCTAGTTTCTTCACCTCCACAGCGTCGCGCGACGCAGGCCGAGGGGCAATGAAAGAGAGCATCCTGGACGTACTGCTGTACCTGTTTGAACACTATTTCAGCGAAGATGCGGACCTGATCCGTGACCGCGATTCGCTCCAGAACGGCCTGATCCAGGCCGGTTTCAGCCCAACCGAGATCAACAAGGCATTCGACTGGCTCGATGCCCTGGCCGCGCAGCGGCCGAGCGTGGCCCAGGCACGGGTCGATGGCCCCGTGCGCGTCTACCACGGCCCCGAGCTGGACAAGCTGGACGTGGAATGCCGTGGTTTCCTGCTGTACCTGGAACAGCACGGCATCCTCGACGCCGACCAGCGCGAGCTGGTGCTGGACCGGGCCATGGCCCTGGACCAGGACGAACTGGACCTGGACGACCTGAAGTGGGTCGTGCTGATGGTGCTGTTCAACCAGCCCGGCTCCGAGGCGGCGTATGCCTGGATGGAGACGCAGATGTTCATGGACGAGCCAGAACCCCTGCACTGACCGTACACTTGGGGGCATAGCGCATTCAGGAGCGTCCCCGTGAGCGAGTGGTTCCATGCAGAAGGCAACCGGCAGCAGGGTCCGCTGCCGGCGGAACAGTTGGTCGAGTTGTTCCGCAACAACCAGATCTCCCTGGACACCCTGGTCTGGCGCGACGGCCTGCCGCAATGGCAGCCGTTGCGCACCGTGGTCGACGAACTCGGCCTGATCGTGCCGGCGCTGGACGCTGCCGCACCGCCGGTGGAACCCGAGCCCGATCCGGAACCGGTGGCACCGCCTCCGCCGCAGCCGCCGGTACTGCCGCCGTCCACGCCCTACACCACCAGTGCATCGGCCACCGCCCTGCCGGCGCCGAAGAAGAAGCTGTCCGGCTGCGCCCTGACCGCCATCATCGGCGGCGGCCTGCTGCTGGTGCTGGTCCCGATCGTGGCCATCCTGGCTGCCATCGCGCTGCCCGCCTACAACGACTACACCGTGCGCGCCAAGGTCGCCGGCGCAGTGACCGCGCTGCAGCCGTTGAAGGACCAGGTGCAGCATTTCGCCGATGACGAAGGCCGTTGCCCCGGTGCCAACGACGCCGGCTTCCCGGCCCCGGGTGACTTCACCCATGCAGGGCTGTCGGCGGTGAACATCGGTCGCTTCAACAATGGCCACTGCGGCATCGAAGCCACCCTGGCGTTGCCCGGCAAGAGCCTTGATGGCGACCTGCTGTGGCTGGAATACGATCGCGACAGCGGCCGCTGGGAATGCAGTGGCGAAAGCAACGACAAGTACCTGCCGCCGACGTGCCGCGGCTGAACCACGCGCACGCCAGCACCTCCAAGGATGATTCAACAGGGAACATGCAATGACTGAGTGGTACTACGCCGAAGGACAGCAACGCCAGGGCCCGCTGCCGGTCCAGGAGATCCGCCAGCGCTTCCAGCGCGGCCAGCTGAACCTGGACACCCTGGTCTGGCGCGAAGGCATGGCGCAGTGGGCTGCGCTGCGCCAGGTGGTCGACGAACTGGGACTGCAGACACTGGCCGACGCCAGCACGGCCACCGGCAGTGGCGGCTTCGACCTGCGTGGCGACTATGCCGCGATCGACAACGGTACGGCGCCACTGCCTGGCACCGGCGCGCTCAGCAGTTCGCCCTACAGCGCCCCTGCGGCGCTCGGCGGCGGCGGCCATGCCCAGCCGGTGATGGGCGGCGAAGTGGTCTACGCGGGCTTCTGGAAGCGCGTGGCGGCCTACATGATCGACTACTTCGTGCTGGCCATCCCCGGCGGCATCATCGGCGCCATCCTCGGTGTGGCGCTTGGTGCCAGCATGGGTGCGGTGGGCAGCGGCGAATCGGCCATCGAAATCGTGGCCCAGCTGGCCAGTGCCCTGATCAACCTGGCCATCGGCATGGCGTACTACACCTGGTTCCATGCCTCGCAGGGCGGTGCCACGCTGGGCAAGATGGCGGTCGGCATCAAGGTCGTGCGCAGCAATGGCGAGCGCCTGACCAAGGCCCGCGCATTTGGTCGCTACTGGGCCGCGGTGCTCAGCACCTTCACCCTCGGCATCGGTTTCCTGATGGCCGCCTTCACCGAGCGCAAGCAGGGCCTGCACGACATGATCTGCGACACCCTGGTGGTCGACCGCTGGGCCTACACCGACCAGCCGCAGCTGCAGCGCCGGGAGCTGGGCACGGTGACCGTGCTGGTGCTCGTACTGACCGGCCTGCTGTCGCTGGTGGGCCTGGCGCTCATGGTGTTCGCGGTTGGCTTCATCGCCAAGATGGCCTCATGAACGGCCATCCTCACGCCTGGCTGCTTGACATGGGCTGGCCGGGCGTGATTCCTCTAATAAGGTGAAACCTGAACGCCCGGCACATTACCGGGCGTTCAGTTTATGGATTTGCCCGTGGCCGCTTCACTAATGCGGCCGTTTGCTCCACCCTAGCGGCCCCTCTCCCCCGGTCCGCCCACAGACCTTTCCTGACATGCCCAAGCACCTGCTCATCGTCGAATCGCCGGCCAAGGCCAAGACGATCAACAAATACCTCGGCAAGGACTACACGGTCCTGGCCTCGTATGGGCACGTGCGCGACCTGATCCCGAAGGAAGGCGCAGTCGACCCGGACAACGGGTTCGCCATGCACTACGACGTGATCGACAAGAACGAAAAGCATGTCGATGCGATCGCCAAGGCCGCCAAGGGCGCCGACGACATCCTGCTGGCGACCGACCCGGATCGCGAGGGTGAAGCGATCAGCTGGCACATCGCCGAGATCCTGAAGGAACGCGGGCTGGTCAAGGACAAGCCGATGCAGCGCGTGGTGTTCACCGAGATCACCCCGCGCGCCATCAAGGAAGCGATCAGCCAGCCGCGCGCGATCGCCAGCGACCTGGTCGACGCCCAGCAGGCGCGCCGCGCGCTGGATTACCTGGTCGGTTTCAACCTGTCGCCGGTGCTGTGGCGCAAGGTCCAGCGCGGCCTGTCCGCCGGCCGCGTGCAGAGCCCGGCGCTGCGCATGATCGTCGAGCGCGAGGAAGAGATCGAAGCCTTCATCGCCCGCGAATACTGGTCGATCGCCGCCGAGTGCGCGCACCCGTCGCAGCACTTCAACGCCAAGCTGATCAAGCTGGACGGGCAGAAGTTCGAACAGTTCACCATCACCGACGGCGACACCGCCGAGGCCGCCCGCCTGCGCATCCAGCAGGCCGCGCAGGGCTCGCTGCATGTCACCGATGTGGCCAGCAAGGAGCGCAAGCGCCGCCCGGCGCCGCCCTTCACCACCTCCACCCTGCAGCAGGAAGCCTCGCGCAAGCTCGGCTTCACCACCCGCAAGACCATGCAGGTGGCGCAGAAGCTGTATGAAGGCGTGGCGATCGGTGACGAAGGCACCGTCGGCCTGATCTCGTACATGCGTACCGACTCGGTGAACCTGTCGCAGGACGCGCTGGCCGAGATCCGCGACGTGATCGCCCGCGACTACGGCATCGCCTCGCTGCCGGACCAGCCGAACACCTACCAGACCAAGTCGAAGAACGCCCAGGAAGCGCACGAAGCGGTGCGCCCGACCTCGGCGCTGCGCACGCCTGCGCAGGTGGCGCGCTACCTGACCGATGACGAGCGCAAGCTGTACGAGCTGATCTGGAAGCGTGCGGTGGCCTGCCAGATGATTCCGGCCACCCTCAACACCGTCAGCGTCGATCTGTCCGCCGGCAGCGAACACGTGTTCCGTGCCAGCGGCACCACTGTGGTGGTGCCCGGCTTCCTGGCCGTGTACGAAGAAGGCAAGGACAACAAGAGCGCCGAGGACGAGGACGAAGGCCGCAAGCTGCCGGCGATGAAGCCCGGCGACCGCGTGCCGCTGGAACGCATCCAGGCCGAACAGCATTTCACCCAGCCGCCGCCGCGCTACACCGAAGCGGCGCTGGTGAAGGCGCTGGAAGAGTACGGCATCGGCCGTCCCTCGACCTACGCCTCGATCATCCAGACCCTGCTGTTCCGCAAGTACGTGGAAATGGAAGGCCGCAGCTTCCGCCCATCCGATGTGGGCCGCGCGGTGTCCAAGTTCCTGTCCAGCCATTTCACCCGGTACGTGGACTACGACTTCACCGCCAAGCTGGAAGACGAGCTCGACGCCGTCTCGCGTGGCGAAGAAGAGTGGATCCCGCTGATGGCCCGCTTCTGGGAGCCGTTCAAGGAGCTGGTGGAAGACAAGAAGGAATCGGTCGACCGTGCCGAGGCCAGTGGCGCGCGCGAGCTCGGCACCGACCCGAAGACCGGCAAGCCGGTCAGCGTGCGCCTGGGCCGCTTCGGGCCCTATGCGGCCATCGGCAGCACCGCCGAGGACGCCGAGGAGAAGCCGAAGTTCGCCTCGCTGCGCCCCGGCCAGTCGATGCACACCATCTCCCTGGAAGACGCGCTGGAACTGTTCCTGATGCCGCGCGCGCTGGGTGAGGACAAGGGCGAGCCGGTCAGCGTCGGCATCGGTCGCTTCGGTCCGTTCGCCAAGCGCGGCAGCACCTATGCCTCGCTGAAGAAGGAAGACGACCCGTACACCATCGACCTGGCCCGCGCCGTGTTCCTGATCGAAGAGAAGGAAGAGATCGCGCGTAACCGGATCATCAAGGAGTTCGAGGGCAGCGACATCCAGGTGCTGAACGGCCGTTTCGGCCCGTATATCAGCGACGGCAAGATGAACGGCAAGATCCCCAAGGATCGCGAACCGGCCTCGCTGACCCTGGCCGAAGTGCAGCAGCTGATGGAAGAAACCGGCAAGCCGGTGCGCAAGGGCTTCGGCGCCAAGAAGGCTGCCGCGAAGAAGGCCCCGGCAAAGAAGGCCGCGGTGAAGAAGGAAGCGGCGCCGAAGAAGGCCGCTGCAAAGAAAGCGCCTGCCAAGAAGGCCCCGGCAAAGAAAGCGGTGAAGAAGGCTGCCGCGAAGAAAGCCCCGGCGAAGAAGGCCGCTGCAAAGAAGTAGATCCACGCCATGCGTGGATGAGGGTCAAGGTGTGCGGACCAACGGTCCGCACCCACCATAAGCAGTCATTACCTACCGCTGATGCCGGCCAGCGGCCGGCACTACCGGGTGCCAGGGTCCACCCCTTCTGCACGCGGCAGGGGGATAATGAAGGCCCACGCCGGGCCGGTCGCCGCCATGAAAGAACTCACCCTGGACTCTGCTGTCGCCACGCTCCGCGCGGGCGGCGTGATCGCCTACCCGACCGAAGCGGTCTGGGGCCTGGGCTGTGATCCCTCGCACGAAGCTGCGGTGCACATGGTGCTGCGGCTGAAGCAGCGCCCGATCGAGAAAGGCATGATCCTGGTCGCGGCCGAACTGGCGCAGCTGGAAGGCTGGGTGCGGCTGCAGGCGCTGCCCGACGCCCGCCAGCGCGCGGTGCTGGCCAGCTGGCCCGGTGCCAACACCTGGATCCTGCCTGCCGGCCCGCGCGCGCAGCCCTGGGTCACCGGCGAACACAGCGGTATCGCGGTGCGCATCAGCGCGCACCCGCTGGTGGCCGAACTCTGCCGCGCCTGGGGCGGCCCGCTGGTCTCCACCAGCGCCAACCTGGCCGGCGAACCACCGGCACGCAGCCGCGAAGAACTGGACCCGCGCCTGCTGCGCCTGCTCGACGGCATCCTCGATGGGCAGACCGGCGGCCTGGCCCAGCCCACCCCGATCCGCGACGCGCTCAGCGGCAACGTGCTGCGCTCCTGAGCCGGCGATTGCGCTGCTGCGGACAATCACGCACCCTGCCGCCATGACCCTGCTGCGCGCCACCTTGAGCCTGTGCCTGCTGCTGCCGTGGACGGCACCCGCGGCCGAGGACGTGCGTGTCTACCGCTGCGTTGCCAGCAACGGTGCCGTCGCCCTGCAGGACAGGCCGTGCAACAGCGGCCGCCAGCAGGTGCGCGACCTGCAGCGCCCGCGCGATCCCGCTCCACGGGTGGTGCGCAGTGATGCCACGCCTCCGCCGCCCAGCGAAACCCCGGTCATCCGCGAGCGCGAAGTCCGCCACGTCTACATCCAGCCGCCGCAGCCGATGTACGAGTGCGTGAGCGAGGACGGACGGCGCTATACCAGCGACAACAACGAAGGCAATCCGCGCTGGGTGCCGCTGTGGACCAGTGTCTGGCTGCCGCACGGCCATCGTGGCCCAGCCTATCCCGGACCACGCCCGGCCATCGGCACGCCGATCGGCGAAGGCACGGGTTATCGCCGCCCCTCGATCGGCATGGACGTGCAGGTGCCGGCCGGCAGCGTGCTGGTTCGCGACAGCTGCCATGCGTTGCCACCACAGGAAGTCTGCGCACGGCTGAGTGACCGCCGCTGGGAGCTGGATCGCCGTTACAACAGCGCGCTGCAGAGTGAACGCACCGCCATCAGCAACGAACAGCGCGGTATCGATGCGCGCCTGTCGCGCGATTGCGAACGCTGAGCGCAGCACGCCGTCGCAGCCTGTACGCTGTGCGCATGAACCGAGTGATCTGGCTGCTCCTGGTGCTGCTGCCCGGAAGCGCGTTGGCCGAAGAGGGCGTGATCTACCGCTGTACCTCCAGCAGCAGTGACGTCCCTACCCTGCAGCGCACGCCGTGCGCCACCGGCAGCAAGCAGCAGGTGCTGCGCATCCCCGACCCGGCCAACTCGCAGCCGGCCGCCGCTGCGCCTGTAGCCGCCGAACCTGCATCCGCGCCCGTTGAAACACCCGCGCCGGTGCCGGCCGGACCGGCTGTTGCCCCTGCGGCCCCAGCAAAACCACGACGCGCGGACGAAGGACGCACGATCATGGAAGCAGGCATGGTCGAACACGCAGGAGACGACCAGATCCTCGACAGCGCGACGCTGCGCCGCGATGCCGAGGCCCGCGCCGCCGCAGGTGACGGTCCACCGAAGCCGCCGCTTCCTCCGATCTTCCAGTGCACCGACAGCCAGGGCGGCGGCTACCTGTACGAGTACGAAGCCGCGCCCGGCCGCTGCGAGCTGATGACGGTACAGGGCCTTGGCGGAGTGACGCCGGTGAATGCCGCCAGCTGTGAAGTGGTGCGCGACCACTGCGAAGCGCTTCCCGAAGCGCAGCGCTGCGGTGGTTGGCAGCAGCGCTTTCGCGATGCCCGCGGCCGTGAGCGCTTCGCCGCGCCGGAGAACCGCGATACCGCGCGCGGTGAACGCGAACGGCTGCAGGGCGTGCTGGCGGCCCGCACGGCCCGGGAACCTGGGTGCGCCCCCCCGGTCGGGCCGGCCGCGGGCCGGCAACCACAGGATCTTCAGATGAGTGCAGTTGCCGGCCAGCGGCCAGCACTACCTGCTGAAAGATCAGAACCCGTAGCGCAGGAAACCGCCGTCCACCGCGATGCACTCGCCGGTCACATAGCTGGCCGCCGGCAGGCACAGGAAGCCCACGGCTGCGGCCACTTCCTCCGGTTCACCAATGCGGCGCATTGGCGTGCGGTTGATCACTTCCTCGTAGTAGTCCGGGTCCGCCAACGGACCGGACGTGCGCCGCGTGCGGATGTACCACGGCGCCACCGCGTTGACCCGGATGCCATCCTCGGCCCACTCGACGGCCAGGTTGCGAGTCATCTGATGCATCGCCGCCTTGGTCATGCCGTAGACCACGCCGCTGCGCACATGGGTCAGGCCGGACACGCTGCCAACGTTGACGATGGATGACGACGCGTGGCGTGCCAGCAACGGATGTGCATAGCGCGACAGCTCGAAGGCCGAGAACAGGTTGGTCTCGAAGATCTTCCGCCATTCGTCCTCGGAATACTCCGTGGCCGCCTTGGTGACGTTGCCGCCGGCGTTGTTGACCAGGATGTGCAGGCCATCGCTATGGTCCTCCACCCAGTCCAGGATCTGGCGGCGGTCCTCGTCGTCGGAGACATCGGCGGCCAGCGCATGCACCTGCATCTGCGGATACACGTCCAGCAGTTCGTCGCGCGCGGTCTCCAGCATGTCGATATCACGGCCGACGATCATCAGATCGGCGCCGAAGCCAGCCAGTTCATGCGCGATGGCCAGGCCGATGCCGGCGCTGGCGCCGGTGATCAGGGCGGTCTGGCCGTCCAGGCGCCACCGTTGCTGGGTCATGTGTTCTCCCGGGCCGCGCCCGCTGTGTTTCGATGCGGCAAGGATACGCGCTCACGGCCGCCCCCTGCCGAGGATGCGACACTGCCCGCACGCCCATCACGGAGTGCCGCCATGCGCATCCTGATCCTGTCCACGTCCCTGCTGGCCACCGCGCTGCTGGCGGGCTGCCAGCGCCCACCGGCGCCGAACCCGGAAAAGCCACCGGTGCCCCGGGCGATGTCGCGCGCAATCAACGAACCGCTGGACCGCGCCAAGGGCGTGCAGAAGACCGTGGACGATGCCGCCGCGCGTGAGCGCAAGGCCGAGGCCGACGCGACGCAGTAACCCCGCAGACGAAAACGCCCGGCCGAGGCCGGGCGCTTCCAGTAGATCCACGCCGTGCGTGGATGGCTTCCGATCAGAACCCGCAGAAGCAGTACGCCAGCGCCTTCACCGGCGTGCCGTTGCCCTTCTCGCGGGCCGCGTTCTCGACAAAGCGCAGCTGCGTATCCACTTCGGGCATGGTGCGCGACAGCACCATCCGCGCCATGCCCGAGTCGGACAGCATCCAGGCACCTGCACGGCTGCCGGCGAAACCGCTGACGAACTGCGCGAACGGCGTTGCCGCCTTCTCGATGTAACGCACGCGGTAGGCGTCAGCCTTGCCCAGCTTGGCGCGGCTGGCGGCATCGGCCACCGCATCCTTCAGGCCACCGAAGGCATCGACCAGGCCACGTTCCTTGGCCTGCGCACCGCTCCACACGCGTCCACGGGCCACTTCGTCGACGGCCTCGACCGGCTTCTTGCGGGCGTCGGCGACGCGACCGGTGAAGTCGGCGTAACCCTTGTTGATCACCGACTGGATGACCTGGCCCACGGCCGGATCCATCGGGCGGGTGACATCGAACGCACCGGCGAAACGGGTGGTGCCGACACCGTCGGTGTGCACGCCGATCTTGTCCAGCGCGCGGCTGAAGTTCGGCACCATGCCGAAGATGCCGATCGAACCGGTGATGGTCGACGGATCGGCATAGATGCGATCGGCATTCATGCTGATCCAGTAGCCACCGGAGGCGGCCAGGTCGCCCATCGACACCACCACCGGCTTGCCGGCGGCCTGCAGGGCCACCACTTCGCGGCGGATCTGCTCGGAGGCGAACACTTCACCACCCGGCGAATCCACGCGCAGCACCACGGCCTTCACGTTCTCGTCGTCACGCGCGGCACGCAGCAGCGCCGAGGTCGATTCGCCACCGATGCGGCCGGCAGGCAGGTCGCCACCGCTGATTTCGCCGGCGGCCACCACCACCGCCACCTGCGGACGCGAGTCCACCGGGTTGCGGCGCGCATCGAGCTGGCCCAGGTAGCTGCCGAAGTCGACGTTGCGGAAACCACCGTCGGCATCGTCGTCGGCCACACCGCGCTCGATCATCAGATCCTCGAATTCCTCGCGGGTCTTCAGCGACGTCACCAGCTTCTGCTGCAGGGCGAACTTGGCCAGGTCACCACCGGCAGCGGCGATGCCTTCCGGCAGCGTGTCGATGCCGGCGGCCAGCTGTGCTGGATCCAGGCGGCGGGCCTTGGCGATGTCGCCCAGGTAGCGCTGCCACACGTCGTTCATCCAGAACAGGTCGGCTTCCTTGGAGGCCGGCGAAGCGGCGTCGAGCACGTAGGGTTCGGCGGCGGACTTGTACTCGCCCACCTTGAACAGGTGCACGTCCACACCCAGCTTGTCCTGCAGGCCGGTGCGGAAGTACTGGCGATAGCGGCCCAGGCCCTCGAGCACCACCGACCCCATCGGGTCCAGGTAGACCTCGTCGGCCTGTGCGGCCAGCAGGTACTGCGACTGGCCCATGCTCTCGCTGTAGGCCACCAGCTGCTTGCCGGACGCACGCAGGTCCTGCAGTGCCGCGGCCACTTCACGCAGCGAAGCGAAGCCCGACGGCTGCAGCTTGTCCAGCTCCAGCACCACGCGCTCGATCTTCTTGTCTTCCTTGGCCGACTCGATCACCCGCAGCAGGTCGCGCAGCTGGATCTCTTCGGCACCGTTGTCGCCCACCGCCTTGGCCAGCGCGCGGCTGACCGGGTCAGCGCTGAACTGCTCGACCAGGCGACCTTCCGGCGCGATCACCAGGGTAGTACGGTCCTGCAGCGATTTGCTGGCACCGGCGCCCATGCCGGCGGCGATGACGAACATCACCAGCAGCAGGAACAGCAGGCCGAAGAACACCAGGTTGAGGATCAACCGGCGGGTGAAGTTCATGACGTCCCACAGCCCGATGAAGAAACTGGCGACGGGGTTGCGACGCGCCGGGGGCAGCGGGGGCACGGGTTGATTCATGGAACGCTCCGGATGGCTTCTTGCCGTGGTGCCAGCATAGCCGGTGCCGTGTGATGCGGCATCGGACACAAGTCAGGGGATCGCCCGCCACGGGTCATCGCGGCGGGCGGGGCGGATCAGGACAGTGCCGACTGGCCGATGCGCAGGCTGCTGCGACGCAGGCGCCAGCCCATCAGGATGGCGGCGGCGGTCAGGCCGACGATCAGGCCGATCCACATGCCCTGCGGGCCCATGCCCAGGCCCAGGCCGAGCCCGGCGCCGAGCGGCATGCCCAGGCCCCAGTACGCGAACATGGCGATGAACATCGGCACGCGGGTGTCCTTCAGCCCGCGCAGCGCGCCGGCCGACAGCACCTGGATGCCATCCGGGAACTGGAAGGTGGCCGCGTACAGCAGCAGGGTGGAGGCCAGGCCGGCCACCGCCAGGTCGTTGGTGTAGACACCGACGATGGCGTCATGGCCGAACAGCAGCACCGCTGCCGACAACGTCTGCGTACCCATGATGATCGCGTAGCCGGCCCAGGCCGCGCGCCGCACGCCGAAGCCATCGCCACGGCCGACCGCATGCCCGACGCGCACGGTGGTGGCCTCGGCCACGCCCATCGGGATCATGAAGCACAGCTGGGCGACGTTGATCGCAATCTGGTGCGCGGCCGCTTCATTGGCACCAAGGCGGCCGATCAGCAGCGCGGTGACGATGAACAGGCCGCCCTCCATCAGCACGGTGATGCCGATCGGCAGGCCGGTGCGCAGCAGGTCCCAGATCGCCTTCCAGCGCGGTCCTTCGAAGTGCGAGAACAGCTGCAGGTGGGCGAAGCGCTTGGTGAACCACAGGTAGGTGGCGAAGGCGATCGCCTGCAGCCACATCATCACCGCCGAAGCGATGCCCAGGCCCTCGGCGCCCATTTCCGGGAAGCCGAGCTTGCCGTTGGCCAGCACGTAGCCCATCGGTGCCAGCACCAGCAGGCCACCGAAGCCGAGCAGCATGGTCGGCAGCGTCCAGTGCATGCCCTCGCTGAGATAGCGCATGCAGAAGTACAGGGTCAGCGCAGGTCCGCCCCAGCGCACCGCATGCAGGAACGCGGTGGCCCCCGGCACGATGTCCGGCGCGATGCCGAACGCAGGCAGCAGCGGCGGCACCACGGTGAGGAAGGTGAACATGATCAGGCCCAGGCCCAGCGCCAGCCACAGTGCCTGGCGGAACAGCGGGCCGATCTCGCGCTCGCGGCCGGCGCCATGCAGCTGCGACACCGAGGCGGTGAGCGAGATCAGGGTGCCGATCGGGATCAGCATCGGCAGCCACAGCAGGGCGGTGCCGATGGTCACCGCGGCCAGGGTCGCCGTGGCGTGGTGGCCGGCAATGACGTTGTCGACGAAGGAGATCAGACCGGTGGACACATGCCCGAGCACAAGCGGCAGGGCGAGCAGACCGGTAGCGCCGACTTCCTTGCTGAAGCGCGGCGTGGAGGTTGCAGTAGACATAAGGTGCTTGACGCGAACTACGGTTGCGCGCGAAGGGCACAGGCACCGGGTTGCGGGCCGCCATCTTACGCGTGCAGCGCGCGCATTCCCATGACATGGCGTGAATGCTGGGTTCCGGCAGGCCCCGGCATCACGCGTTGCGATCGCGTTACGAACAGAAAAAGGGGACGGAGGGGATTAAGTCGTTTCAAGCCCGACTGTGCCGAATACGACTTAATCCCCTCCGTCCCCTTTTCTTTCTACTGCCCGGCCTGGCGCTTGAGCCAGGTATCGCGCTCGGCCGGCGGCACCGCGAGGAACGCGCCGCGGACCTTGTCGCGCTCCTGCGGTGGCGTGCGCTGTGCCACCAGGGTCAGTTGGGCCAGCTGCGCCGGGCTGAGCTGGCGCAGCACGGCCAGCGCGGCCTCGCGCTGTTCCGGCGGCACGAAGCCGAACAGGCCGTGCAGCTTGGGGAACTCCAGGCCCAGCTGCGGGCCCAGCCGCCAGCCTTCGCGGAAGGCCTGGTCCTGCGCCTGGAACTGCTGGCGCAGGCGCTGCTGCTGGTCGGCCGGCAACGCATTGAATCGCGCAGCGGCCTGACGGATCCGCTCACGCTCGCCCTCCGGCAATGCCCGCCATGCGGCGTAGTCGGCGCGGCGCTGGCGCTGCTGCTGGGCATCGAGCTGGGCGAACGCAGCGGGCGTCGTACCTGTGGTGGCCGGGGCCGCCGGTGAACTGCCCGGCACTGGCGGCGGCAGCGGCACGTTCAAGGTCTGCGGCGCGGCGGACAGCGACAACGGCAGGGCCAGCAGCAGGCTGGCGAATACGGTCTTATTCATCGGCAGCAGCGGTTTCCAGCGTGGCGCTGGCCGGCTCCGGCCGGCTCGGCTTGGATTGCGACTCGTCCACCGGCAGCGGGCCGCCCGCGGCGGTCCACGCATACAGATCGGCATCGGCCACCAGCGGATAGTCGCGGTCGGCCAGCATCGTGGCGTCGTCCGTCGCCTGCGCAGGGGTCGCGTCCGGCGTGGCATTGACCTTGCTCGGCGGCAGTGCTTCCACCGTGACGGGACCCGCCTCACCAACCACGCCTTCCGGCAGCGGTGCGTCGCTGCCGAACGAATGTCCCTGCCAATGGCGCCAGCCCAGCGCGGCGGCCAGCAGTACCACCACGGTTATCAGCAGGATCAACGGACCGCGCCAGCGCGGCTTGGCATTGGCGCGGCGGCGCTTGCCAGTGGCTGCAGCCCGCTCGTCGCGCTGCGGGGTGCGCCAGCTGGAGGTCGGCGCTTCACTGCTGTTCGTCGGTGCGGCCGGCTGTTGCAGCTGCTGCAGGCGTTTGACGGGCAGATCGCGGATGCGCAGCTGCACCTGTTCGGCCAGCTGGCGCCAGGCCGAGGCGTCGGGCTGGCCGTGCGCGTCACGCGGGCAGGCATCGGCCAGCAGCTGCTGGTAGCCGGCTTCGTCCTGGTCGAGCACGCGCGTGGCGATACCTTCATCCAGGCTGCCGCCCACCCGCAGCAACAGCGCCAGGCGCGGCAACGGTCCCATCTGGCCCAAGGCGGCAAGCGGCGGCTCCCACTGGCCGCCCACCGGCTCACGCAGCGCCTGGCGCTGGCCCAGCAGGGTCCAGAAGCGGGTTGGCCACTGCGCCATCGGCAGGTCACTGGCGACCGCCGCAAACGCGCGCATCACCGCCACCAGGGTCTGTTCGGCCCGGGCAGCATCGCCGCACTGCAGTTCAGCCACCACCAGGGCGCGGCGTTCAACACCTCGCAGGAACGCCGACAGCGCACCGGCCGCGGTCGAGGAAACAGGGGCGGGCACAGCCGTCATCGATCACTCCAAAGGTCTGCCCGCATGATAGCGGCAGGCCATCGGCGCCCGTAGGACTTGCGCCCACAGGCACTTCGTGCTGCAGGTTGTGCACAGCACCACGCTGCCTGCGCAGGAAACTGTGGCATCCAGCTGAATTCACTCTGTTTCAGCATTGTTTCACACTTAAGTAATTGATTTTGATGGATTTTAAAGTATGGCGATTTTTTGACCAACCGGAGTGTGAGGCCGTCGCCATCGGCCTCCTGCGCGCCCGCCGACCGGTAACGCACAGCGTTATCCACAGAACATGTGGATAAGACTGAATCTCCAATGGACACCGATATTTAGGTGACATTTATGATTCAACGGGCGCCGTCCCGCCGCCGCCCACCCCGCCATTCGCGCGCGCATGGCCCGGTACACTGGCCCGATGCTTTCACCGATTCCGACCCTGCAGGTCGCCCTGCCCGTCCCCCTGCCCCGCCTGTTCGACTACCTGTCGCCGGAGGGCGTGGCCCCCACGGTTGCGGTCGGCTGCCGCCTGAAGGTGCCGTTCGGCAACCGTGAGCTGGTCGGTGTGGTGGTGGGACACGGCCAGACCGACGACGGCCAGGGACTCCGCCAGGCGTTGGCCTGGTGCGACCCGCAGCCGCTGCTGCAGGGTGAGCTGTGGCAGAGCCTGCAGTGGCTGGCGCGCTACACCCACGCGCCGTTGGGCGAAGTACTCAGCACCGCCCTGCCCGGCCCGCTGCGCCACGGCGAGGCCCTGCCCGACACCCATCACTGGGGCTGGCAACTGACACCCGAAGGCCATGCCCAGCGCGGGAAGCTGCGCGCCGGTAGCCGCCCGCGGCAGTTGGCCGAACTGCTGGCCGAGGCCGTGGTGGATGAAGACGTACTGGGCGAACGCATGGAGGACTGGCGCACCGCCGCACGCAGTCTGGCCAAGCGTGCACTGGCCGAGCGCGTGGCGATGACGGTGGCACCGCAGCATGCGCAGCCGCTGCCCGGGCCCACGCTCAACCCGGACCAGGCCGCGGCCGTGACTGCGATCAACGCCGCCGACGGCTTCCAGCCTTTCCTGCTGGATGGCGTGACCGGCAGCGGCAAGACCGAGGTCTACCTGCAGGCGATCATCCATTGCCTGGCACAGGGCAGGCAGGCGCTGGTGCTGGTGCCGGAAATCGGCCTGACTCCGCAGACCCTGGCACGCTTCCGCGGCCGCCTCGGCATCGCGGTGCATGCGCTGCATTCGGGCTTGAACGATAACGAGCGCGCTCGCGTCTGGGCAGCCGCCTCACGTGGTGAAGCACGGGTCATTGTCGGCACCCGCTCGGCAGTGTTCACGCCGCTGCCGCAGGCCGGTCTGCTGATCATCGACGAGGAACATGACGGCAGCTACAAGCAGCAGGACGGCATCCGCTACCACGCGCGCGATTTCGCCCTGGTGCGCGCCAAGGCGCTCGGCATTCCCGTGCTGCTCGGCAGTGCCACGCCCTCGCTGGAAACACTGCACAACGCCTATGCCGGGCGCTACACCCACCTGCGCCTGAAGCAGCGTGCCGGCGATGCACGACCACCGCGCGTGCGCATCCTTGATGTGCGCAAACGGCCATTGCACGATGGCCTCTCGGCCGATGTTCTGGCCGGCATCGGCGAGCACCTGCAGCGTGGCCAGCAGGTGCTGGTGTTCAAGAACCGCCGTGGCTACGCACCGGTGCTGCTGTGCCACGACTGCGGATGGACCGCGCCGTGCCAGCGCTGCGATGCGCCGATGACCGTGCATGGTGGCGGCCGTCGCCTGCAATGCCACCACTGCGGTGCGCGGCAACCGGCGCCGCTGGCATGCCCGGCCTGCGGCAGCCTGGCGCTGCAGCCACAGGGCATCGGTACCGAACGCCTGGAAGAGCACCTCACCGCCGCCTACGCCGATTTTCCGGTGGTGCGCATCGACCGCGGCACCACCTCGCGACGCGACGCGCTGGAACAGCAACTGGCGAGGCTGGGCGACCAACCCGGCATCTTGGTCGGCACGCAGATCCTGGCCAAGGGCCACGACCTGCCGAAGCTGACACTGGTGGTGGTGGTGGGCATCGACGAAGGTTTGTTCTCCGCGGACTTCCGCGCCAGTGAAAAACTGGCACAGCAGCTGATCCAGGTCGCTGGCCGCGCCGGCCGTGCACGCGATCCCGGCGAGGTCTGGCTGCAGACCCATCACCCCGGGCATCCGCTGCTGGAAACCTTGGTGAGCGGTGGCTACCACCCGTTCGCGCAGGCCGAGTTGAACCAGCGCCAGGCCGCCGGATTCCCGCCGTTCGCGCATCTGGCACTGATGCGCGCCGAGGCACAGCAGGTCGAGCATGCCAATGCGTTCCTGCTGGCGGCGCGGCAGTTGCTGGGCGAACAGAACGTGGTCGAGGCCTATGGGCCGATGCCGGCGCCGATGCCGCGGCGTGCCGGTTACCAGCGCACGCAGCTGTTGCTGTCCGCGCTTCAGCGGCCACCGCTGCATGGCGTGCTGGCCCAGCTGGTGCCGCAGCTGTATGCGCTGCCGGAGGCACGCAAGGTGCGCTGGTCGCTGGATGTGGATCCGACGGATCTGTATTGAGGGCGCTGCCCAATGCTGCGTAGAGTCGAGCTTGCTCGACTGCCGTGCGCCAGAAACAGTCGAGCAAGCTCGACTCTACCGTCGGTCCGTATGGACCCGGCGGATCTGTATTGAGGCAGACGAACGCTAGCGCCGGGCCATGCCCGGCGGTCCTCCGCATACCACGCTCGCCGGGCATGGCCCGGCGCTACCCCTCAGGTCAGCGGCGACATCACGCCGCGCTGGTAGGCCGGGCGTTCGCGCAGGCGGGCGTACCAGTCGGCCAGGTGCGGCAGTTCCGGGCGCTGGATGGGCAGTTCGAACCAGGCATAGATCAGCGAGCCCAGCGGGATGTCACCCATCGCGAACGTCTCGCCCGACAGCCACGGCTGTCTGGCCAACGTGGCATCGGCCATCGCCAGGTAGTCACCGGCACGCACGATGGCGGCATTGATGCGCGCTTCGTCGCGGTCAGCCGGGGCGGTGCGCATGATGCCCCAGATCAGGTCGGTGTACAGCGGCGCCATGCGCGAGGTGCTCCAGTCCATCCACTTCTCGGCCTGGGCGCGTTCCATCGGGTCTTCGGCGTACAGCGTGCCCAGCGCGTAGCGCGCACTCAGATAGCGCACGATGGCATTCGATTCCCACAGCGGCAGGCCATGGTCTTCGATCACCGGCACCAGGCTGTTGGGATTCATCGCCAGGTACTCCGGCGTCTGCGTGCCGCCATGGCTGCCACCAACCTCGATGGATTCGTACGGCAGGCCGATCTCCTCGGCGCACCACAGCACCTTGCGGACGTTGCTGGAATTGCGGCGGCCCCAGATCTTCAACATGCGGGTTTTTCCTTGCTGGCAATGCGAGCGGCAACGATACGCCTGATCGGAGTGGAGATGTGCGTGCCGGATGCGGGATCTGGCATCTGGGGCTTGCCGGCCAGCGGCCGGCACTACCGGTTCTTTTCCGGCCAGCGGCCGGCACTACCGGTTTTTCTTCGGCAGCGCGCGCACGTAGGAGGACTTGCCGTCCTTCTTCAGCTCGAACAGCCCGATCGCTGCCAGCAGGTCACTGAGCTTGCCGTAACCGTAGTTGCGCGGATCGAACGAGGCCTGGTTGCCGATCTGGCTGCCGACCGGGCCGAGATGCGACCAGCCATCCTCGCCCTCGGCCGAGGACACCGCACGGCGCAGCATCTTCACCAGCCGCGTATCGCTGCGCATTTCCGCACCGCTCTTGCGTGGCCGGGCATCGTCGTTGGCAACAGGCTCGTTCGATGCCTGTTCGCTGGACGCCTGTTCGGTATCCGGCACGCTGGCATGGGTCTGGCCCAGCGCTTCCAGATAGGTGAACTTCGAGCACGCGTTGACGAACGGCTCCGGGGTTTTCTTCTCGCCGAAGCCATACACCTTCACGCCATCGGTCAGCAGGCGCATCACCATCGGGGTGAAATCGGCATCGCTGGACACGATGGCGAAGCCATCGAGATTGCGCGCGTACAGCAGGTCCATGGCATCGATCACCATCGCCATGTCCGAGGCATTCTTGCCCTTGCTGTAGGCGAACTGCTGGATCGGGCGGATCGCATATTCGTGCAGCACGGCCTCCCAACCCTTCAACCGCGGGCTCTTCCAGTTGCCATAGGCGCGGCGCACGTTGGCCACGCCGTAGCGGGCGACTTCGGCCAGGACCTCGTCGATCTTCGAGGCCGGCGCGTTGTCGGCGTCGATCAACAGGGCGATGCGCTTTTCCGGTTCGCTCATGGGCTCCTCACGGGCGGTTGCCTGAACCCGAGTATCGCCGATCCATGCGGGCGCTGACGTGACAGGGCGCCATCGTGCGAAGATGCCAGGCGCTTCCCCCAATGCCCCCACTGGAGTGAGTCGATGAGTCGCGAGCGCGTTCCCCACCTGGTTGTTGTCGGCGGCGGTTTTGCCGGTCTCTGGGCCACCCGTGCCCTGGCCCGCGAGCGCATACGCATCACCCTGGTCGACCGCCGCAACCACCATCTGTTCCAGCCACTGCTGTACCAGGTGGCCACCGCCGGCCTGTCCGCGCCGGACATCGCCGCGCCGCTGCGCCACATCCTCGGCCACCAGCGCAATGTGGAAGTCCGCCTGGGCGAAGTGGTGACCATCGACAAGCAGGCCCGGCAGATCCGCATGGCCGATGGCAGCACGCTGGACTACGACAGCCTGCTGCTGGCTACCGGCGCCACCCACGCCTACTTCGGCAACGACCAATGGGCCGATGATGCGCCCGGGCTGAAGACGCTGGACGATGCCATCGCACTGCGCCGCAAGCTGCTGCTGGCGTTCGAGCGCGCCGAGGCCGAGCCGGACCCGGCGAAGAAAGCGGCGTGGTTGAGCTTTGCCGTGGTCGGCGGCGGCCCCACCGGTGTTGAACTGGCCGGTACCTTGGCCGAAATCGCGCGGCATACGCTGCGCAACGAGTTCCGCCATATCGATCCGGCCAGCGCCAAGGTGCGGCTGGTCGAAGCCGGCCCACGCGTGTTGTCTTCGTTCCCGGAAGTGCTTTCGCTGAAGGCGCGCCGTCAGCTGGAAAAGCTGGGCGTGGAAGTGCTGACCGGCACCCCGGTGAGCGACATCGACAGCCAGGGCTTCAAGCTCGGTGATCAGTTCGTGCCGGCCCGCACTGTGGTGTGGGCCGCCGGTGTGGCCGCTTCACCGCTGGCGCGCACCCTGGATGTGCCGCTGGATCGCGCCGGCCGCGTGCAGGTGCAGCCGGACCTGACCCTGCCCGACCACCCCGAGCTGTTCGTGGCCGGCGATCTGGCCGCACTGAATCAAGCCAATGGCAAGCCGGTGCCTGGCGTCGCGCCCGCCGCCAAGCAGATGGGCAAGTACGTGGCCGAGGTGATCCGCGCGCGTCTGCATGGCAAGGCAGCACCGGGGCCGTTCAAGTACGCCGACTTCGGCAACCTGGCCACCATCGGCCGCATGGCCGCGATCGTGCACCTGGGCCGGCTGCAGCTTTCCGGCGTGCTGGCCTGGTGGTTCTGGCTGGCCGCGCACGTGTTCTTCCTGATCGGCTTCCGCAACCGCATCGTGGTGCTGCTGAACTGGGCCGTGGCGTACTGGAGCTACCAGCGCAGCGCGCGCATCATCTTCGGTGATGATCAGGAAGACCGGCGACCAGGGCGCTAGGGCCGAAGACGGACACGGGTTCTCTGCCTGGGAGTAGATCCACGCCATGCGTGGATGAATGTCTGTGCAGGCCGCATGGAGCTCAGCCACGCATGGCGTGGCTCTACTGCCTCATCAGGCCGCCGGGCACTCGCCGTTTCGACCAAACCCGGCAGAGGTCTTCCTTTCTCGCAGTGCCGGCAATTGAAAGCCAAGCTCTACCTGCGGCGCCCATCGCTCACTGCGCCTTTGGTTTCGGGTACCACAGCGCGTTGACGATGACCCAGCGCTGGTCGAAGCGCCCCATGTGGAAGTAGTCGACGAACCACGGGGTTTCCAGTCGCACCGAGGCGGCGTTACCGGTCACGTCCAGCACCGTGCAGCGGCGGTCCCATTGATCCTTCGGGGTCTTCAACGCGCCCTGCTTCGTCAGCGCCACCAGTTCTTCCTTCGACATGCGGCGCAGGCCCAGGCGTTCGTCGGGCGTATCGCCGAGGACCGCGCGCTTGGCCAGGTCCGGGTGCAGGGAGCGGGCGACGCGCTGCGGGTCGGCTTCCAGCTGGCCGTCGACGTAATCGTGGCAGGTGGCTTCAATGGCCTCGAGGGTGGCCGGATCGGCAGTGGGGCTCGTTGCTGCGGAGAGAGCGAACAGCAGGGCAATCGCGGACATCCGGGTCTCCAGCTCTGGGCGCGGGGTGATCATGGCATGGGCCAAGTGGCCCATCCACGCATGGCGTGGATCTACAGAAGCGTCTCGGCCGGTTCCTGCAGCCAGGCCAGCTTGCGTTCGCGCGGCTGCTGCTTGAGCTGCCACTCGGCGCGCGAGGCGGCGGCCCGGTCCGGGTACTCGCGCACGGCCAGCACGCGCAGCGGCGGCCGGGCCCGGGTGTAGCGTGCGCCCTTGCCGGCCTGGTGGGCAGCAAAACGCGCGTCCACGTCGGTGCTGATGCCGGCGTAATAGCTGCCATCGCGGCATTCGAGCAGGTACAGGAACCACGGGCGGAGGGACGGGGCCATGCCCGGATTATGCCGTGCTGCACTGCAGCGGATATACTGGCGCCCGAATGCAGGAGAGAGGCGCCGCGCTGGCGCCCGCCGAAGGCGCAGGCTCCCATGATCGCTCAGGCCGGTGGGCTGGAATCCCACCAACCATGCATTCGACTCGCCGAGCTGGAGAGAGGTCGCCGGGCATGCTCGGCACGATCCGCCGAAGGGGCACGCGGCCCATGCCGCTGAACTCTCAGGCAAAAGGACAGCGGGAGCGGCACCGGCCATCGTCATCCCGTCATTGCGCAGGCAGTGGCGATAGTGGCGCATGGCCGGCCCCACCGCGCCCGGAGCCTGCCTCATGCTGCTGTCCATCATCTACCTGATCGCCATTTCCGCCGAAGCCATGACCGGCGCGCTGTCCGCCGGCCGCCGCCGCATGGACCTGTTCGGTGTGGTCATGATCGCCTGCGTTACCGCCCTCGGCGGCGGATCACTGCGCGACATCCTGCTCGGTCACTATCCGCTCGGCTGGGTGAAGCATCCCGAGTACCTGGGCTTCACCGTGTGTGCGGCGCTGATCGCCACCTGGGTCGCACGCTGGATGCACCACTTCCGCCGCACCTTCCTGGTGCTCGATGGCCTGGGCCTGATCGCCTTCACCCTGATCGGCTGCTCGATCGCGCGCGAGGCCGGCCATGCCATGCCGATCGTGCTGATCGCCGGCATGCTGACCGGCGCGTTCGGCGGCGTGCTGCGCGACATTCTCTGCAACGAGGTGCCGCTGATCTTCCAGAAGGAGCTGTACGCGATCATCGCGCTGCTGACCGGCGCGGCCTACCTGTTGCTGCTGCACTGGGGCGTGGCCGACGCCACCGCGATCCTGTGCTGCCTCGGCGGCGGCTTCGCGCTGCGCCTGCTGGCGATCCACTACCGCTGGGAAATGCCGAAGTTCGTCTATCACGACGAAGTGCATTGATTGTTTGTCGGTAGTGTCGGCCGCTGGCCGGCAACACGGCACACGCCCGCAGATTCCGGCAGGTTGCCGGCCAGCGGCCGGCACTACCGAATGCGTTGCATGACCATGGTCATACGGCATTGGCCGGGGTGATTGGCTACCATTGTCACCCCGTCGCTGCCGCGACGGCATCCAGCCACGCCGCGCCCGCGGCCCCGCCAGACAACTCCCTCCCCGCTGCCCGTGGTGCCGTGAACGCGCCGACGGGCCCGCATGTCCCTGCGCGCGCAGGGCGCAGGATGCCCCATGTCTGTCGCCGAAAATTCCCGCTTCCGTCGTGCCCGCCTGTTGTGGGCGGTGCTGGCCATCGCCCTCGTCGCCGTTCTGGCGTGGTGGCTGTGGCCCCGGAACGGCGCCGGCAGCAGCGACGATGCGCCGGGCAAGACGGTGCCGGTACGCGTGGCACGCGCCAGCGCCGAGCCGCTGGTGCTGCGCCTGAAGGCGGTCGGTACGGTCACCCCGCTGCACAGCGTGGTGGTACGCAGCCGCGTGGATGGCGAACTGCTACGGCTGCATTTCCAGGAAGGCCAGCAGGTGAAGGCCGGCGATCTGCTGGCGCAGATCGACCCGCGCCCGTATGAAGTGAAGCTGGCACAGGCGCAGGGTACCCAGCAGCAGAATCTGGCCGAGCTGGAAAACGCCGAGCGCCAGCTGCAGCGCTACCGCGAACTGCAGAAGCAGAACTACGTGTCCGGGCAGGAACTGAGCGACCAGCAGAGCAAGGTGCGCCAGCTGCAGGGCCGCCGCCTCAGCGATCAGGCGTCCGTTGATGAAGCGCGCCTGCAGCTGCAGTACACCCGCATCACCGCGCCGGTCAGTGGCCGCGTCGGGCTGCGCCGGTTGGACGTGGGCAACCTGGTGCGCGCCAGCGATGCCGAAGGCCTGGTGACGCTGGCGCAGACCGCGCCGATCAGCGTGCTGTTCACCGTGCCCGAACCCGAGCTGCCTGCGCTGCTCGATGCCGTGCAGGCGCAACCGGCACTGGCGGTGGAAACCTGGGACCGCGAAGAACGCCGGCAGCTGGCCCGCGGCTCGCTGTCCAGCGTCGACAACCGCATCGATACCACCACCGGCACGTTGAAACTGCGTGCGCACTTCGACAACCACGATCTGGCGCTGTTCCCCAACCAGTTCGTCAACGTCCGCCTGCAGCTGGGCGAGCAGCCCGCGCTGCTGATTCCCGATGCTGCCGTGCAGTTCGGCAGCCAGGGCAACTACGTGCATATCGTCGACAAGGACAGCAAGGCACAACGCCGCACCGTGGTGCTCGGTCCAGCCGATGATGGACGCGTGGCCGTGCGCTCCGGGCTGGCCGCAGGGGACAAGGTGGTGATCGAAGGCATCGACGGGCTGGAAGACGGCACGGCGGTGGAGATCATCACCGAGGAGGCCGCGACCAAGGCCGGCGCATGAACCTCTCGCGCCCGTTCATCCTGCGCCCGGTCGCAACGACTCTCCTGATGGTGGCGCTGCTGCTGTCCGGCGTGCTGGCCTATCGCCTGCTGCCGGTGGCGGCGCTGCCGCAGGTCGATTACCCGATCATCCAGATCACCACGCTGTATCCGGGGGCCAGCCCCGAACTGACCACACGCACCATCACCGCACCGCTGGAGCGCCAACTCGGCCAGATTCCCGGCCTGAAACAACTGTCGTCGACCAGTTCCGGTGGCGCCTCGGTCATTACCCTGCAGTTCGGGCTGGAGGTGTCGCTGGGTGTGGCCGAGCAGGACGTGCAGGCCGCCATCAACGCGGCGGGCAGCTTCCTGCCCGGGGACCTGCCTGTGCCGCCGGTGTACCGCAAGGTCAACCCCGCCGACACCCCCATCCTGACCTTGGCGGTTACCTCGCAAGGCCTGTCGCTGCCGCAGGTGCACGATCTGGTGGATACGCGCATCGCCCAGCGCCTGGCGCAGTTGCCCGGCGTCGGCCTGGTCAGCCTGGCCGGTGGCCAGCGCCCGGCGGTGCGCATCCAGGTCAATCCAGCGGCGCTGGCCGCCAACAACCTGGGCATGGACCACATCCGCACCGCCATCGCCGCCGCCAACGTCAACCTGCCCAAGGGCAGTTTCGACGGCCCGATCCGCGCGGTGATGCTCGATGCCAACGATCAGATGCGCAGCGTGGATGAGTACCGCGCCCTGGTACTGGCCTGGCGCGACGGCGCGCCGCTGCGGCTGGGCGATGTAGCCACCATTACCGATGGCGCCGAGAACCGCCAGTTGGCTGCGTGGAGCGGTACCACGCCGGCAGTGCTGGTGAACATCCAGCGCCAGCCCGGCGCCAACGTGATCGCCGTGGTCGAGCAGGTGCGTACGCTGCTGCCGCAGCTGCAGGCCACGCTGCCCGCCGGTGTGCAGATGAATGTACTGAGCGACCGTACCGAATCGATCCGCGCGTCGGTGCGCGGCGTGCAGAAGGAACTGGTACTGGCCATCGGCCTTGTGGTGCTGGTCACCTGGGTGTTCCTGCGCAATCTGCCGGCCACGCTCATTCCCAGCGTCGCGGTACCGCTGTCGCTCATCGGCACCTTCGCGGTGATGCTGCTGGCCGGCTATTCGCTCAACAACCTCACCCTGATGGCGCTGACCATCGCCACCGGCTTCGTGGTGGACGATGCCATCGTGATGCTGGAGAACATCGCCCGCCATCTGGAGGAAGGCGAAAGCCCCCGCGATGCAGCGCTGAAAGGCGCAGCCGAGATCGGCTTCACCCTGGTGTCGCTGACTGTTTCGCTGATCGCGGTGCTGATCCCGCTGCTGTTCATGGCCGACCTGGTGGGTGCACTGTTCCATGAGTTCGCAGTGACACTGGCGGTAGCCATCGGCATTTCGCTGGTGGTCTCGCTGACGCTGACGCCGATGCTGTGCGCGCGGTTCCTGAAGCCGCACGCGAAGACTGCACATGCGCCCGATGTCTTCGACCGCGTCATCGGCCTCTACGACCGGCAGCTGCGCTGGGTGCTGCAGCGCCAGCCGCTGATGTTGCTGGCCACCGTTGCCACCCTCGCACTGACCGTGGCGCTGTACTTCGCCGTGCCCAAGGGTTTCTTCCCGGTGCAGGATTCCGGCCTGGTGCAGGGCATCAGCGAAGCGCCACAGGCGATCTCGTTCCAGGCCATGCGCGAGCGCCAGCAGGCGCTGGCCACAGCCATCGAAGCAGACCCAGCGGTGGCCAGTGTGTCCTCCTACATCGGCGTGGACGGCAACAACGCCACGCTCAACACCGGCCGCCTGCTGATCGAACTGAGGCCGCATGGCGACCGCGATGGCGCTGCGGTGGTGATGGCGCGGCTGCAGCAGCGCGTATCGAAGATTCCGGGCATCACCCTGTACCTGCAACCGGTGCAGGAGCTGGGCATCGAGGACCGCATCAGCCGCAACCAGTACCAGTTCACCCTGACCACGCCGGATCTGGAAACGCTGGAACGCTGGACACCGAAGCTGCTGCAGGCCCTGCGCCAGTCGCCTGCACTGCGTGATGTCGCCAGCGATCTGCAGATGCAGGGTCGGCAGGCGCGCGTAGCAATAGACCGCGATGCGGCGGCGCGCCTGGGCGTAAGCGTGGAAGCAGTAGCCGATGCGCTGTACGACGCCTATGGGCAGCGCCAGATTTCGACCATCTTCACCCAGGCCAGCCAGTACCGGGTGGTGCTGGAGGCCGATCCTTCACGACAGCCCGGGCCGGAGGCGATCACGGGCCTGCGTGTGCGCAGCAGCAGTGGGCAGACCGTGCCGCTGGGTGCGGTGGCGCGGGTAGAGGTGGGTCCGTCCGCACTGCTACGCAATCACGTGGGCCAGTTCCCGGCGGCCACGCTGTCGTTCAACCTTGCCCCGGGTGCTTCGCTGGGCGAAGCGGTGGAGGCTGTGCACGCCGCGCGCGCACAGGTGAACCTGCCGCAGAGCATCGAACTTCGCCTGCAGGGTGCCGCAGCGGCCTTCAGCAGCTCGCTGTCGTCCACACTGTGGCTGATCCTGGCCGCGGTGGTGGTGATGTACATCGTGCTGGGCGTGCTCTACGAGAGCTTCATCCACCCCATCACCATCCTCTCCACCCTGCCCTCGGCCACCGTCGGTGCGTTGGCGGCACTGTGGGTAAGCGGACGCAGCCTGGACCTGATCGCGGTGATCGGCATCGTGCTGCTGATCGGCCTGGTGAAGAAGAACGCGATCATGATGATCGACTTCGCGCTGGACGCGCAGCGCACACGCGGCATGTCACCGCGCGAGGCGATCCATCAGGCCGCGCTGCTGCGCTTCCGGCCGATCCTGATGACCACGCTGGCCGCGCTGTTCGGCGCAGTGCCGCTGATGCTGGCCAGCGGTTCCGGCGCCGAGCTGCGGCAGCCACTGGGCTGGGTGATGGTGGGGGGGCTGCTGGTCAGCCAGGTACTGACCCTGTTCACCACGCCGGTGATCTACCTGGCCTTTGATCGCCTGCAGCGTGGCCGTGCGACGTCCCCGGTGGCCGTTGACGAGGCGAGCGCGTGACCCCCATCGCGCGCCTGGCGCAGGCCTGCGTGCAGCGCCCGGTAGCGACGATCCTGCTGGCGGTGGCGCTGGTGCTGGCCGGCCTGCTGGCATTGCGCCTGTTGCCGGTGGCGCCGCTGCCACAGGTCGATTACCCGGCCATTGAAGTCAGTGCCAGCCTGCCCGGCGCCTCGCCCGAGTCGATGGCAGCCACCGTCGCCACGCCGCTGGAGCGCGCACTGGGCAGCCTGCCCGGCATCTCACGCATCGACTCGGCCAGCACCCAGGGCCAGACCCAGATCGAACTGAAGTTCGTACTCGGCCGCGACATCGATGAGGCAGCGCGTGAAGTGCAGGCCGCCATCAATCTTGCACGCGGGCAGTTGCCCAGTGGCATGCCCGGCATGCCGCAGTACCGCAAGGTCAATCCCTCACAGGCACCGATCCTGGCGCTGGCACTGACCTCGGACACGCGTTCGCCAGGCCAGCTGTATGACCTGGCCTCCACCGTGCTGGCGCAGAAGCTGTCGCAGGTGCCGGGCGTGGGCGAAGTGCAGGTGGGCGGCAGCGCCTTGCCCGCCGTGCGTGTATCGCTGGACCCGAATGCACTGAACCATGCAGGCCTGGCACTGGAGGACGTGGCCCAGGCCATCGGCCGCGCCAACGCCATGCGCCCGCTGGGTGCCGTGGGCGATGACCGCCAGCAGTGGCAGCTGGAAGCGCCGCTGCAGCTGCGCCAGGCCGCGCAGTACCGCGAACTGGCATTGAAGGTCAGCGACGACCGCACGCTGCGGCTGGGCGATGTCGCCGCCGTTGCCGATGGCGTGGAAGACCGTTACGCCAGCGGCTTCCACAACGAACGCCCCGCCGTGCTGCTGATCGTCAGCCGCCAACCCGGCGCCAACATCATCGCCACCGTTGATGCCATCCAGGCGCAGCTACCGCAACTGCATGCGCTGTTGCCCTCCAGCGTGGACATGCGGCTGGTGATGGACCGCTCGCCGGTGATCCGCGCCACCCTGCACGAAGCAGAGCTCACGCTGGTGCTGGCGATCGTGCTGGTGGTGCTGGTGGTGCTCGGCTTCCTCGGCCACTGGCGTGCAGCGTTGGTGCCCAGCGTGGCGATTCCGGTGGTGCTGTTCGGCACGCTGGCGCTGATCGCGCTGATGGGCTTCTCACTCAATACGCTTTCATTGATGGCGCTGATCGTCGCCGCCGTGCTGGTGGTGGACGATGCCATCGTGGTGCTGGAGAACATCGCCCGCCATCGCGAACTGGGCGCCGACCGCTGGCAGGCGGCAGTACGGGGTGCATCGGAAGTCGGTGCCACGCTGCTGTCGATGAACGTTGCACTGGCCGTGGTGTTCGTCTCCATCCTGTTCCTGGACGACTTCGTCGAACGCCTGTTCCGCGAATTCTCGTTGACCCTGGTGGCGGCCATGACGGTCTCCGTGCTGGTCGCGCTGAGCCTGGTGCCGATGCTGTGTGCACGATTGTTCGTGGATGCCGCGCAGCAACCCTCGCGTTGGCAGCGCGGCAGCAATGCACTGTTCGAGCGCGTGCGCGGCGCCTACCTGCGCACGCTACAGGCCAGCCTGCGCCGGCTGCGCTGGCCATTGCTGGCGTTCGTGGCCGTGATCGCCCTCAACGCCTGGTTGTTCCAACAGGTGCCCAAGGGCATCGTGCCCAAGCAGGACACCGCGCAGCTGCGTGGCTTCGCGCGCGGCGATGACGGCCTGTCCTTCCAGGCCATGCAACCGAAGATCGATGCGTACAGGAAGCTGTTGCTGTCCGATCCGGCCATCGAGGACATCATCGGCTACATCGGTGGCAGCAACGGGGTCAACAACGCCTTCATCATGATCAAGATGAAGCCGCTGGCCGAGCGCAAGGTGTCCAGCCAACAGGTGATCGACCGCCTGCGCGCGCGGCTGCCCAAGCTGCCCGGCGGCAATCTCTATCTGTGGGTGGACCAGGACATCCGCCTGGAGGGCGCCGGCAGCAGCGGCAAGTACGAGTTCCAGCTGCTTTCAGCCGATACAGCGCCCCTGCGCGAATGGGCACCGAAGGTGGCTGCCGCCCTGCGTGGCCTGCCCGAACTGGTGGACGTGGAAGCACAGGGTGAAGCGGGCATGCGCCAGGTCGTGCTGGATATCGACCGCGAAGCAGCCGCGCGCCACGGCGTGGACCTGCGCACCGTCGCCAACATGCTCAACAACTCCTTCAGCCAGCGCCAGGTCGCCACGCTGTACGACAGCCTCAACCAGTACCGCGTGGTGATGGAGCTGGACCCGAAGCACACCCAGGACCCGGGCACGCTGTCACGCCTGCAGGTGATCGATGGCAACGGCCAGCGCATTCCGCTGTCGAGCATCGCCAGCTGGCGCTATGGCATGGCACCGGACCGGGTGTACCACAGCGAGCAGTTCGCCTCGATCTGGATCGAGTTCGCACTGGCACCGGGCGTAGGATTGGAACAGGCCACACAGGCGATCGATGGTGCGATGTCGAAACTGATGCTGCCGCGTTCGGTCCAGGGAAAACTCTCCGGTGAAGCCGGCGGGCTGGATCAGCTGCGCGCGCGCCAGCTATGGCTGGTGCTGGGCGCCACACTGGCGGTCTACCTGGTGCTGGGCATCCTCTACGAGAGCTTCCTGCAGCCGCTGGTGATCCTGTCCACCCTGCCCTCGGCCGGTGTCGGTGCGCTGCTGGCGCTGTGGCTGTTCGGCAACGAACTGAACCTGATCGCCCTGCTCGGCCTGTTCCTGCTGGTGGGCGTGGTGATGAAGAACACCATCCTGCTGGTGGATTTCGCACTGGCCGGCGAGCGGCGCGGGCTGAGCGCGCAGGATTCAGTGATGGAAGCCGCGCGGTTGCGCCTGCGGCCGATCCTGATGACCTCGCTGGCGGCGCTGCTCGGCACGCTGCCGCTGATGCTGGCCAACGGCGAAGGCTGGGAGCTGCGGCAACCGCTGGGCATTGCGATTGTCGGCGGCTTGCTGGTCAGCCAGTGGCTGACGCTGTACACGACCCCGGCGATGTATCTGGCCTTGGCGAGGATTCGGGCGAAGCGGTGAATGTGGGGCGGGGAATTCATCCACGCGTGGCGTGGATCTACCGTCAATGCCGCACGACGAACCCGCCGGACCGGCCGCTGGATGGCGCCTGCAGCTCCTCGTTGAAGGCTGCCTTGATGGCCTCGACCACCACGTCACGGTCCATGCCCTCACTGGTCACCAGCGCGTCGGCGACGTGCTGGGCAACGTCGGCAAGAATTCGCCCCCAGGCACGTTCTTCGCGGATGTCGGGGCGATCCTCGTACAGCCCCACTTTCAATGATGCATGCAGCCCGCGCTCAGCGATCCACACGCGAATCATCTCGACCGAAGATTCGTCGCGTTGGGCAGCTTCAGGGATGATCAGTTCTTTCATGGCGGCAGCCGCAAGGAGAAGTGATCGCATTGTGGCCCACATCCATGCATGGCGTGGATCTACTGCGGACCTTGAGTAGAGTCCAAGGCGGATCATCGCACTGTGCGGACTGGACCACTTGGCGTGCCGGGTGCGACCCGACGGGCCCGCGACAAATGTGGCCTCCAGCGGGTCGTAGCCGTCATTGCCGGGGACGGCGAATCGTCCACGCATGGCGTGGATCTACTGCCACCCCGGCGATGTACCTGGCGCTGTCGCTCATGCGCAGCGCCAGGCGCATCGCCGGTGCAGATGGGCCGGTCTCCAACTCCGACCGGCCCTGATCGCGGCCGCACCCCCGCAGGCGCTGGCCGCCATCCACACACGTGCCGCACTCAGGCGGCTTCCATCAAGCGGCTTCGGACACCTTCACGTCGCGACGGGCGCGCACGGCCGCAGCCAGTCGCTCCAGCACCGTCACGGTGGTGTCCCAGTCGATGCAGCCATCGGTGATGCTCTGCCCATAGACCAGCGGCTGGCCTTCCACCAGTTCCTGGCGGCCACCGACCAGATGGCTCTCGATCATCACGCCAACGATGCGCTGTTCGCCGTCTTCCAGCTGAACGGCGATGTCCTCGATCACCTTCGGCTGGTTCTCCGGGTTCTTCAGGCTGTTGGCATGGCTGGCGTCGATCATCAGACGCGTCGGTAACTTGGCCTTGGCCAGCACCTGGCAGGCCTCGGCAACACTGCCTGCGTCGTAGTTCGGCTGCTTGCCGCCGCGCAGGATCACATGGCAATCCGGGTTGCCGGTGGTCGACACGATGGCGGTACCGCCCTGCTTGGTGACCGACAGGAAGTGATGCGGATTGGACGCGGCACCCACCGCGTCAGCGGCGATCTTCACGTTGCCATCGGTGCCGTTCTTGAAGCCGACCGGGCACGACAGCCCCGACGCCAGCTCGCGATGCACCTGGCTTTCGGTGGTGCGTGCGCCGATGGCGCCCCATGCCACCAGGTCAGCGATGTACTGCGGCGAGATCACGTCGAGGAATTCGACACCGGCCGGCAGGCCGAGCTTGTTGATGTCGCGCAGCAGGCCGCGGGCGATGCGCAGGCCCTTGTCGATCTTGAAGCTGCCGTCCAGGTCCGGGTCGTTGATCAGGCCCTTCCAACCCACCGTGGTGCGCGGCTTCTCGAAGTACACGCGCATGACGATCTCCAGCTCACCGGCCAGCGCGTCGCGCAGCGGCTTCAGGCGCTGGGCGTATTCAATGGCAGCGTTCGGGTCGTGGATCGAGCACGGGCCCACCACCACCGCCAGGCGGTCGTCACGGCCGTGCAGGATCTGGTGCAGGGCCGCGCGCGAGGCGCTGACGGTGTCGGAAGCTTCATCGTCACAAGGCAGCATCGCCAGCAGCTGGGCAGGCGGTGTCAGCGGTTCGATGGTGCGGATACGCAGGTCGTCGGTGTGCGGGGGCATTGCAGGAGATCTCCGGAACGTTGGGGGTCCCCAGCGTGGCGGCATGAAAAAAGCCGCCAGGTTCGCTGGCGGCTTTCGGGAATGCGTCTGAAGCTTTCTTCAGGGTGAGCGCAGTCCTTCCTCCGCCAGTGGCTTCGGAAAGTAATACCAGTAAAAGCGGGTGGCGGCTGCGTTCATGGGATCTATTGATAGCACAGCTTTTGCGCAGTGCAAAATGTTTCATCCGCAACTGGGGACGCGGTTCAGGCACAGGGGACAGCCACACGTACAGTCGTTCAGCCCTCACCCTTCACTGGACTGCCTCCCGCCAAGATGCGCTCGTCATAGCCGTCCGGGTACCAGTACTGATACGGCCGCCCCTCATCGTCCTCTCCGTGATGCTGCTTGATCAGTCGAGGATCCACCCAGAGAGGCAAACGATCTCGATCCGAGCGGAGTGCAAAGTTAGGGCAGCGTACCTCACCATCTACTTCGATCTCATTTTGCACCGTCGCCAGGTAGCTCGCTTCGAAGTTCCCCGCAACATGCACGTACTGGCCTGTCTCAAGAAGGGTATCAACCTGCACGTTGCCCCCAACAAAGAGGCCGCCATCATTGAGTGAAGATGCGTATATGTGCTTGCAGGTCAAATTGTCACGGACGAAAACCCAACCACCACAGATGAAATTTTCAGTGGTCACGCTTCCAAGTACGACTACACACCTGAGCTCGTCCAGATCATTGAGATGCAACGTACCTCCCACGTTCAGATCGCCTTCAATAATCAGGCAATCGGTGTCCCAATCCGAACGCACATCCTCATCAAATGTGAAGCCGTCCATCGTACTGAATGCCAACGGTGGTTCCGGCACTGGATCTGTTGTGGATGCGAGTATCCGGTCTCGGATGCGCCGCAATGCTATTGCACCTTCCGAGTCCCCAGCTGTCTCGACGATCTCCTCAAGCATCCGTGCTGTTGTTCTATCTTCAGCCGGATCTGGCTCGAAGTTTGTTTCAATGGTCTCAATGGCCATTAGCGCAATACGACTTCCATCGCGCTCGAGAATAGCCCGGGCGTCGACGACCGAAATGGCGTTCGAATTCAGCAGGCGAATCCTGCTGTCTGGAAACATTTGCATGGTGTGAATCGCTAAAGATTGACTTGACATGATCGGCTGTCGAGAGTCTGCCCATCCATGCAATGAATCCGAAAAAGCGTGCGCATCTCCCCCGCGATCCATGCTGCGACGCATCAGGACCGTTGCTGCACGGCCTAGTTGGCTTGGTCTGCCCCGCCCCCAAGCGGCTCAACGTCATAGAGCCCTCTACCTGCGATGCACTTCCACATCCAGCAGCAGGCCCTCATGGATGTCGGCCCAGCGCTCCAGCACGCGGTCCAGCTCCTGCCTGGCTTCGTCCAGCTGCTCGGGGTTGAGCAGGGAACGCGCGGTGTAGAGGTCGGAAACCAACCGCCGCAGGGCCGATTCCGGGATGGCCACCGACGGCCCCTCCAGGCCCGGCAACTGCAACGCCGGGCTGTCGCCAAGAGGGCCGAACAGCGTGACCTGGAGCGTGCTCTGCATGATCGACTTCCCTGCGGATGGACATGGGCAATGCACTGTTTACCGTGTCTGGGTGACAGGCGCATGTGCCTCCCATGCCGAGGCCCGGGATCTGCCGGCGTCTGCCGCCCCGCTACAGGGCGGCCAGGTCGGCCAGGTGCTGGGCCATGCTGTCCATCGCGCCTGCCGCATGGGTGGTGGTGAAGTACGCATGCCAGCCGGTCGCGGCGATGCCGGCCACCAGCGCATCGACCTCCTCGCGGCTTGCACAGCGCCAGACCGCATAGAACTGCTCATCGCTGCCGTGCGGTACGTCCGTGGCAATGCGGCCCATCGCCAGCGGCGTGATGCGGGCTGGATCGAACTGCTGCATGCCGGCGCCAATACGGGCGAAGAAGGCATTCCGCTGCTCGGGCGGGAGTGCGGTCCAGGCAGGTGTGGCGGTGTAGAGCTCGATGAAGGTGTGCGACATGGTGGTTCTTCCTTGAGGTTTACGAGGTTTACGAGGTTTACGAGGTTGCGGGGTTGCCGGCCAGCGGCCGGCACTACCGGAACGAGCGCAGTGCGCGTTTGTGGATGTAGGCGTTGGCGTCGCTGTGGCGCTCGTGCTGCCAACGCGTGCACAGCTCGCGCAGCCACTGCGGCTGAGTCTTGCCGGCGTCATTGAGCCAGTTGCCGACCGAATCCTGCACATAGCGTTCCGGGTCGTCAGCCAGTGCTTCCAACATGGGTAACGCAAGGTCCGGATGCTGCTTGAACAGTGCGATATGCGTGGCCCAGACACCGCGTGGGCGAAGCGCTTCACAGGCGAAGCGACGCAGGTACGGCGATGTTTCCTGTGTCCAGGGTTGCAGGTACTCAAGCGCCTGCATCGGCGCGGCAACGATGTCCATGCGTAGCGCCAGCCACGCCCATTCGCGCACACCGAAGTGTGGGTCATCGGCCAGCGTGCGCATCTGCTGCAGCTTCTCTGCCAACGTTGCGCGGGCATCGCTGCCGACCAGATAGCAGGCCCAGCCACGCACGGTATCGGAGCTGTGATCCTGCCAGAACTCAGGCGCGCCCTGCCCCGCCTCACGCAGCAGTTGCGCGGCCAGGGCCATGCGCAGCGTGATGCCCTTGCCTGAGGCATCCCGCATGCGTTGCAGCGCTTCCGGTGCAAGCTCAGGCGCCACCACCTGCAGCAACGCGGCGAAATCCACTGCCAGGCATTCGGCCAGATGGGTGGTGGCAACGCGACCGGTGTTGAGTTCATGCAGGCGTTGCGCCGCAATCGCCGGGCTCATGCTGCAGACTCTCGTCCAGCATCGGTGTGCTGCCAGACCTTGTGCAGCAACCGCGACAGCTGCTGCTGTTCATCGGTATCCAGACCATTGAACAGGCCACCGATCCACTGTGTGTGCTGGTCGAACAGCGTCTCGGCCAAGCGTTTTCCCCGTGCGGTCAATACGATCTGCAGGCGACGGCCATCCTCAGCATCGCTGCGACGCTGCAGCAGTTCTTCGCGCTGCAGGCCATCGAGCAGGCCGCTGATGGTGGCGCGGGTGACGCCTGCGCGTTCGGCCAGCTCGTGGGGCGGTAGCGTGCCACCGGCCCCATGCAGCAGGAACAGCACGATGAAGCGACCCTCACTGAGCCCGTGTGGCGCCAGCCGGGTGGCGCAATCGTGGTCGATGGACGACGACAACGAGAGCAGCTGGAAGCACAGGCGCAGCTGCGCGACGTTGGCGTGGCCGCGTCGCTTCGCCTCATCCATCAGGGCATGGTGCTTGGCTTCGATCATCATCCATACCGATATGATTAGGCGCCTAATCATAAATCGAAAGAGCGGTGCCGCGTCAATCCGTACGTGCTGTCAGGGAGCCGTCCCCAGCAGCAGGCGGGCGATCAATCCACCGCCATCACGCTGCAGCAGCTGCAGTTCACCTGCATGCCGCCGTGCCACGTTGGCCGCCACTGCCAGCCCAAGTCCCGCTCCGCCAGTGGCGCGACTGCGCGAACTCTCGCTGCGCTGGAACGGTTGCAGCACGCGTACACGGTCGCCCTCGGCGATGCCCGGACCGCGGTCCATCACATCCAGTTGCGCCCCGCGCCCCACCACCGCGATCCGCAGTTCCACTGCGCCGGCATAGCGAGCGGCGTTGTCGATGAGGTTGTCGATCGCCCGCCGCAGCAGGAGCGCATCGCCCTGCCAAGGCAGCACGTCCGGTCCCTCGGCGGAGATATCGATGCCGCGCAGGAGAGCACTCTGCACGCACTCTTCCAGCAACGCCGCCAGGTCAAGCTGCCGCAACTCCAGCGGTTGCAGTTCGCCGCGTGCGTAGTCGAGCACCTGCTCGATCATCGTATCCATGCGTTCGATGTCGGCCACCATCCGTGCGGCCTGTGCCGGTGGTGCGAACTCCGCACGCAGGCGCAGGCCGGTCAGCGGCGTGCGCAGGTCGTGCGCTACAGCAGCCAGCATGCGGGTCATGTCCTGTGCCTGTTCGCGCAGCCGCCCACGACCCGCGCTGATCGCCGCAGCCAGCACCTGCACTTCGCGCGGGCCGTCATCCGGCAAGGGTGTATCGGCCTGCAGATCCACACGTGCACTGGCTTCGGCCAAGCGTCGCAACGGGCGCCCCAAGCGGATTGACGCCCATGCTGCCAACGGCGCCAGCAGTACGGCACCGCCCAGCAGGGCAAGCACCACCTGGCGGCGCCAGGCCGCCAGATCGCTGTGATCGCTGCCCACCACCCGCCAACGGCCATCGGCCTGGCGCACGCCCAGTTCGAACGGCGGCCATTGCATGGCGGTCAGCACTGCTGACTGCGCCTTCAGTACGCCGGCCCGCGCCGTGGCATCCAGCACCGCGCCACCTTCGATGATCTGCACATCGGGCGCCTTGCCTTGTCCACTCCATACCAGCCGAACATCCTCCACCGGCGAGCCCAGCTGCAGCGCCGCCAGCTGCGTAAGCCAATCGCTGGCGCTGCCTTGAGGCGGCGCTGCCTGCGCCGCCAGATGCAAGCCCAGCGACGCCGGCGTCTGTTCCCCCCGCAGCACCTGCGTGGCCTGGTCCAACCGCATCGGCGGCGGCGCGGGGCGTGGCATCCAGCCCACCACCGCGACGCTGACCAGGGTGGCCAGCAACAGGCTGGCCAGGGCCAGCACCGCGATCCAGCGCGCAGTGGACCAGCGGGTATTCACAGCACCTGGACCTCGGTACCGAAGCGATAGCCTTCCCCGCGCAGTGTCTGCACCAGGGTTTCAGCGCCGGGCACTGCGTGTCCCAGCTTGCGGCGCAATCGGCTGATCGCCAGATCAATGGCACGATCAACGCTGTCGCTGGGTTCGCCGTGCATCAGCTGCAGCAACTGCTCGCGGCCGAGCACCCGCCCGGGGCGCTCGGCCAGCACCAGCAGCAGGGAAAATTCACCACGGCTCAAGGCCAGCTCAGCGCCATCCGGCGTGATCAGGCGGCGCTGCCCAGGAAGCAACCGCCATCCAGAAAAGCGCAGCTCGTTGGCCACCTGCTCACGCAGCTTGTGCTGGCGGCGCAACAGCGCCCGCACCCGTGCCAGCAGCTCACGCGGATCAAACGGTTTGGCCAGGTAGTCGTCTGCCCCCATCTCCAGACCGATCACCCGGTCCGGCGCGCTGCCCATCGCCGACAGCATCAGGATCGGGATCGCCCGCGCCTGCAGCCGGCGGCAGACCGACAGGCCATCCTCGCCGGGCATCATCCAGTCGAGGATGATCACGTCCGGGCGCTCGGCCTGCAGCAGCACATCCAACGCCGCCGCACCGCCCGCCACCCGCACATCGTAGCCATGCAGCTGCAGGCAGTCGGCGATGGCATCACGGATGCTGGCGTCGTCATCGACAACGATGACCCGGGCGGGAGCGTTCATGGGGTCAGTATCGGGCCGTTGTGTATCAGGACGGTATCAGCGCCGATATTCCCGCGATACGCCAGGGCGCGCCAATGGTCGTCATCGATCACTACGGAGATGCCCCTTGCGCCTCACCCTGCTTCCCCTGCTTGCCCTCCCGCTGCCTGCGCTGGCAGGCGATGCCCCCGAACACGTGCTGCCGATGTGGATGCAGGGCGGGCATCCGGCCGTGGCCGTCTCGCTGGACGGGCGTGCGGAGCCGTTGCGCTTCGTGGTCGACAGTGCAGCCGGTGCGACCCTGGTGGATGACCGCGTGGCCCGGCGCTATGGTCTGGAAGACGCCGATGCGGCGGTGTCGCATGCGCAAGGCGCCAGTGCGAAGGCGGCCCAGCTGCGACGGATGCGCACCACGTCCTGGCGGCTGGGCAGCTGGCAGCTGCAGGCCAGTGGCGTTCAGGCCGATCTGTCCTCGTTGGCGAAGGATGATGAGGCGGTCATTGATGGCCTGGTCGGCAATGACCTGACCGGACGCTGGGATACCCGCTGGGACTTCGGCCGCAATGAGCTCGCGCTGTGGACCCCGGGCCGGCTCGCGCTGGATGGAAACGGGTGCCAGGCCAACGCACTGCCGGATCGCAAGGCTGGATTGCGCCACTTCGGTTTCATCACGGTGGCACTGGGTGATGCCGGTGTGGAAGCCATCGCCGTGGTCGATACCGGCGCGGCGCAGACCGTGCTCAATGCCGAAGCCGCACGCGCATTGGGCGTGCGCACCGACGGCAGCGACCAGCGCGTGCGTGTTCGCGGGAAAGGCACTGAAGGCCTGGGTGGCGGAAGGCAGGCCACCTGGCTGTACACCCTGCCCAGCATGACCAGCGCTGGCTGGCGACATCCCCCGATGGAAGTACGGATCAGCGAGCTGCCGGTATTCAAGGCCATTGGCCTGGAGGCACGGCCGGCGCTGATCCTCGGTGCCGATGCAATGCGCGGCGGCCAGGTGGACATCGGTGCCGGCGCCGCACGGATCTGCCTGCGTCGGCCGGCCAACTGAGCAGCGGCCGGCGCCTGCGAACGTGCTACCAGTCCATCACCTTCGCCGCCGGCCCGGGATGCGACGGGAACAACGGCAGTACCTCCTCGGCCAGCTCCTGCAGCACCTCGCCGGCAGGCCGCTCGGCGAACTGGATCCCCAGTGCGGCATGGTTGACGCCGGCCCGCTGCCAGGCCTGCAGCAGATCGATCAGACCCTTGCGGCCGGTGCGCAGGGTGAAGCCACCCCGCAACGGCATGCGTGGATGATCCGGGTCATCCACCAGGTCGATCCACTCGTTGGTCATGTGCGGACGGAAGCCCCCCTCCGGGATCAGCGTGCGCCAGGCACGGATCTTCGCGGCCAGCCGCTGCGGGCCGGCGGCGTCGTGGGTGGCCTCGGGATAGGTCAGCCAGCCATCGGCATGCTGGCCGATCCACTCCAGCGACTGGCGCGCACCGCCGGTGACAACCAGCGGAACGCGACCACTGACTGTGGGCGGCAGCAACTGCACACCCTGCTCGGCCCCGGCATGTGTCATCCGCCCATCCGTGCCCGGCTGCAGCCAACGGCGCATCTCGTTCATTGCGGTAGCGAAACGTTCTCCGCGCGCCGCGTGCTCCAGTCCATAGGCCGGGAATTCCAGCGGGCGATCACCGGACGCCACACCCATCACCAGCCGCCCACCAGACAGCTGATCGATCGACGCCGCGGCCTTGGCCAGATCGATCGGATGGCGCAGTGGCAGCACCACGCTGCCGGTGGCCAGGGCCACGCGCTGTGTGCGCGCTGCCAGCCACGCAAGGTAGGTGAATGGATCGAACAGCTGCCCCGCATCGCCGAAAAACGGATCGAACAGCGGTACGTCACGCACCCATACCGCAGCGAAGCCATGGCGGTCGATCTCCTCCACCAGCCGCGCCTGGCCCTGCAGCACGGCCATGTCGCCCTGGTAGAAACGCAGCGGCAGGTAGATGCCCAGGGTCAGCGCGTCGGCGCGGAACATGCGCTGGTAGCCCGGGTGCGTGGCAAAGACCGGCGCCGACGCGCCCGGCACTGCAATGGAATCGTTCATATGCGTCGCCTCCTTACGGTCCGGTGGCCGGCTCGGGCAGCTGCACGCCGCGCTGTACCGCAGGGCGTGCTGCAACCCGTGCGTACCACGCATCCAGATGGCGATGCCGCGACAAATCGATGTCGATGATGCGGGCGATGTGCAGCCAGCCGAAGTGGGCGATGTCGGCAATCGAGTAGTGATCGCCAGCCAACCACTCGCGTCCCTGCAGGCGCTGGTCGAGTACGCCGAACAGCTCGTCGCTCAGGCGCCGGTAGCGTTCGATTGCCGCGGAATCGGGCTGTTGCGCGAAATGCTCGAAGTGCACGCGCTGGCCGAGGATCGGGCCGACGCTGGCGGCATGGAACATCAGCCAGGTCAGCGTCTCCCAGCGCGCAGCCGGTTCGGAAGGCAGCAACGCATTGCCCTGTTCGGCCAGGTACATCAGGATCGCCGCCGATTCGAAGACAACGATGCCGCGCGCGCGATCTTCCAGCACGGGAATGCGGCCATGCGGGTTGAGCCGCAGGAAGTCGGGATGGCGATGTTCACCATCGGCGATGTGGACGTGGTGAAGGTGATAGGGAAGACCCAGTTCTTCCAGTGCGATGGTGGCCTTGAAGCCATTGGGAGAACTGTCGGAGTACAGGTGCAGCGAAGGTTCGTTCATGGGAATCCTGGACGCAGGGAGCGACGGCATGCACCGGCCGTTGAAGGTGGCCGGGCGATGCGGGAACGGGCGCTGCAGCAGCCGTGCAGGCAGTCTAGGAAAGGCCTGCGTCGCGGGGAAACGATGTCTCCTGCACGGGGAGTTGAGCGGGGCTCAACGTGCGCGACGCGCGCGCGACAGGCTGCAGTGCGGTCGATATGCTGTCGCAGCGCGGCGCGTGCCGACGCGGTTACAGGAGAGTGGAGATGGGTGCGGTGCTGCCGCTGCTGGGCCTGCGGGCCTTCGTTGAAACCGGCCGACATGGCAGCCTGACCGCCGCCGCCGATGCGATGGGGGTGACACCTGGTGCAATCAGCCAGCAGCTTCGACAGCTGCAGGAGCGGCTGGGCGTGAGCCTGTTCGACCGCACCCGGCATGGCGTGGTGCTCAGTGCAGCCGGCGCGCGTGTGTATCCGGAGCTGCTGCAGGCCTTCGACCAGATCGCACAGAGCCTGCAGACACTCGAACGCTGGGAAACACGGTGCACGCTACGCATCAGCGCGGCACCGAGCTTCGCCGCACAGTGGTTGGCGCCGCGACTGGGCGGGTTCAGTGCGTTGCATCCGCAGGTGGACGTGCAGCTGGACTCGAGCGCGGCGTTGGTCGACCTGCGCCGCGAGGGGGTGGACATCGCGATCCGTCATGGTCTGGGCCGCTACCCTGGCCTGCATGCCGAGCACCTGATGGCACCGGTACTGCTGCCGGTGGCCAGCCCTGCGCTGCTGGCCAGCACGCCTGCCGTGGGTACAGTGCAGGATTGCCTGCAGCTGCCGCTGCTGCAGGACGCCGACCGCAGCGACTGGCGGCTGTGGTTCCAGGCACTGGATCTGCCCGGCGATGAACGACTGGAGCGCGGCCCTGCGTTCGATGACGACCTGTTGCTGATCCGCGCGGCGGTGGCCGGGCAAGGCATCGCCCTGGTGCGCGACATCCACGCGGCCGAAGAACTCGCCAATGGCCGGCTGCAGGTGGTGATCGACCAGCCCTGGCCACAGGCCTTCGCCTACTACGCGGTGACGCGTGCGGACGGCGAGGCCAACGCGGCGATACCTGCTTTCATGACCTGGTTGCATGCAGCATTGATGACGCCGCAGGCAGCAGGCACACACACCCTGCAGGACGCAGGATGAGCCGCTCGAAAAGCGATGCCATTGCAGCCGGCCACAAAAAAACCCCGCCTTGCGGCGGGGTTTTTCATTGCGGGGCGAACGTGGGGACTTAGAAGTCCATGCCACCCATGCCGCCCATGCCGCCCATGCCACCGGCGCCACCCATGGCCGGCTCGTCCTTCTTCGGAGCTTCGGCAACCATGGCTTCGGTGGTGATCATCAGGCCAGCGATCGAGGCCGCGTTCTGCAGCGCCGAACGGGTCACCTTGGTCGGGTCCAGGATGCCGAACTGCAGCATGTCGCCGAACTCGCCGGTGGCGGCGTTGTAGCCGAAGCTGCCGGTGCCTTCCTTGACCTTGTTGATGATGACCGACGGTTCTTCACCGGCGTTGGCCACGATTTCGCGCAGCGGGGCTTCCATCGCGCGCAGGGCGATCTGGATGCCGTGGTTCTGGTCTTCGTTGGCACCCTTCAGGCCGGCCAGTGCGGTGACCGCACGGACCAGGGCCACGCCGCCGCCCGGGACCACGCCTTCTTCAACGGCTGCACGGGTAGCGTGCAGGGCGTCGTCGACGCGATCCTTCTTTTCCTTCATTTCGATTTCGGTCGAAGCACCGACCTTGATCACGGCAACGCCACCGGCCAGCTTGGCCACGCGTTCCTGCAGCTTCTCGCGGTCGTAATCCGAGGAGGTGTCCTGGATCTGGGTCTTGATCTGGCCGACGCGTGCGTCGACGGCAGCCTTGTCACCCACGCCATCGATGATGGTGGTGTTTTCCTTGGAGACCTGCACCTTCTTGGCGCGGCCCAGGTCCTTGATGGTGGCCTTTTCCAGCGACAGGCCCACTTCTTCGGAGATCACGGTGCCGCCGGTCAGCACGGCCATGTCTTCCAGCATCGCCTTGCGACGGTCGCCGAAGCCCGGCGCCTTGACGGCCACGACCTTGACGATGCCACGGATGGTGTTGACCACCAGGGTCGCCAGCGCTTCGCCTTCGACTTCTTCGGCCACGATCAGCAGCGGCTTGCCGGCCTTGGCGACGCCTTCCAGCACCGGCAGCAGGTCACGGACGTTGGAGATCTTCTTGTCGTGCAGCAGGATGAACGGGTCATCCAGGTCAGCGGTCTGCGACTGCTGGTTGTTGATGAAGTACGGGGACAGGTAGCCGCGGTCGAACTGCATGCCCTTGACCACGTCCAGCTCGTTGTCCAGGCCCGAGCCTTCTTCAACGGTGATCACGCCTTCCTTGCCGACTTCCTTCATCGCGTCAGCGATGATCTGGCCGATCGACTCGTCCGAGTTGGCCGAGATGGTACCGACCTGGGCAATCGCCTTGTCGTCGGCGGTCGGCTTGGAGATGGTCTTCAGCTCGGCAACGGCGGCCACGACGGCCTTGTCGATACCACGCTTGAGGTCCATCGGGTTCATGCCGGCGGCAACAGCCTTGGCGCCTTCGCGGATCAGGGCCTGGGCCAGCACGGTGGCGGTGGTGGTGCCGTCGCCAGCGTCGTCGTTGGTGCGGGAAGCAACTTCCTTCACCATCTGCGCACCCATGTTCTCGAACTTGTCAGCCAGTTCGATTTCCTTGGCGACGGAGACGCCGTCCTTGGTGATGGTCGGCGCGCCGAAGCTCTTTTCCAGCACGACGTTGCGGCCCTTCGGGCCCAGGGTGGCCTTGACGGCATTGGCGAGAACGTTGACGCCGCGCACCATGCGCGAACGGGCGTCTTCACCGAAACGAATATCCTTGGCAGCCATTGCAATTACCTCATTGGTAGCGCCGGACGATGCCCGGCGGCTGGGATTTGGGGATCAGGTTGAAACAGGTCGCGCCGAGGCTCAGCCGATGACGGCGAGCACGTCGTCTTCGCGCAGGACCTTGTACTCGACGCCTTCGCTCTTGTACGAGCTGCCGGCGTACTGGCCGTAGATGACCTTGTCGCCGACCTTCAGCGACGGCGCGCGCACGCTGCCGTTGTCCAGCGGCTTGCCCGGGCCGACGGCCACGACTTCACCCTTGGTGGACTTTTCCTTGGCCGAATCCGGAATGACGATGCCACCGGCGGAGATTTCGTCGGCTTCGATCGGCTTGACCACAACGCGGTCGTGCAGCGGCTTGATGCTCATGAGAGACCTCTTAAGTTATTGATTGGTCTGAAAAAGTCTGGCGATGTTAGCACTCACCCCAGGTGACTGCCAGCATTGCTCGCGAAAAAGCCCGATGAATCGGGAGCAGGACAGAGATGGAGCTGGCCCCGGACCTTTCAAGGCCGCTCGCGGAAAAAATTTCACTGCCCCGGGCCCACTCGATCTGCGCCCATGTGAAGGCCTGGATGCCGGTGCAACGCGGCAACCCTGTCTCTGGAATCCTCGACTTTTGGTGACTCGCGTCGCACTGTCAGATATCTGACGTTCATTTACGACAAAGTGTCACTGGATCGGCCTTAGGCTCGGCCGCGCATTCCCAATCACAAGGAGTAGTCGATGCGATTGCTGTCCCCGCTTGCCGCCGCCTGCCTGCTTGCGCTGGCCGCCGCGCCGGCCCAGGCCGAAGTCTTCATCAACGAACTGCACTACGACGACAGCACCGCCGCCGGTGACGTCGGCGAAGCCATCGAAGTGGTCGCTACCGCGGGCGAGGACCTGTCCGGCTACCGCCTCTATCTCTACAACGGCAGCAATCCTTCGGCCGCCACGGTCTACGCCAACAATCCGGTCCCGGCCGGCACCGCCGCGGGTTGCGGCAGCGCCACCCTGGCCGTGGTCAGCTACCCGACCAACGGCCTGCAGAACGGCCCGAACGACGGCATCGCCCTGGTCGATGCCAGCGGCAAGGTGGTGCAGTTCCTCAGCTACGAGGGCGCCATCACCGCCTCCGGTGGCCCTGCCGCCGGCATGACCAGCCAGAACATTCCGGTGGCCGAGACCAACAGCACGGCCCCGGGCACCTCGCTGCAGCTGACCGGCAGCGGCAGCCAGTACGCCCACTTCACCTGGGCCGAATCGGCCAGGCAGACATTCGGCAACTGCAACAACGGCCAGACCTTCAGCGGTGGCGGCACCCCAGGCCCGAACACGCCGCCGTCAGTGTCCACCACCACCCCAGCGCAGGGCAGCAGCACCTTCCCGGCCGCGGCCGACCTGGAAGTGGTGTTCAGCGAGACGGTGAACCTGGCCAGCGGCGCCTTCGCCCTGAGCTGCGGCACCTCCGGCAGCGTGCCGCTGACCTACCCGGCCAGCGGCCGCAGCGTGAAGCTGTCCACCAACACCGCGCTGGTGGCCGGTGAAGCCTGCCGCTTCGACATCCGCGCCGCGCGCATCACCGACCTGCAGGGGGCGCACCCCGCCGCCGACAGCCGCATCGCCTTCACCGTGGCCAGCACCGGCGGCAATCCGGACCCGGGCAACCCGGGCGTGCCGGCCGGTTACTACTCCAAGGTCAACACCAGCAGCCCCAGCCAGCTGCGCTGCTCGCTGCACGCCACCATCAAGGGCCACACCGCCTACCCGTATAGCGGCTCGGACACCAGCACCTGGACCATCCTGGAGATCGCCGACGAGGATCCGAACAACAGCGGCAGGATCCTGGATGCGTACCGCAACCGCAGCTACGCCAAGGTGACCGATCGCGCCGGCAGCGGCGGCGGCCTGAAGTACAACCGCGAGCACACCTGGCCGAACTCGCTGGGCTTTGCCAGCACCACCGGCGACAAGGGCCTGCCGTACGCGCCGTACACCGACACCCACATGCTGTACCTGACCGACGCGCAGTGGAACGCCGACCGTGGCAACAAGCCGTTCGGCAAGTGCGACGCCAACTGCGGCGAACGCGCCACCGAGGCCAACAACGGCCAGGGCGGCGGCAGCGGCGGCTACCCGGGCAATTCCAACTGGGTGCGCACGCCGGACGGCAACACCGGCACCTTCGAGGTGTGGGGCAAGCGCAAGGGCGACATGGCGCGTGCGGTGATGTACATGGCGATCCGCTACGAGGGCGGCAAGGATGCGGCCACCGGCCAGTCCGAGCCGGACCTGGAGCTGACCGACGACCGCAGCAGGATCGTCAAGACCAGCAGTTCGCCGGCCTACATGGGCCTGCTCTCGACGCTGATCGACTGGCACCTGTCCGATCCGCCGGATGATGCCGAGCGTGCCCGCAACGACGTGATCTACAGCTTCCAGGGCAACCGCAACCCGTTCATCGACCACCCCGAGTGGGCGACCCCGGGCCTGTTCACCTCGGCCAAGCCGGCCTCCTGCCAGCTGGCCAACTGACCGCGCAACGCAGCGGTCCACTGCCGCCGCCGGGCCCTGCCCCGGCGGCGGCCCTATACTCGACGGTCATGTCGACCGTCGATCCCGTCCTGCTGCTGTTGACCACCTGCCCGGACCGGGCCAGTGCCGAGCGCATCGCGCACGCGCTGGTCGGCGAGCGCCTGGCCGCGTGCGTGACCCGCCTCGATGGCGCGCAGTCGACCTACCGCTGGCAGGGCGAGGTGACCACCGACGCCGAGCTGCAGCTGCTGGTGAAGACCACCGCGAGTCGCGTCGATGACGCGATTGCCCGGATCGTCGAACTGCATCCGTATGAACTCCCGGAGTGCATTGCGGTCGAAACCCGGGCCGGCCTGCCGGCGTATCTGGACTGGATCCGGGCACAGACCCGGGAGGACACTGATTGAAGACTCTGTTTGCGCGTGGCGCCGCCTTGTGCGCCCTGTTGTGGCTCTCGCTGCCGGCGTTCGCCCTGGATGAGAAAGACCTGCTGCCGGTGGACCAGGCGTTCGCACTGACCGCGACCGCCGCCGAGCGTGGCCAGGTGCAACTGCAGTTCAAGATCGCACCGGGCTATTACCTGTATCGCCACCGCACCAGCGTCAAGGCCGACCCGGCCTTCAATGCCGGCGCGCTGCAGATGCCCAAGGGCGACAAGCACCACGACGATTTCTTCGGCGAAGTCGAAACCTATCGCGAACGCCTGCAGGCCACCCTGCCCGGCACGCCGACCGACGCCGCCGGCACCATCAGCCTGGAAGTGCGTTACCAGGGCTGCGCCGATGCCGGTGTCTGCTACCCGCCGCAGAAGCGCGTGGTGCAGGTCACCCTGCCGGGCGCCGGTGCGGCGGCCGCGGTGCCTGCCGCGCGTACCGGTGCGGCAAGCCCGTTCAACAACCCGCTGGCCGGTGCCGGCAACAGCGGCGGCCTGCGCCTGCCGGGGGCGGCCAGCAACAGCCAGGCGCTGCCGCTGCCGTCGGAGCAGGCGTTCGGCTTCGACGCCATCGCCAGCGACGGCAATACCCTGCTGCTGCGCTTCAGCCCGGCACCGGGCTACTACCTGTATCGCGACCGCACTTCGGTGAAGCTGGACGGCAGCACCGGGGTGCTGGCCGACAAGCTGCGCTGGCCTGCCGCACAGTCGCATCGCGACGAACACTTCGGCGATGTCTCGGTGTACTTCAACCAGGTGGAAGTGCCGCTGCCGCTGCGCCGCTCCATCGCCGATGCGGTCGACAGCACTCTGGTGGTGACCTTCCAGGGTTGCCAGACCGATGGCATCTGCTACCCGCCGATGACCCGCCGGGTGAAGCTGTCCATTCCGGCCGGCAAGGTCAGCAGCAGTGCCGACCAGGCGCCACCGCGCAATGAGGTGATCAGCCCGCTGCCCGCTGCCAACGGCGCACCACGCGAAGCCGCCAACGGCGCACCGCTGCGCCTGCTGCCAACCGTGCCCAATACGGATGCAACGACCCCTGCTGCAGGTGACGGCACCGCCAGCAGTGAGTTCGCCGCCGATGCACAGGGTGACAACGCGCTGCGCACGCGACCGCCGGTGACCACGCCGAATCCGGACCGTTCGTTCGTATGGGTCCTGCTGCTGGCGCTGGCCGGTGGCCTGGTACTGAACCTGATGCCCTGCGTGCTGCCGATCCTGTCGCTGAAGGTCCTGAGCCTGGCGCAGAGTGGCGAAAGCCCGCAGCGCGCGCGCAGCCATGCCCTCTGGTACACGCTGGGCGTCTTGGTCGCGTTCGCGGTGATCGGTGCGTTGATGGTTGGCCTGCGCGCGATCGGCAACGCCGTCGGCATCGGCTTCCAGCTGCAGCACCCGGGCGTGGTGGCGGCGCTGGCCTACATCATGTTCGCGGTGGGCCTGAGCCTGTCCGGCGTGTTCACACTGGGCGGCGGCATCGGCAACCTCGGCCAGTCGCTGGCCAGCCGCAGTGGCCCGGCCGGTGATTTCTTCACCGGTGCGCTGGCCTGCGTGGTCGGCAGTGCCTGCGTCGGCCCGTTCATGGGCGGCGCGATTGCCTACGCGTTCATTGCCCCCCCGCTGAAGGCGATGACCGTGTTCCTGTTCCTCGGCCTGGGCCTGGCCCTGCCGTTCCTGCTGATCGGCTTCGTGCCGGCACTGGCGCGCCGCCTGCCCAAGCCGGGCCCGTGGATGGAAACGCTCAAGCACGTGCTGGCCTTCCCGATGTATGCCACCGTGCTGTGGCTGCTGTGGGTGCTGGGCAAGCAGCGCGGCGTGGACGGCATGGCGCTGGTGCTGGGTGGCCTGCTGCTGCTGGCCTTCGGTCTGTGGCTGTTTGAACGCAACCGCTGGACCGGCTCGCGCGCCGTCACCCTGCTCGGCGTGCTGCTGGCGATCGGTGCACTGGTTCCTGCCTGGGGCGTGACCCAGCTGGCAGCGCCGGCGCGTGCCGCACAGGCGGCGACTGACAACGTGGTCGAATACTCGCCGCAGCTGCTGGATCGCCTGCGCGCCGACAACCGCGTGGTGTTCGTGAACATGACCGCCGACTGGTGCGTGAGCTGCAAGGCCAACGAGCGCGCCGTGCTGTCGCGCCCAGAGTTCAAGGAACTGCTCAAGCGCACCAACGCGGTGTACATGCGCGGTGACTACACCAACGTCGATCCGCAGATCACCACGTTCCTGGAAGAGCACAAGGCCGTGGGCGTGCCGCTGTACGTGGTGTACGGCCCCGGCGCACCGCCGACCGTGCTGCCGACCCTGCTGACCCAGGCGGTGGTCGAGGAAGCGCTGCTGCGCACCGCACGATGAAATGGCAACGGCCAGCGCTGCTGTGGACAGCGGTGCTGGCCGCCGGCCTCGGCCTGTGGGCCGGGCATCGATTGGCTCCCGCGCCGGCTGCGCCTGAGGCCATGCCAGCGGCGCCTGCGGTGGCGGCGGTGGCACCCGCCCTGCAGGTCGGCGACAGCCTGCCCGCGCTGTCGCTGCCCGATCTTGAAGGCCGACCGCTGGACCTGCGCCAGCACGCTACCGGCCGCCCGCTGCTGATCAACGTCTGGGCCAGCTGGTGTGCCCCCTGCGTGGAAGAGATGCCGGAGCTGGCACGCTTTGCCCATACCCAGGGCAGCGAAGGCGTGCAGGTGCTGGGCCTGGCATTGGATACGCCGGAAGACGTGCGCCGCTTCCTGCAGCAGGTACCGGTGGATTACCCGATCGTGATCGAGACACCCGGGCCACGCGATGCCAGCGTGCAGCTGGGCAATACGCAGGGCCTGCTGCCCTACAGCGTGCTGTTCGATGCACAGGGCCGGCTGGTGAAGGCGAAGCTGGGGCCGTTCGCCCACGGCGAGATCGACAGCTGGGTGAAGTGAGGGTGTTTTTTGCAGGGCTTGCAGCCCTGCACCCTGCTCAATGCAACGCAACGGCAACGGCAACAGCCAAAGCGGGCATTCCGTGGGTTGGCGGGACGGTATCGGAGTGCGGGGACCCTGCAAGTACATCCCTGTAAGCTTGGCAGCCGCATCCATGCGGCTGACACCCCGCACTCCGACACCGCCCCACCTCTGACAGATCTTCGCGGCTGTTGGTAGGTGTCGACCTTGGTCGACACATCTGTCAGATATCGATATTCAGAGCGGAATCAGACCCCGTGCCGACCAACGGTCGGCACCCACCAAAGCAGAACGCCGTTCCGACAGATCGCAGGAAACTGTCGAAGGCGGGGTGGGTCCGGTTGAGGGGGCGTGAGCGCCATGGATGGCGCGACCGAGGCTACATGGACGTATTCACGCCGTCCCCCGCAACGTTGCGGGGGCGTGAGCCGCATGGATGCGGCGACCGAGCTTACATGGACGTACTTGCAGCGCCCCCCGCAACCGGACCCACCCCGCCATCCCACGGATAGCCCGCTGTTGCTGTTGCAGTTGCTGTTGCCCCCGCAGGTGCAGGGCGCAGCCCTGCAAAGCCCCCCTTCCCCATACCCCGCCGAATGGGTATACAGTCGACCCATGCCGGCAGCGTGCCGGAATGAACCCTGGGAGGGGACCATGCGCAACACCTTCAAGACCCTGCTGCTGGCACTGCCGCTGTGCCTGGCCGCCCTGTCGGCACAGGCCACCGACGGCGCCGCCGGCCGCTGGAAGACCATCGACGACAAAACCGGCAAGGTGAAGTCGATCGTCGAGATCAGCCAGGCCGCCAACGGCACGCTGACCGGCAAGGTGGTCGACATCCTGCACTCGGACAAGGGCCCGAACCCGGTCTGCGACGGCTGTGAAGGCGCCAACAAGAACAAGCCGGTGAAGGGCATGACCATTCTCTGGAACCTGAAGGCCGACGGCGCCAACAAGTGGTCCGGCGGCACCATCCTCGACCCGGCCAACGGCAAGACCTACAAGTCGAAGATGGAACTGCAGCCCGGCGGCACCAAGCTGGACGTGTCCGGCTGCATTGCCTTCATCTGCCGCGCGCAGACCTGGCAGCGCGAATAAGCCCCCAGGCCCCGCTTCATCCCCGTGACCCGGCTTCGGCCGGGTCACGTCGTTGCGGGCATGCGATACTCTGCGGTTCCCCTCGGCTTCACCCCGCGACCATGACCCGTACCGCGCTCGTCACCACCGCCCTGCCCTACGCCAACGGCCCGCTGCATCTGGGCCACCTGGTCGGCTACATCCAGGCCGACATCTGGGTGCGTGCGCGGCGAATGAGTGGCGGCAAGGCCTGGTTCGTCTGCGCCGACGACACCCACGGCACGCCGATCATGCTGGCCGCGGAGAAGGCCGGGGTCACCCCGGAAACCTTCATCGCCAACATCCAGGCCAGTCACGAACGTGACTTCGCCGCCTTCGGCGTGGCCTTCGATCACTACGACTCGACCAATTCGGCGGCCAACAAGGCGCTGACCGAGCAGTTCTACCTGAAGCTGGAAGCGGCCGGCCACATCAGCCGCCGCTCGGTGGCGCAGTTCTACGACCCGGCCAAGGGCATGTTCCTGCCCGACCGCTACGTCAAGGGCATCTGTCCGAACTGCGGCAGCCCCGACCAGTACGGCGACAACTGCGAAGTCTGCGGCGCCACCTATGCGCCGACCGACCTGAAGGAGCCGCGTTCGGTCATCTCCGGTGCCACGCCGGAAATGCGCGATTCGGAGCACTTCTTCTTCGAGGTGGGCCACTTCGATGCATTCCTGCGCGAATGGCTGGCCGGCGATGTCGCCCTGCCGGGCGTGAAGGCCAAGCTGGGTGAGTGGCTCAATGCCGAAGGTGGCCTGCGCGCGTGGGACATCTCGCGCGACGCACCGTACTTCGGTTTCCAGATTCCGGGCCAGCCGGGCAAGTACTTCTACGTCTGGCTGGATGCGCCGATCGGCTACCTGTCCAGCTTCCAGACCCTGTGCGGCAAGCTCGGCGAAGACTTCGAAGCGCATCTGCGCGCCGGCACCGCCACCGAGCTGCACCACTTCATCGGCAAGGACATCGTCAACTTCCACGGCCTGTTCTGGCCGGCGGTGCTGCATGGCACCGGCCACCGCGCGCCAACCCGCCTGCACGTCAACGGCTACCTGACCGTAGACGGCGCCAAGATGAGCAAATCGCGCGGCACCTTCGTGATGGCGCGTACCTTCCTCGACGCCGGCCTGGAGCCGGAAGCGCTGCGCTACTACTACGCCGCCAAGTCCGGCGGTGGCGTCGACGATCTCGACCTGAACCTGGGTGACTTCATCGCCCGCGTCAACGCCGACCTGGTCGGCAAGTTCGTCAACCTGGCCAGCCGCTGTGCCGGCTTCATCAGCAAGCGTTTCGACGGCCAGCTGGCCGCACAGCTGCCCGATGCGGCGCAGTACCAGCGCTTCGTCGACGGCTTGGCGCCGATCCGTGAAGCCTACGAGCGCAACGATCCGGCCGCGGCGATCCGCCTGACCATGACCCTGGCCGATGAAGCCAACCGCTACATCGACGACGTCAAGCCGTGGGTGATCGCCAAGCAGGAAGGCGCCGACGCGCAGCTGCAGGCGGTGTGCAGCCAGGGCCTGAACCTGTTCCGCGTGCTGGTCACCGCACTGAAGCCGGTGCTGCCGGCCACCGCTGCGCAGGCCGAGGCCTTCCTGGCCGCGCCGGTGACCGACTGGACCGAACTGGCGCAGCCGCTGCTGGGCCATCGCATCACCGAGTACACCCCGCTGTTCACCCGTATCGACCCGAAGAAGATTGACGCCATGATCGACGCCTCCAAGGACACCCTGCAGCCGGCCGCCGCTGCCGCCCCCGCCGCCAGGACCGACGCCGCCAAGCCGGCCGCACCGGCACCGGCCAAGGACGAAGCCAAGGGTGCCGATGCTCCGGCCTACATCGGCATCGACGATTTCGCCAAGCTCGACCTGCGCATCGGCAAGGTGCTGGTCTGCGAGTTCGTGGAAGGTTCTGACAAGCTGCTGCGCTTCGAACTGGACGCCGGCGAGCTGGGCAAGCGCCAGATCTTCTCCGGCATCCGCGCCAGCTACGGCGAGCCGGAGAAGCTGGTCGGCCGCAGTGTGGTGTTCATCGCCAACCTGGCCCCGCGCAAGATGCGCTTCGGCCTGAGCGAAGGCATGATCCTGTCGGCCGGTTTCGACGGCGGCGCGCTGGCGCTGCTGGACGCCGACAGCGGCGCGCAGCCGGGCATGCCGGTCCGCTGATGCCCGCAGCGGGCGTGGTTGCGGCCACGCCCGCCGGCAGCACCGGCCTCGGGGCAACGCGATGGGAGGCAACGGAATGGAACTGGCGCTGTTCGACTTCGACCACACCGTGACCACCTGCGATACCTACGGCCGTTTCCTGCGCCGCGTGGCCACCGCCGAACAGCTGGCACAGGCGTGGTGGAAGGTCGGCCCGTGGCTGGCCGCGTACAAGCTGAAGCTGATCTCGGCCGAGCGCATCCGCGCGCGCGTCACCCGTTTGACCTTCAGCGACCGCCACAGCGATGACATCGCCACGCTGGCAGCCGGCTTCTCGCGTGAGTTCCTGCCCGACGTGGTGCGCCCGGAAATGCTGGAGCAGATCCGCTGGCACAAGGAACAGCAGCACACCGTGGTGATCGTGTCCGGCTCGCTGGACCTGTATCTTCGGCCGTGGTGCGAACAGCTGGGCCTGCACTTGATCTGCAACCGGCTGGAGAGCCAGGACGGCCGTCTCACAGGTCGCTATGCCGGTGGCGACTGTGGCCCGCGCAAGGTCGAGCACATCCGCCGCCAGTTCGATCTGTCACGCTACGTGCGCATCCATGCCTACGGTGACAGTTCCGAAGACAAGCCGATGCTGGCGCTGGCCCACGAGCGCTGGTTCCGTGGCAAACCCTTGAAGTAACCCCAACGCGCAGCCTTCGCCACGCATGAGCCTGATTCCTCCCCTGACCGAACGCCTCGACCGCCTGCTGCCGCAGACCCAATGCGGGCAATGCGGCTACGACGGCTGCCGCCCGTACGCGCAGGCCATGGCGCGCGGCGAGGCAGGCGTGGACCGCTGCCCGCCGGGCGGCGACGCTGGCGCGCGCGCACTGGCGCAGGTACTGGACGTACCCACCATTCCGTTTGATCGTTCGCGCGGCGAGCACAAGGCGCCGCAGGTGGCATTGATCGTGGAAGCCGACTGCATCGGCTGCACCAAGTGCATCCAGGCCTGCCCGGTGGATGCCATCGTCGGTGGCGCCAAGTACATGCACACGGTCATTGCCGATCTGTGCACCGGTTGCGAGCTGTGCATTCCACCGTGCCCGGTGGACTGCATCGAGCTGGTGCCAACGTAGCCACCAGACCAACCGGCAGTGGAGCGGCGGGGTAGAGTCGACTGTTTGTCGACTGCTCTTCGTTCCGGCGGCGCAAAACCCCGCGCTGCGCGCGATAGTCGACTAACCGTCGACTCTACCCTCCACTGGTGGGACCTGACCTTGCCTGCCGTTACGGTACCGCCGCCGTCACTACGATCTCGACCTTCCAGTCAGCGTGGGCCAGCTTGGCCTCGACCGTGGCACGCGCCGGGGTCGCACCCTCGACCACCCACTCATCCCACGCCTTGTTCATGCCGTCGAAGTCGGCCATGTCGGCCAGGAACACCTCGGCGCGCAGCACATGCTGGCGGTCACTGGCGACCAACGCCAGCAGCTTGTCGATTTCTGCCAGCACCTGCCGGGTCTGGCCGGTGATGTCCTGGCTGGTGTCTTCCGGAATCTGGCCGGAGAGATAGGCGACCTTGTTGTATACGGTCATTTCGGACATGCGCGGTCCGACGTCGTAACGCTCCATCATGGGCGTGGCTCCTGCGGTTGATCAGGCCTGCATTGTCCTCCAAACCGGTCGACGTTGGGTGCACGGGCATCCTCCGCGACACGTCACTACCGGACTCCGACGGTCCCACTGGTCAAATGACGATGACAGGCGCACGATGCGCCACGCCCGCGTTGACACCGCCCTCGCCCCTCCTGCCGCACCCTTGCGCCGATGACCGCCCCCGTCGATTCCACCACTGCCTCTTCCACGCCAACCTGGAAGCGGGTTGCCACCATCGTCATCCCCCTGCTGATCCTCGCCCTGGCCCTGCACGGCCTGGCCAACGAGTTCGACGAGCACGGCTATCGCGCCATCCGCCAGGCGTTCCGGCAGCTCAGCGGCACGCAGATCGCGCTCACCGTGGTACTCGGCCTGGCCAGTTACGCCTGCCTGATCGGTTTCGATGCCATCGGCCTGCGTCGCAGCGGCATCCGCGTGCACCCCGCGCGCGTCGGCATCACCGCCTTCCTCGCGCACACCCTCGGCCAGACCGTGGGCTTTGCCGCACTGACCGGCGGCGCCGTGCGTCTGCGCGGCTACCGCAGCGCCGGCCTGGACCTGGCGCAGATCGGCCAGGTGGTGCTGATGAGTACGCTCGGTTTCGTGTTCGGTGCGTGGCTGTTGATCAGCGTGGCACTGTGCATGGAGCCTGCAGCGGCGGCATTGGCGTTGCCGTTGAATCCAGACGCGGTGCGCGTGGTCGGCGTGGCCGCCCTGCTCGCATTTGTGGGCACCGTGTTGCTGGTCGGCCGCGAGGGACGGCAGTTCAGCGTGTTCGGCCATGCACTCTGGTTGCCCGACCGCCGCACCATGCTGGGTGTCACCGTACTCAGCGTGATCGAACTGGTGCTGGCCAGTGCCGCGTTCTACGTGCTGCTGCCGGACTCCACGCCGACCGGCCTGCCGGGCTTCGTCGGCCTGTACCTGGTGGCAGTGCTGGCCGGCTTGGTCTCGACGGTTCCCGCGGGCCTGGGCGTATTCGAATGGAGCCTGTTGAAGCTGTTGCCACAGGTGGCACCGGCTGCGGTGCTGGCGGCTGCACTGATCTACCGCGTCACCTACTACGTACTGCCGCTGGTGCTGGCCACGCTCCTCGCGCTCGCGCCGGCACTGCGTCAGCCGCTACAGGCCAGTGCCGGCGCAACCCGCGCCGGCTGGAACGCGCTGCGCCCGTGGCTGCCGCAGATCATCGCGCTGGCGGTGTTCAGCATCGGCGCCGCGCTGGTCATCGACGGCACGCTGCCGACGCCTCGCCGTCACCTGGTCAATGCCTCGCTGCCGATCCTGGAGACATCCCATCTGATTGGCAGCCTCAGCGGCGTTGCACTGCTGCTGATCGGCCAGGGCCTGGCCCGACGCAGCCATGCGGCGTGGATGCTGGCGATGGCGGTATGCGTGATCACCCCGCTGCCGCTGTGGCTGCGTGGTGGCCAGCTGTTGATCGCGGTCTCGGCAGTGCTGGTGGCGATGGCACTGTGGGCCGCACGCCGCGAGTTCTACCGCCAGGGTGCCCTGCTGGACGAAGCCTGGTCGTGGCCGTGGCTGCGCAATCTCGGACTGGTGCTGGTTGCGGTCACCTGGCTGCTGTTCTTCACCTACAGCCATGTCGAATACCAGAACGAGCTGTGGTGGCAGTTCGCGGTGTCGGGCAATGCACCGCGTGCACTGCGCGCGTTGCTGGTGGTCGCCATCGCGCTGGTGATGTTCGGCCTGGCACGGTTGCTGCACAGCACGCGCAGCCCGCTGCAACCCGCCGACGAAGCCACGCTGCAGTCGCTGGCGCCGGTATTGGCCGGTGCCACCGATACCCAGGCCTGCCTGGTACTGACCGCCGACAAGGCGGTGTTGCGCGATGACGCGAAACAGGGCTTCGTGATGATGCAGCGCTACGGCGGTTCGCTGATCGCGATGGGCGATCCGGTCGGCCCGCCTGACGTGGCGCGCGCGTTGATCTGGCGCTTCCGCGAGGAAGCCGACCGGCTGGGCCTGCGCCCGGTGTTCTACCAGGTGGGCGAGACCTATTGGCAGACCTACCTCGACCTGGGCCTGGGCCTGGTCAAGCTGGGCGAGGAAGCGATGGTGCCGCTGCATGACTTCGGCCTGGAAGGCCGCGAACGCGCCGATCTGCGCCAAGCCTGGAACCGGGGCAAGCGCGGTGGCCTGTCATTCCGCGTGGCACCGGTGGAGGAAATTCCCAGCCTGCTGCCGCGCCTGCACGCAATTTCCAACGCATGGCTGGAAGACAAGGCCGGCGATGAGAAGGGCTTCTCGCTGGGCAGCTACGACCCGGATTACCTGGTGCGCTTCCCGGTCGCGCTGGTCGAAGCCGAGGGCCAGATCGTGGCGTTCGCCAACCTGTGGCAGGCACCGGCCGGCGCCGAGCTGTCGGTCGACCTGATGCGCCACGTCAACGAAGCACCGAAGGGCACGATGGACTTCCTCTTCATCGAACTGTTCCTGTGGGGCCGCGCGCAGGGCTATGCGCGTTTCTCGCTGGGCATGGCACCGTTGTCCGGGCTGGCACAGCATCGGCTGGCCGGTCGCTGGAACCGACTGGCCGGCCTGCTGGCGCGGCACGGCGAACGCTTCTACGGATTCAGTGGCCTGCGCCGCTTCAAATCGAAGTTCGATCCGCAGTGGCGGCCGCGCTATCTCGCCGCGCCCGGCGGCATGCATCTGCCGGCCGCGCTGCTGGATGCCACGCGCCTGATCTCGCTGGATCCGCGGCGGAATTGAAGCCGCGATCCGCCGGGCATGGCCCGGCGCTACCTGCCACCCGGTAGGTGTCGACCTTGGTCGACACGCTCAGCCCACGGCGCCTTCAGCCCCAGCGCCGACCAAGGTCGGCGTCTACCAACAGCCGTCGGGCGTGGCTCGACGCTACATGCGCCTGGTAGGTGTCGACCTTGGTCGACACGCTCATCCCGCGGCGCCTTCAGCCCCAGCGCCGACCAAGATCGGCGTCTACCAACAGCCGTCGAGCGTGGCTCGACGCTACATGCGCCGGGTAGGTGTCGACCTTGGTCGACACGCTCATTCCACGGCACCTTCAGCCCCGGCGCCGACCAAGGTCGGCGTCTACCAACAGCCGTCGAGCGTGGCTCGACGCTACATGCGCCGGGTAGGTGTCGACCTTGGTCGACACGCTCATCCCACGGCACCCTCAGCCCCGGCGCCGACCAAGGTCGGCGTCTACCAACAGTCGTCGAGCGTGGCTCGACGCTACATGCGCCTGGTAGGTGTCGACCTTGGTCGACACGCTCATCCCGCGGCACTTCAGCCCCAGCGCCGACCAAGGTCGGCGTCTACCAACAGCCGTCGAGCGTGGCTCGACGCTACATGCGCCTGGTAGGTGTCGACCTTGGTCGACACGCTCATCCCGCGGTGCCTTCAGCCCCGGCGCCGACCAAGGTCGGCGTCTACCAACAGCCGTCGAGCGTGGTTCGACGCTACATGCGCCTGGTAGGTGTCGACCTTGGTCGACACGCTCAGCCCGCGGCGCCTTCAGCCCCAGCGCCGACCAAGATCGGCGTCTACCAAACGCTACACCCCGCCCTTCAGGATCACTTCGGCGAGGCGGTCGTAATCGCCACAGAAATGGTGATCGCCCGGCAGCTTCACCTTCCTCACGCCGTCATTGGCCGGCAGATCCGGGCACAGCGCGTCCTCATCCTTGTCGCCGTACACGCACAGCGTTTTTTCCGCCGGCAGCCTGGCCACTTCCGGTGCGATCGGCAGGCCGTCGCCGCCACCGCCCAGCCAGTTGCTGACATGGAATTCGAAGTCGGCCTTCCTGCCCACCGACAGCAGCACGATGCGCTCCAGCGCCTCACGGGTGCCGACGTCGAGCTGGTTGATGGTGGCCGGCAGCACGTCGGCGCCCTGCGAGAAACCGATCAACATCACCTTCTCGCGGTGCCATTGCTGGCGGTAGTGGTCGATGATCTTCTGCAGGTCGCCCGCAAAGCCCTTCGGTGTGCGCTCGCTCCAGAAGTAGCGCAGCGAATCGATGCCGACGACCGCCACGCCATGCTCGTTGAGTGACGACGCCACGTTCTTGTCCAGGCCAGCCCAGCCACCGTCACCGGAGACGAACACCGCCAGCGTATCGCCGCTGCCGGTCGCCGGCATTTCCACCACGGGCAGGCCCTTCAGTGCAGCAGGCGGCGGTGCCAGGCTGACGCCGGCCTGCGCGCCGATCACCCGTGCCGCAGCCACCAGGCCCGGTGACGCATCACCGCGCGCGGTGCGCTTGAACTCGCGTGCCATCGCGACCTGCTGCACGAACGCGCTGGCCTGGCCGACCTTGCAGCCGCGGTCACCGGCCGCGCTCAACCACGGAAAATTCAGTTCGGCCGGCTGCAGCCTGTCGTGCTTCACACCATCGCCGCAGACCATGCGCTGGTGGTTGTGGTCCGGGCAGAAGCCGGTGGTCAGTACACCGGCGAACACCTGGGTATCGGCCTGCGCTGCCAGCGAATAGGCCATCTCGGCACCTTCGCCATCACCGCCGACCAGCGGCAGGTGGTAGCCGGGCAGATGCAGCGAGGCCTGCAGCCAACGTGAGAAATTCTCGACGTCACCGGAACCGAACGAACAGGTCGGGTCCCCCTCGCGCTTGAGCACACCGCGCAGGTGCGCAATGTCCACTGCCGCGACCAGCGCGCCATCGGCACGCAGGGCCTCGATCGGCAGGCGGCTGGTGTCACCACCGGCCGTGGGTTCGTGGAACCAGATCACCACCCGTTGCGGCGTGCCGGATGGCATGTGCACCGGAATCTGCTCGAACCGCCCATGGCTGAACTGCTGCGGGGTCACGGCCGCCGTTGCCGGCAGCGCGGCCAGCGCCAGTACCACACCCATTGCCCTGCCCAGCCCTGCACGCTTCATATCGCATCCCCGATGGAATGCGCACACGATACGCCGCCGCCGCGTGCACGGCACGTACCGGCGCAGGCCGTTGGGGATTCAGTGGGCTGCGGCCCGACGGCTGCGACGGTACAGGGCCATCGCCAGATACAGCAGCCAGCCAACGATCATCGCGATCACCACTTTCTGTCCCAGCCCACGCGGTGGACCACCACGCCACAGCACATGCAGCCACAGCAGCACAAAGGCCAGCCATGCCCAGCCCCAGAGCAGGCCCGCAGCGGACTGCCAACCCGGTTCGCGGCGCAGATACCAGGCCTGCAGCAGCATGCCGACGCTGGCACACAGGAACGCCGTGTTGGCTGCCAGCCCATGGATGAACGGTGCCAGCAGCGGTGTTGCTTCAGGCAGCCAGCTGTCGCCGATGGCGACCGTCGCCAGGCCCAGCGCGGAAACCGTGAACAGCAATGGTGCGGCCGCACTGCGCCGCGGGCCGATGCTGCCTCGATACAGCGCAATGCCAAGCGCCGCAATGGCCAATGCCAGCAGGCAGTAGGCAGCGCGCAATGCCAGCCCCCACGGCCCGTGCAGGTACAGGCTCAAGGTCGCCCGCACCCAGTCCAGATCACTGCGCGCGACCTGGGTCCACAGCGCGGTGGCCACGAACAGCACCAGTGCCACCAGCGCCAGCACCGCCGCCGGGCGTGCACGGCTCATGGTGCGGCCTCTGGATGCCGCGTCTTCCACTCGGCCAGCGCCTTGCGGTAGCGCTGCAGCTCATCGGAATACAGGTCCAGCACACACAGTGGGCAACCACTGCCGCAGCACTCGTTGGGGCCGGGTTCTTCCGGTGGCAGCGGGCGGGGATCGGGATCAGGGACGGACACGGTCGGAAACGGCAATCATTGGAAACAGGTCACCAGTGTACCGGGCCGGCTCAAACGCCCAACTGACGTCGCAGGTTGTCACGGGCGGCCGCGTCCAGGCGCTGGTGGAAGAACTCGCTGAGGAAGATCCGCGGAGCGCGCAGCAGGCCCTGCAGGAAGCGGCGACGGCCGGCACGGTACAGGAAGCCCGGCACCACCCCTTTGTATTCTTCGGCCACGCCACGGTCATAGGCAGCGAACACCGGTTCCGGCGCGGCCAGGATCGCCATGTCGCAGTCCAGGAACAGCGCCGCCTCGGCATCCACATCCTCCGGACCAAGCGCGCCGTGGCGGGCGGTCAGCAGGATCAATTGCTCCACGCGAGCGGCGTCGACAGTGGCAAGCTCTGGCGCCTGTGTGATCGCCTGCAGAGCCAGCTGCGCCGAACGCGCCTCGTTGTCCTTGCGCCCCGCCTGGTAGATCGCATCGTGATAGAGCACGGCCAGATAGATCTCGGCCGGCTGCTTCCAGCCGGGGCCGTCGGCGACCTCCTGGCAGTGCTGCAGCACCGCGCGCACATGGCCGAAGTGGTGGTAGGCCCGTGGCGGCGTTGCATAGCTGTCCTGCAGCGCCTGCCACTGCGCCGGGGCAAGCGTCAGCGGTGAGAAGTCCATGACCGGATCATCCCGCCTGCGCCGGCGCCGGGCAAGCTGGCGGTTTTTTCACCACGCACTCACAACGCTTGCCGGGCGGGGCCCGGAGCCAGTTGTCCACAGCTTTGTCGAGCGCTGGTCCACACCGGTTGTGGATGAACGCGGCGCCGACCAACGGTCGCTGCAGCCGGACATTCATGGGCATACACTCGCCACAGGCGGGAGCGCCCGCCGCTGCCGGGAACCGTCATGTACCGTTCTGCCGCCCATTGCCTCACTCTTTCGCTGCTGGCCTTCTGTGCTCCTGCCTTCGGCGCAGGCCAGGCACCGCCCGCCGATGTGGTGACGACCCCGACCATCACCGTGTCGGCCGCACGTGTGCCGACCCCGGAAGAAGTGTTCGCCATTCCCGCGGACCTGCGCGCGATGCTCCAGAAGCAGGTGATCCAGCGCAGCTACTCCCGCGACCAGCGGCTGCAGGCGCTCGTGGAGATGATCTTCGACCAGCACGGGCTGGACCTGCAGTACGACGCCAATGCGACCTACACCGTCAGCGATATCTGGCAGCACCGCCGCGCCAACTGCCTGGCCTTCACCCTGCTGTTCGTGACGCTTGCGCGGGAGGCTGGCATCCAGGCCCGCGTGCAGGAAGTCGGGCAGGTGGTGTCCTGGTACCAGGACCAGGACGCGGGCGTGGTCTACAGCGTCGGCCACGTCAACGCCGGTGTCGACGTCGGTGGGCGTTTCGGTACCGTCGATCTGGACCGCAATGTGCTCTATGACCGCCGCGGCCCGGTTCCCGTCAGCCGTGCGCGGGCGTTGGCGCACTTCTACAACAACCGGGGTGCGGAGCGCCTCGCCGACGGTGATTTCGTCGGCGCGCGTGCATTCTTCGACGCGTCCCTGGCTCAGGACAGCGGGTTCGCTCCGGTGTGGAACAACCTCGGCGTGCTCGACCACCGCGAAGGCAACAACGAGGCGGCGCGGCAGGCGCTGGACCGATCGCTGCAGCTGGAAGGCCGCCAGGATGCCGCACTGACCAATGCCTCCGCGCTGTTCCGCAGCCTGGGCTTGACCGCGCAGGCGCAGTCACTTGAGCGCCGGTTGAAGTCGGTGCAGCGCGAAGACCCGTTCGCGCAGTACATGTTCGGCGCCAAGGCCGAACGTGCCGGCCAGCTGGACCAGGCGATCCGCTATTACCGGCAGGCCGTGCGCCTGTATGACACCGCGCATCAGTTCCACTTCGGGCTGGCACGCGTCTATTTCCTGGCTGGCCAGCTCAAGCGCGCCGATCGCGAACTGCTGCGTGCGCAGGAACTGGGGGGCGCGCCGGAGCAGGCGCGCTACCAGGCCAAGCTGGACAGCCTGGCCCGCTGGCGCGCGCAGCAGCAGGCCAAGCGCTGAAGGTGATCAGGCCTTCTTGAGGAAGCAGGTCTTCAGGACCAGGCCCTTGATCTTGTCCGAGTTGCCTTCGATGTGCTCGGCGTCATCCTCGACCAGGCGGATGTTGCGGATCACGGTGCCCTGCTTGAGCGGGATCGAGGAGCCTTTGACCTTCAGGTCCTTGATCACGGTGACGGTGTCGCCGGCCTGCAGGGTGTTGCCGTTGCTGTCACGCACGACCAGGGTGGAACCGGCGCTTTCCTCGGCGGTCCATTCGAAACCGCAGTCGGCGCAGATCCACAGCGCACCATCGGCGTAGGTGTTTTCCAGGGTGCACTGCGGGCAGGCGGGGGCAGAAGACATCAGCAAGTACCTCAAAGTGAATCAACAGCCGCCATTGTAACCGCCTGGCTCCCTGCCCTTTTCCGGCCAGCGCCCGGCGGCTCGCATGACCCGATCCGGAACCCCCACCCAGAACAGAAGGCCGCAGGAACTTGCAGTCGGCGACGAACTGCAGCAGAGTGCGCGGCCCCTGATCGCCCCCGGAACTCCCCATGCGCCTCGGCATCGACTTCGGTACCAGCAACTCCGCCGCCGCCATCGTGCATGAGGGGAAACTGCTGCCGATCCGCTTCGGCGACGCCGAGCAGTTCCGCACCAGCGTGTACTTCCCTGGCGTGGTGCCCGACCCGGACGACTTCCAGCTCGACGCCGGCCAGGAACACGAGCTGCAGCAGATGATCGACAGCGCCGCGCGCGCGGCCCGTGCCGCCGGCCAGGAACGCACGCCGCAGGCGCTGCGCCGCGAAGCCCTGCGCGCACTGCGCCGGGAATGGATGGAAGCCCGCGCCGGCAAGGAGCGCAGCGCCAGCGACCTGCTGCAGAACGCGGTCTACGGCGACGACGCGCTGGAAGCCTATTTCGAGGAACACGAAGGCAACCTGGTGCAGAGCCCGAAGTCGATGCTGGGCTACAACCTGCACCCGCGCGCGAAGCAGACCATCACCGGCATCGCCGCGCACATCCTCGAGCACATCCGCCTGACCGCCAGCGCCCAGCTTGGCCAGCCGCTGCGTGCCGCCCTGCTCGGCCGCCCGGTGCAGTTCCGCAGCTCGATCGGCGCGGCCGGCAACGATCAGGCACTGGACATCCTGCGCGAAGCCGCCACCCAGGCCGGTTTCGACCAGATCGATTTCCTCGAGGAACCGGCCGCGGCGGCCATGCATTACCACGCCGAAAGCCGCGAGCGGCACCAGGCGGTGATCGTTGACATCGGCGGCGGTACCACCGATATCGCCCACGCCGAGGTTGGTGGCGATGCTGCGCCGCGCATCCACCGCGCCTGGGGTATCGCCCGTGGCGGTACCGACATCGATCTGGCGCTGAGCCTGTCCAGCTACATGCCGCTGTTCGGCCGCGGCATCACCCGCGTGCCCGCCCACCACTACGTGGAAGCCGCCACCGTGCAGGACATGACGCGCCAGCGCGACTTCCGCCAGCACAAATACGACCATGTCGACGAACCGTGGGGCGCGCGCCTGCAGGCCCTGCAGGACACCGGCAACACCGCCCGCCTGTACCGCGATGTCGAACGCGCCAAGATTGCCCTCAGCGCCGCCAGCGAACACCGCAGCACGCTGGACTACATCGCCCGCGACCTGCATGCCGACAGCAGCGCCGACGGCCTGGCCGCCGCCGCCCATGGCTACCTGGAGCAGATCCGCGAGCTGCTGGCCCAGGTCCGCAGCGACATCGGCGGCGACCCGGACGCGGTGTTCCTGACCGGCGGCATGTCCCGTGCCGGCTACCTGCGCCAGGCCGTGGCCGAGGCCTTCCCGGGGGCCCGCATGGTCCACGGCGAGCCCTCGCTGGGCGTGGTCCAGGGCCTTGCGCTGGCGGCAGCCAGCCAGGATTAACAAAACGTTACGCGGTCTAAGTTACTCTTGGTCGGCTAGAACCACGCTGCACCTTCCGCCGGCCACGCCGGTGTGTGTTCACAGTGCAGCCTGGCCCGCCCCGCGGGCCTAGCGGCCATGCCTTCCTGGCTCGTTCATGGTCCGCGCAGCACCTGAGCCGCCATCGAGACCCGCTTTGGGCACCCGCCAGGCCCCTGTGGCCTTACAACCTGACGCAGCACCTGCACCCATCGACTGCCGCCGTTGTGACGCGGTCTGTTGCCGGCTGCCCGTGCTGCTGCAGCCCGGCGACCACGTGCCCGGCCAGTTCCTGTCACGCGACACCCACGGCCGTGCCGTGATGGCGCGCAACGAGGAAGGCTGGTGCGCGGCGATCGATCCCTATCACCTGCGCTGCACGATCTATTCGCAGCGCCCGGCGATCTGCCGCCAGTTTTCGATGGGCGGCGATGACTGCCGCCGCGAGCGGCAGGACTACCTGCGCCAGGCCGATGCCTGGGCGCTTTCCTCCCCTTCCACCTGACAGGAGCAACCATGCCCCGCAAGGCAAAGACCCCCGCGAAGGCCAGCAACAGCATCCGCAGCGAACGCAAGGGCGCGGCCGCCAGCACAGTGGTCAGCAGCGATTCGATCGCTTCGGACCTGGCAGCGTTCCGCAAGGCCGGTGGCAAGATCGAAGTCCTCGGCACCACCTGGGCACTGAAGAAAGCCAGCTGACCCAGTATCGACCGCGGCGGCGCTGCCGCCGCGGCCTGCCGGATCGCGTTCAGCGGTCCAGGCGTACCCGCACACTGCCCGAATGCGACTGGATGCGGATGTCACCATCACCGCCGCCCAGACGCGTATCGAGGTGGCTGCCCGGCCCATAGCGCGGCCGCTCCACCTGCCCGGCGTCACTGTTGATCGAACCACTGAAGCTGTTCACCGACAGCTGTGCCGACACCGTGCGCGGCAGGCTCAGCGTGACCGAGGCACTGACCGATTCGACGTTGATGCGGCCGCCGGGAGCCAACCCGGCCGCTGCCAGATCGATGCTGCCCGAGACGGTCTCCACCGCCAGCCGCTGCACGCGCCCGGCGTCCACCTCGACCCGGCCGGACACCGTCTGCGCACCGATATCACCGGACACGCCGCCGCCGGCCTCGATCCGGCCACTGACCGTGTTCACGTCCAGCTTCGGCGTCTGCAGGCGTGCGCTGACGCTGCCACTGACCGTGTTGAGCTTGCTGTCGCCACTGCGGCCAGCCGCGCTCAGGCTGCCGCTGACCGTGTCGGCCTGCAGCCGTCGCACATCGATGCCACTGATGTCCTGGCTGGCGCTGACCGTGCTCAGCAGCAGCTCCACCGAGCGCGGCACGTTCAGTACCAGCGTCGCGCCACCATTGCTGCTGCGGCGCGGGTATTCGATCTCCCAGCGCACACGGTTGGCACTTTTCTCCTGACGCAGCTGCAGGCCGTCGCTGAGCGTGCCGGTGAGCTGCACGTCATTGCGGTCCCAGCCACGCACGGTCACCTTGCCGGCCACATTGCTCAGCTCGATGCGACCGCCCGCGGCCAGGGTGTGGCGCTCGTCGATGCGGGTGTCGGCCAGCGCCACGGCAGGGGCCAGCAGCAGCGCGACACAGCAGGAAATCAGGGTTCGGGTCATGGGGGTCTCCTCAGGTCGTCAAGCCGGACTCGGCGGCATAGGCCGCCTGCCGGGTCAGTTCCAGCCGCAGCGCGTAGGTGCGCTTGAGCTGGCCAAGCAGGTGCGGCGCACGTGGGTCCTGCGCCAAGGCGGCACGGATCTGCGCTGCGCTTTCATCCAGTTCGTGCAGCGCCGGCTGCCATTCCGGCGCCCGTCCATCGGGCAGCGAAGCGACGGCCTGCTGGTACTGCTCGGTCATCGCCGCCGCCTGCAGCTGCAGCGCTGAAGGTACCGGCACCTCCGGCTGCGCATGCCGCCACGGTGCCACCGCGTAGAGCGCCAGGCTGGCCGCCAATGCCGCACCGACCGGCAGCCACCAGCGACGCCGCGAGCGCGCTGGCAGGGCCACCACGTTGTCGCCCGGCGCAGGTGCCGCCTGCGGTTCACGCGGCGGCAGCTGCGCCGACAGGCGTGCCCAGCCATCGGTGGGTACGCCGCGTTCGGTCGGCAGCGCGCGCAGCCGGGCCAGCAGATCGTGGTCGGAATCGTGGTCGTGTGTACTCATGTCATGTCTCCCAGCCGTGCGCGCAACAGGCCGCGCGCACGATGCAACTGTGCCTTGGAACTGCCGACGGCCATCTGCAGCTGTTCGGCGATTTCCTGGTGTTTCCAGCCTTCGATGTCGTGCAGTACCAGTACCGCACGTGCCCGTGGCGGCAGTGTCGACAGTGCCCGTTCGAGGTCGCGTTCGGTGCCGGCGCAACGATCGTGCACTGCCAGCTCCTGCAACCCTCCGTCCACTTCGTCGAGGCTGTCGTGATCCTGCCCGCCCGCACGTCCGCGCAGCTCCATCAGTGCCGCGTTGACGCCCAGCCGGTGCAGCCAGGTCGACAGGCTGCTCTCGAAACGGAAGCCCGGCAGCGCCTTCCACGCCTGCAGGAACGCTTCCTGCAGCGCGTCCTCGGCGCGTGCCTGCTGGCCGCCACACAGCCGCCACAGCACAGCGAATACACGGGGCGCGTGGCGCCGGTACAGCAGTTCATAGGCAGCGGTGTCACCGGCGGCCGCCGCCCGCACCAGGGCGGGTTCATCGACGGCGTCGTTGGCGGCAGGCGGCGCGGGCATGGTGGTGTCGAGCATATCGCTTGGATGCGGCGACCCGGGAAAAGGTTTAGAGCCGATCGATGATCGATGGCATGCAACCTTTTGGGTGGCTGCTGCATCCATGAAAGGTCCTTCGCGAAATTGCCGTCCAGGAGTCCTGCCATGTCCAGCCCATCCTGCGCCGCCCTGCTGGTGATCACCGCCTGTGTCCTGCTGCAGGCGCTGGGCCTGTCACTGCAGCTGCGTCCCGACAATGGCCGCGCCTGCCTGCAGCAGCACCGCCAGGAGCTGGTGTGCGTGGCCTGGAACCCGGCGGTCGAATCCCCCGCACGCGCCGGGTAACATCAGGGGCCGTTCCCGCCGCCTGTTTTCGCCCCATGATGTTGTCGCTGAAGGATCACCTGCCCGCCTGGACCCACCCGTGGTTGAACTACGCCGGCGTCGCCCTGCAGATCGTACTGGTGCTGCTGGTCGCATGGCTCCTGCGCGTGCTCGCCCGTCGCCTGATCCGCCGCTTTGCCGAGCACTACACGCTGCCGCCGGAGATGGTGATGGGTGCGCGCCGGATCACCAGTTTCGTGGTCTATTTCAGTGCCCTGCTGTACATCCTCAGCCTGCTCGGCGCGAAGCCGTCGGTGCTGTGGACCGCTTTCACCGGCTTCGCAGCCGTGGGCGCGGTGGCCTTCTTCGCGGCGTGGAGCGTGCTGTCCAACATCTTCTGCACGCTGCTGATCTTCACCACCCGCCCGTTCCGCCTGCACGACTACATCGAGGTGCTGGAAAACGGCGAGAAGCCGGGCCTGAAGGGCCGGGTGATCGACGTGAACCTGATCTACACCACGCTGCAGGAAACCGGCGACGGCCACGAGGGCACGGTGCTGCAGCTGCCGAACAACCTGTTCTTCCAGCGCACGGTGCGCCGCTGGCGCGACCCGGCGCAGGCCCCCGGCGGCATCCAGGGCGACGGCTGAGGGGGGTTTTCGGCAGGGCTGCGCCCTGCACCTGCTACCAGCGGGAGCAACAGCACCAGCAGCAGCCGAAGCAACAGCAAAAGCTGGCTTCCTGCGGGAAGGCGGGGTAGGTCCGGTTGAGGGGGACGCTGCAAGTCCCCCTCCGGGGCCCGGCCCAGCCGCTGGCGGCTGTGCATTCGGGCGCTTGCGAAGCAGTGCTTCGCAAGCAAAGCGCCCTCACCCATGTAAGCTCGGTCGCCGCTTGCTCGTGTGCGCGTTCCTGCGCACACGGCAAGACCGGGGTTGGGCGTCCTGCCCAACCCGCCCGAGGCATGCCTCGGGCCCATGCGGCTCACGCCCCCTCAGCCGGACCCACCCCGCCTTCGACAGATTTCCGCGAGCTGTCGGAACGACGCATTGCCCTGGTGTATGTCGACCTGGGTCGACACGGTAGATCCACGCCATGCGTGGATGACTCATTCGATATCTGACAGATGTGTCGACCAAGGTCGACACCTACCGACAGCCGCGGAAATCTGTCAGAGGCGGGACGGTGTGGGTAGGCAGGACCGTTGGCGCCATGGATGGCGACATCGAGCCCCCATGGGTGAGGGCGCTTTGCTTGCGAAGCACTGCTTCGCAAGCGCCCGAACGCCCAGCCGCCAGCGGCTGGGCCGGACCCCGGAGGGGGGTTTACGGCGTGTCCTGCCTACCCACACCGTCCCGCCTACCTACGGAATGCCCGCTTTTGACGTTGAAGTTGCCTTGGCTTGAAGGCTTCGGCAGGTGCAGGGCTGCAAGCCCTGCCGAACAACCTTTACCTCAACTGGCTGTCCTTGCTGCCACGCCGGTTGTAGCCGGCATGCGCCTGCGCTTCGTCATCATGCGCCTGCTGGCACGCCACACACAGCCGTACCCCGGGCACGGCCTGGCGCCGCGCCAACGGGATCGGCGCGTCGCATTCCTCACAATGTTCCAGACCAGGCCCCTCGCGCAGCTGGCGCCGCGCGCGGGCGATCGCATCGTCGACGGTGGCGTCGATCTGGTCCTGGACCGCGCCGTCTCCCGCCCAACCGGTGGCCATGGCCATCCTCCGCAGGTGTGTCGCCTGATATGGGGACGCCACACCGCGCAGTAAACGGTAGCGCCGAGCCATGACCGGCAGGCCTTCAGCAAGCTGAGCAGAAGGCAGACGGGCCGGATCAGGCCATTTGCGGCTAAATCCCCTCCGTCCCCTTTTTGGCTTACCAGACCAGGTCGTCCGGCACCTGGAACTGGGCGTAGTAGGCGTCGTCCTCGGCATTGCCGGTGGAGATCTCGGCGGTCGAGCCCGGCTGGCCGTGGTCGACGATGATCGCCTCCGGGGCGCGTTCACGCACTTTTTCGGCAGCGGCGCGCGGCAGCAGGGCGTAGCCCTCGCCGTGGGCAACGATGACCAGCACGCCCACCGACAGCGCCTTGCGCAGCTTGGGGTCGATCAGCAGGGTGCGGATCGCCGCGCCATCGCTGAAACGGTACTCGTCGTCGCCCTTGTGAGGCACGGCATGGGCCGTGATGATCTGCCGGGCCTGGGCCTTCTGTTCAGCCTGCCTGGCCTGGGCATTGCGCTCGGCGGCCAGTGCGCGGTCGCGCTCGACCTTCTCGGCGCGGGCCCGTTCAGCCTCGCGCTGGACATCGGCCGAGGTCGATTCGGCCTTGCCCTGCCGGGCCTTGGCCTGCGCGCTCGCGGCAGCGCTGGCCTGCGACTTCTTGGCCAGGCCGGCCTTGAGCAATTGTTCCTGCAGCGCGTTGGGCTTTGCCATGGTCGATGCGTACCGCGTGTAATCTTGGATGCCCCATTCTACCGACGCCCCGCCGCCCCTGCATGGCAGTCCTGAAGTACCTCACCGGCTATCCCGAACCCCTGATCGCCCAGGTCAGTGAACTACTGGCGCAGGGCAAGCTCGGCCCTTGGCTGCAGCAGCGCTATCCCGATCCGCACGAGGTGCGCAGCGACCGCCAGCTGTACGACTACACGCAGGAGCTGAAGGACCGCTACCTGCGCAAGTCGGTGCCGCTCAACAAGGTCTGCTACGACAACACGCTGGAAGTGATCAAGCATGCGCTGGGCACCCATACCGCCATCTCCCGCGTGCACGGCGGCCGCCTCAGGGCCAGCCGCGAGATCCGCATCGCCACCGTGTTCCGCCAGGCACCAGCGGCGTTCCTGCGCATGATCGTGGTGCATGAACTGGCCCACCTGAAGGAAGCCGATCACAACAAGGCCTTCTACCAGCTGTGCCAGCACATGGAGCCGGAGTACCTGCAGCTGGAGTTCGATACCCGCCTGTACCTGACCGAGCTGGCCAACCGCGGCCAGCGCTGACCGGCCGCAGCGGCTACACTGCGCGCCCCCTGCCTGACCTTTCCGCCATGGAACCGATCCGCCTCGACAAACGCCTGTCCGCCCTGCTCGGCATCCCGCGCGGTGAAGCGCGGCGCTACATCGAAGGCGGCTGGGTCAGCGTCAATGGCGAGGTGGTCGAGCAGCCGCAGCGCCCGGTCGATGACAGCGCGGTGATCGTCGTGGCCGAGCAGGCCAGCGATGAAAAGGCCGAGCGGGTCAGCATGCTGCTGCACAAGCCGGCAGGCGTTGCCGCTGAAACCCTGTGTGCGCTGGTCAGCAGTGACAGCCGCAGCGAACTTGATGCCAGCGACATCCGTCCGCTTCAGCGTCACTTCCACGGCCTGCAGCTGGCCGCCTCGCTTCCGGCCAGCGACAGCGGCCTGGTGGTGGTCAGCCAGGACCCGGCCACGCTGGCCCATCTGCAGCGCAATCTGGGCCGCACCGAACAGGAATACCTGATCGAAGTGGCCGAAGGCGGTCCCGAGCGCGGCCCGTGGCTGATGGCGCGGCTGCAGCAGGAATCGGGCGGCGCCAAGGTCAGCTGGCAGAGCGAGCAGCGCCTGCGCTTCGCCGGCAAGGGCCTGACGGCCAAGGGCCTGCGCGTGGCGGTCACCGCTGCCGGCCTGCAGGTCGCGGCCGTGCGTCGGCTGCGGATTGGCCGCGTGGCACTGGGACCGCTGCCTGCGGGGCAGTGGCGTTACCTGGGCAGCGACGAGCGCTTCTGACCGCGAAGTCCCTGCCATCCACGCATGGCGTGGATCTACGGCGATAGGTCTGTTGGCTTTCATCCACGCACGGCGTGGATCTACCATCGGGGCATGAGCCTGCCCAAGCCCCTGTGGCGACGCCTGCTGCGCGTCGCTGCGATCATCCTCGCCGCGCTGTTGCTGCTGGTCCTGTCCGGGCTGCTGCTGGCCGACCACCTCACCCCGCGGGCACAGGGCGCACCCTCGCATGTGCTGCCACTGCAGCCGGCGCAGACCCGCATCGACCAGCAGATCGTGCCGCTGCAGGACGCACACCCCGGGCAGTCCGGCGTGGCGTTCCTCAGTGATGGCATGGATGCCTTCGCCGCGCGCGCGATGATCACCGCGCACGCAGGCCGCAGCCTGGACCTGCAGTACTACATCTGGCACGACGACCTGATCGGCCATCTGATGGCCAAGGCGCTGTACGACGCCGCCGAGCGCGGCGTGCGCGTGCGCATCCTGCTTGACGACATGAACGCCAAGGACAAGGACGCGTTGATGATGGCACTCGATGCGCATCCGAACATCGAGATCCGCCTGTACAACCCGTTCCGCAACCGCAGCGGCATCGCGCGCACGCTGGAGCTGGTGCAACGCGCTTTCAGCGTCAACCACCGCATGCACAACAAGAGCTGGATCGCCGACGGCCGCATCGCGATCGTCGGTGGCCGCAACATCGGCGAGGAATACTTCAGCGCGCGCGACGATGTGAACTTCCAGGACCTGGACCTGGTGGTGGCCGGCCCCGCCGTGCAGCAGGCCAACCAGATCTTCGACGACTACTGGAACAGCAGCACAGCGATCCCGATTTCCGCACTGGCCTCGTATACCGATGCACAGTTGCAGCAGCTGGTACGGCAGTCGGACCTGGATGCCATGCATGCCAAGGCACAACCCTACCTGCAACGCGTGGCCGAGTCGCGCGCGCTGCAGCGGCCCAGCCCGGAACCGCTGCACTGGAGCGCGAACGTGCGCATCGCTTCCGATCCGCCGATGAAGCACCGCGATGACGATCGCCGCGGCTGGCTGGTCAGCCGTCTCAGCGACGAGTTGCGCAGCACGCGGCGCAGTGCGCTGTTGATCTCGCCCTACTTCGTGCCCGGCAACGATGGGGTCGAGGCGCTGTCGGCGCTGGCCGCACGCGGCGCGCAGGTGGGCGTGGTGACCAACTCACTGGCCGCCAACGATGTGGCAGCGGTACACGGCGGCTACATGGGCTACCGGGTGCCGCTGCTGAGGGCCGGCGTGCAGCTGTACGAACTGAAGGCACACGGCCAGCTGGATGCCAGCCTGTTCGGCAGCAGCGGCGCCAGCCTGCACACCAAGGCATTCGTGGTCGATGACCGCCGCGGTTTCGTCGGTTCGTTCAACCTCGACCCGCGTTCGGCCTACCTCAATACCGAAATGGGCGTGCTGTTCGATGACCCGGCGCTCGGTGCACAGCTGCGCGACGAGTACCTGCGCCTGGCCGGCCCGGAGCACAGCTGGTGGCTGGCGCTGGGGCGCGATGATGACCTGCGCTGGCTGGAGCGGCAGCCACCGCCGCACTGGGTGGAGGCCGAACCCGGTGCCAGCCTGGGCAAGCGCTGGACCGCGCGGGTGATCAGCTGGCTGCCGGTGGAATCGCAGCTGTAGCGCTCAGGGCGCAGGACCCGCCTCTTCCTGTCCGGCGTCATCCCGTGTTTCCACGCTGCGCCCATGCAGGCGCCGCCAGATCCAGCGCAGCGCATGCGGCGGCGCCGAAGGCAACTGTTCAAGCAGGGCCAGCATGCGGCTCTGGCTGGCATGTCCGTGCCGGCACAGCAGGCTGGCCGCTGCGGCCGCGCTGGCCAGGCGCAGGCTGTCGGCCAGCGGGCCATCCGCCTCGGGCGCCAGCGCCTGGTGCACCGGCTCTGGCAGCTCCCAGGCCGCAGCCACGCGTTGCGCCAACGGCAGTGACCACTGCTGGAGCAGCTGCAGCGCCAGCGCCGGCTCCACCGTTTCATCGCGTGCCTGCGCTTCCTGCAGCAGCTGGCGCATCACCAGCGCGGCCCCCAGCCCCTGTACCAGGCCCAGCCACTGGGCGGCGAAGGCATCGCCGAAAGTGACCGTGCGCGCGTGGTCAGCGGCTGCGCGCGAGGCCAGCAGTGCGTGCTCCCAGATGATCGTGCTGAACTGCGGAAACACCTCGCACTGCACCTGCATCACCGGCTGCACCAGAACTGCGCTGATGATCTGTCGCACGCCTTCGGTACCGACCAGCGTCACCGCCCGCTGCAGGCTTTCCACCGGGCGCTCGTGCACCTTGTAGGCCGGGCTGTTGGCGATGCGCAGCAGGTTGCCGGTCAGCACCGGGTCCTGGCCGATGATCGCCGCCATCACCCGCGCCGACGCAGCATCGTCGTTGACCGTCTGGATCAGCTGCGGCAGCAGTTGCGGGCGGCGCGGCAGCTGACGGGCCGCCCAGTCCCGGTCCTGCAGCGCGCGCGCCACCGCCTCGCCCAACCCCGCGGCCTGCACCGCCGTGGATTCACCGGCCAGGCGCGGGTACAGGGCCAGTGCATGCAGGCCACGCTGCAGATGTGCAGCGATCTCGGCCGAGGGCAGAGCCTCGCCCTGCAGGCTGGCCGCAGCCGCCGCCACCGCCTGCCGCGACGCCGCCGCCAACCGGGACGGTGCCGTCCCGGTCGAGCGCGCCAGCCAGCCACGCAGTGATCGCCACCAGGCCGGCGTCATCGCCGCCCGCCCTGTCGTTGTGGTGCCCTTGCCGTCACTGACCGCCCTGCCTCTTCACGCGAATCCGGCCACCCGCCGTCGTCGCAGCATCGGCCGAACTTTCATCTTCTTTAACCGGAAGACCACCGATGTCGACGGCACCGGCCGGGGGAATGGACTAGAATGGCGCCGCGCGACCCGTCCCCCTGCACCGACGACGTCGCTTTTTTTGTTTTGGGACCCTACCGTTCACTGGCCGTTCGCTGCAGTTCGCCGCTGATCGCGCCATCGGAGACGCCATGCTATTCGAAACCCTCGCCACCACCGGCCACGAACAGGTGGTGTTCTGCCACAACCACGACGCCGGCCTGAAGGCGATCATCGCCATCCACAACACCACCCTCGGCCCGGCCCTGGGCGGCGTGCGCATGCGCCCCTACGCCAGCACCGACGAGGCGCTGGCCGATGCGCTGCGGCTGAGCCGGACGATGACCTACAAGAATGCACTGGCCGGCCTCAACGTGGGTGGCGGCAAGGCGGTGATCATCGGCGACCCCAAAGTGGACAAGACCGAGGTGCTGTTCCGTGCCTTCGGCCGCTATGTCGATTCGCTGGGCGGGCGCTACATCACCGCCGAGGACGTCGGAACCGACGTCAACGACATGGAGAACATCTACCTGGAAAGCCAGTTCGTGACCGGCGTGCACCAGGTCCATGGTGGCTCCGGCGATCCCGCCCCGTTCACCGCCTACGGTGCGCTGCAGGCACTGATGGCGTCGATGCGCTTCAAGTTCGGCCATGAGGAAGTGGGCAAGACCAGCATCGCCGTGCAGGGCCTGGGCCACATCGGCATGGAACTGGTGAAACTGCTGCGCGACCGCGGTGCCAAGCTGTACGTCACCGACCTGGACAGCGCGCTGGTTGATCGCGCGGTCAGCGATTTCGGCGCCGAAGCAGTCAAGCCGGATGAGATCCACGAGGTGAACGCCGACGTGTTCGCACCGTGCGCGCTGGAAGGTGCGATCAACGCCGACACGCTGCCGCGGATCAAGGCGAAGATCATCTGCGGCACCGCCAACAACCAGCTGTCGAGCCTGGAAATCGGCGACGAGCTGCATGCGCGCGGCATCCTGTATGCGCCGGACTATGCAGTCAACGCCGGTGGCGTGATGAACGTGTCGCTGGAGATCGACGGTTACAACCGCGAACGCGCAATGCGCCTGATCCGCAGCATCTACCACAACCTCACTCGCATCTTCGAACTGTCGCAGCGCGAGAACATCGCGCCGCAGCGTGCCGCCGACCGCATCGCCGAAAGCCGCATCCTGTCGATCGGCAAGCTGAAGATGCCGCTGGGCCGCAGCACCCCGCGCCTGGGCAACCTGCGCGGCGGTTGAACCTGCCGATGTCGCGCCGGGCATGACCCGGCGCGAGCCGTCCTTCAGAAGCCGGTGCTGTAGCGCAAGGCGGCCTGCCGCGCACCTTCGCCACCAACGCGCTGGTCGAAGCCCAGGCTCAGGCGGCCATTGCGGCCCCACCACGATTCCAGCGCCACGCCGATCAGCGCACTGCCGCGCGGCGCGTTCCAGCCCGCCAACGGCGCCCAGGCATCGACGCCGACGAAGCTGGCCTGCCAGTCCGCATCCGCACCATCAAGCCGTTGCTGCCATTCGGCATGCCCACGCAGCGTCCAACGCCCCCAGCCGCGCTCGCCGCGGATACCGGCCAGCATCTGGCTGCGCTGCACGCGGTTGGCATCGCCCCGCAGGCCGAAACCAAAGCCGCCGAGTTCATTGAAGGCGTCGGTCTCCACACGCGTGGTGCTGGCACCGACGTAGGGCGTCATCGATGCGCCCGCACGCCCCAGCCGGTACCCGCCCTCCACGCTGGCACTGCTGAAACGGCCGCCGTACCGCGCGGAGACACCATAGGCACCCGCACCGAGCAGCAGCTGACGATCCAGCGCGCGGGTGAACTGTCCGCTCCCCACCTGGGCCAGCGCGTAGCCACGTCCCAGATTCCAGCCGGCATACAACTGTGCCTGCGCCTGGCGATCACGCCCACGATCACCGCCGAAACTGCTGCCACCAGTGCTGCGGGTCTCGCCAAACGCCACGCCCATCAGGCCGTTGCTGCCCAGTGGCAGATCCTGGCCGGCCATCCAGCCCCGGCTGTCGGCAGCGTTGCCGGCGAAGCTGCCCTGCCCCGCCTCACCCAGCGCGCTCTGCCAGCTCCCGCGCAGGCGCGGTGCGGCCTGTACACGATCAAAGCGCTCGGCGATCGCACGCCGCGACATGTCGATGCTGTCGAAGGTCGCTGCTTCGGCTCGCGCATGCGCTTGACCGGACAGGCTCTGCAGGCTGGCGGCCAGGCCCTGCGGGCCACCGCCGGTCCACTGCAGGGCACCGGCCACTGCACCAAAGGCCGATCCCTGCAGGCCTGTGTTTTTGTCCAGCGCTGCGAATGCACCTTCCAGGCGCTGTGCCGCCGCCTGGGCGGACGCCCCCAGCCCGCTGGCCGCTGCGGTGACGCTGACCTGGGTCAGGTTCAACCACGCGTTGTTGCTGTCATAGCCGTAGCTGCTCTGCAGCAATGACAGCCCCTGCAGGCCACTGGAGGTAGCCGGCGTACTGAAGGTGCCGCTGAGTCCGCCTGCCGCATGGATCAGGTCCTGCCGGCTGCCGTTCTGTGGCACGTAGCCGGAAACGAAGCCATGCACGCGCACGCCACCGTCGATGGCGGCATTGCCGGTGACCTGCAGCGCATTGGCGCCCAGTGCGATCATCAACTGTGCGCCGGCCTGCTGCGTGTAGTTGCCCTCGATGGTGCCGGTGGTGTTGCCGGTGGTGAGGAATACGCTGCTGCCGTTGACCACATTGCCGATCACGCGGGGCGTGCCGCCATTGAACTGCAGGCCGGTCGAATCCGGATCGGACTGGCCGAGGATGGTCACGTTGGAACGGATCACGCCACCGTTCTGCAGCGACAGGATGCCGCGTTCGATGCGGGTGGCACCGGTGTAGCTGTTGTTGCCGGCCAGCACCAGGGTGCCCCCGCCCTGCTTGACCAGCCCGCCGCTGCCGACGATATCGTTGCGCCACGCCGAGCCGGTCGAGGCCAGATCCACGTTGGCGACCACATCACCCCAGTCGAAACGACCCGGACCGTTGATCGCACGACCGATGTCGAGCAGGCCGTAGCCGAACACCGGATCCACGCCCGGCGCGCCGATATCCTTGGCGGTGCCCAGCAGGGTCTGCCGCACCAGATCGTTGCTGAAGTACGGGAAACGCTCCCAGACCAGCGCCGCCGCACCGGAAATCAAGGGCGCCGCGAATGACGTGCCGTAGTTCCAGTAGTAGCTGCCACCGTTGGCATCGGGGTAGACCGCGCTGCCGGGCGCCGCCAGGCAGTAGCGGGCCGCCTGGCCACAAGCATTGGCATAGCTGGCCAGCGTACCGGGCGCATACGGATCCACGGCGGTGGCCACCAGCCAGCCGCGCTCCAGGTCGGCAGCCGGCAGCGTGCCGGCCACGCCCTGCTGGCTGGGCAGTGCGGCCAGGCTGCTCGGCTCGCTGCGGCCGTCATTGCCCGCGGCGAACACCACCAGCCCGCCATGGTTGATCACGAAGGGGCGATATTCGGCGGCCACCTGCGCGGTGGTCGGCAGGTCGGTCCAGTACAGGCCGCCCCACGAATTGTTCATCACCTTCACGTTGTAGCTGATCAGGTCCTGGTGGACCTGGGCCACGCCCAGCGGGCCGCTGAAGGAATTGCCCTTGCCGCTGCCGTCATCGACGGGCGGCTTGTCGGCAATGATCCGTGCCGACACGATCTGCGCCTTTGGCGCGATGCCACCCGGCCAGGAGCCCGTTGCCGCGCCGGCGGCGAGGCTGGCCACGGCGGTGCCGTGGCCGACCACATCATCGACACCCAGATTGTTCCTGGCCGGATCGATGTAGTTGAGGTTGGCCAGCACCCGGCCATTCAACGCCACCGCATTGCGCTGCACGCCGGAGTCGACGATGCCGATGCGCACGTTCTGGCCGGTCAGGCCGGCAGCCTGTGCGGCGCGCGCATTGGTGACTGACAGATGCGCGTCGAAGGCCGGCTCCTGCGGTTTGACCGGGGGCGGCGTCGTCGGTGGCGGGGTAGTCGGTGGCGGCGGTGGTGGCGGGGTATCGATGCGCACGTTGCCGCCCCCGCCACCTCCACCACAGGCCGTCAGCGCTACCGCCAGCGCGGTTCCCAGGGCAGACCTCACCATCATCGTGCGTTCCATCGATTCCTTCCCATGAACGTTGTCCTGCCTTCATCCCGGCAGGCGTGCGGCCGCGCCCAGCGGCGGCCCTCCCCGACCCTCTATACTTGGGTCGACCCCCACGCAGTCTGCCGGGAAACCGGGGCACATCCAACGGCCCCCGGTCTCCTTTCCGAACATTGCTTACGCATCAACGAGATTGCCATGTCCAACATCGTCATCGCCGCCGCCAAGCGCACCGCCATCGGCTCCTTCCTCGGCCAGTTCAACGGCGTGCCGACCCCGACCCTCGGCGCGGCCGCCATCGCAGCCGCCCTGGAACAGTCGGGCATCCCGGCCAGCGACGTTTCCGAAGTCCTCATGGGCTGCGTGCTGCCGGCCAACCTCGGCCAGGCGCCCGCCCGCCAGGCGGCGATCGCTGCCGGCATCCCGCTGTCGACCGGTGCCACCACGCTGAACAAGGTGTGCGGCTCGGGCATGAAGACCATCATGCTCGGTCATGACCTGATCAAGGCCGGTTCGGCCAGCATCGTTGTCGCCGGCGGCATGGAATCGATGTCCAACGCGCCGCACATGCTGCCGAACTCGCGCACCGGCAACCGCTTCGGCAACTTCCAGGCGGTCGATCACATGGCCCACGATGGCCTGGTCAACGCTTATGACGGCAAGGCGATGGGTGAATTCGCCGAATGCGCCGTGGACAAATACCAGTTCAGCCGCGAAGAGCAGGACGCCTACGCCATCGAATCGGTCAGGCGCGCGCAGGCGGCGCAGGCCAACGGTGCGTTCGCCGATGAAATCGTCGCGGTGAAGGTCGCCACCCGCAAGGGCGAGGTCGAGGTCACCACCGACGAGCAGCCGGGCCGCTCGGACATCGCCAAGATCCCGACCCTGCGCCCGGCCTTCAAGAAGGACGGCAGCGTCACCGCCGCCAGTTCCTCCAGCATCTCCGACGGCGCTGCTGCAGTGGTCCTGCTGACCGAGGAAGATGCAGCCGCTCGCGGCATCACCCCGCTGGCCCGCATCGTCGGCCACGCGACCCATTCGCAGGAACCGGAGTGGTTCACCACCGCCCCGATCGGCGCGCTGCACACGCTGCTGGACAAGACCGGCTGGTCGCTGGACCAGGTCGATCTGTTCGAGATCAATGAAGCCTTCGCCGTGGTGGCGATGGCGCCGATGCGCGAACTGGGCATTCCGCACGACAAGCTCAACGTGAATGGTGGCGCCTGCGCGCTGGGCCATCCGATCGGTGCCTCCGGTGCACGCCTGGTGGTGACCTTGGTCAACGCCCTGCGCACGCGCGGTGGCAAGCGCGGCATTGCCACCCTGTGCATCGGCGGCGGCGAAGCAACCGCAATCGCCATCGAATTGATTTAAAAAGATTTAACGATGATTTCGCAAAAATGAATGCGGGATCGCTTGACACCCAATCTTGGCTTGTCATCATGTTGTCGGCGCGCAGCATGCGCGTTGCCTAATTCTAACGACGAGGATTCACACAATGAGCATCAACAAGCTGCTGGTCGCGATGTCCCTGGCTCTGGCCCTGGCCGCCTGCTCGAAGCAGGAAGCTGCCCAGGACGCCGCTGCTTCGGCCAACGAAGCCGCCACCGAAGCCCAGGCTGCTGCCGACCAGGCCGCCGCTGCTGGCGCCCAGACCGCCGACGCTGCCCAGCAGGCCGCTGACACCGCCGCCACCGCTGCTGACGCTTCGGTTGACGCTGCTGCCCAGGCTGGCGCTGCTGCCACCGACGCCGCTGCCGGCGCCGCTGCTGACGCTGCCAAGGCTGCTGAAGGCACCGCTGAGAAGGCCAAGGACGCTGCTGAAGAAGCCAAGAAGTAATAACTTCTTTCTTCACGCTGTTCTGGAAAAGCCGCTGGTTCGCCAGCGGCTTTTTCTTTTTTCGAATGCGCGCGACTGAGCCGCTGCATCGCGACCCCGTCTTCACAACGGCATGAATAGGCTGGCGTCCCCATCCATTGCAGTACCGGAGACCGCCATGAAGATTCGTCCGATCACCACCACCCTGCTGGCCGCCTCCCTGCTGCTGGCCCTGGCCGCCTGCAAGGGCCCGGAAGCCGAACAGGCCAAGCAGGACGCACAGCAGGCTGCCGACAGCGCAGGCGCTGCCGCCCGTGACGCCGTGGACAAGGCCGCCGAAGCCACCCGCGACGCCGCCGACAAGACCGCTGCCGCGTCCGAGCAGGCCGCCGCCGATACCCAGCAGGCGCTGGACAAGGCTGCAGACGCCACCGCCAACGCCGCCGACAAGGCCAAGGACGCCGCAACCGATGCCGCCGCACACGCCAGCGACGCCACTGCGAACGCCGCACAGAAGGTCGCCGACAAGGCCCGCGATGTCGCCAATGACGCCAAGGCCAACGCCGCCAAGGAAGAAGCCAAGCACTAACGGTTCGTTCGCCGGGCATGGCCCGGCGCTACCGACCAGCCGAGCATCGGCTCGGTTGCACAGGAAAAGCCGCGGCACTGCCGCGGCTTTTCTGCTTTTCGCTCTCTGCTCTTTCTGTTGATTCTGTGGTGGACGCGTACGGAAAGTGTCCACGGACGCGCGGGTAGGTTGCGCAGGGGCGTAAGCGCCATGGATGGCGCGCCCGAGCTTACATGGACGTACTTGCAGCGCCCCCTGCGCGATCTACCCGCGCGGCCCACCCATCAGTATCAGCGCCCACCACGAGGGGCTCCGCCGTTGGCCGCCTCCTACGGCAGCGCGCGCGCCAGCATCGCCGTCAGCTCCACCCCCGCCGGCAGCGTCCCGAACGCCAGCCCGTGCTCCCCTTCCAGCCGGCTACGCACGAATGCCTCCGCCATCGGGCTGCGCGCACGCAGCAGCAGCGCCGCCTGCAGCAGCAGCGCAGTGCGCTCGCAGAACAGCCGCGCCTGCGCTTCCTCCGGTGGCGGTGCCGCTGCCCAACGCTGCAATGCCGCTGCATAGCGCCCATTACGGTCAGCCACCGATGCCAGCTCACCGCGCAGCGCCGCCATCGCCTCCGGTTCACGCGCCAGCGCACGCAGCACATCCAGGCACTGGATGTTGCCGCTGCCCTCCCAGATCGAATTCAACGGTGCCTGCCGGTACAGGCGCGGCAGCATCGACTCCTCCACGTAGCCCGCACCGCCCAGGCATTCCTGCGCTTCATTGACGAAGGCCGGCGCGCGCTTGCACAGCCAGTACTTGCCCAGCGCCGTCCCCAACCGCGCCATCGCGGCTTCATTGGCATCCACACCGGCGCGATCCACCGCGCGCGCGATCCGCATCGCCAACACCGTGGCCGCTTCCGACTCCAGCGCCAGATCAGCCAGCACGTTGGTCATCAGCGGGTGCTCGACCAGCAGCTTGCCGAAGGTACGTCGATGACGTGCGTGGTGCAGCGCCTGCGCCAGCGCCATGCGCATCTCCGCCGCTGCACCCAGCATGCAGTCCAGGCGGGTCATCATCACCATGCCGATGATGGTGGCCACGCCGCGCCCCTCTTCGCCCACACGCCATGCCTGTGCGCCGCAGAACTCGACCTCACTGGAAGCGTTGGCCCAATCGCCGAGCTTGTCCTTCAGCCGCATCAACCGGAACGCATTGCGGTCACCATCGGCCAGCCGGCGCGGCATCAGCAGGCAGGTCAGGCCTCCCGGCGCCTGCGCCAGCACCAGGAAGCCATCGCACATCGGTGCGGAAAAGAACCACTTGTGGCCGACCAGACGGTAACGCTCGCCATCGATCGGTTCGGCGCGCGTACTGTTGGCACGGACATCCGAGCCGCCTTGCTTCTCGGTCATGCCCATGCCCAGGGTGATGCCGGCCTTGTCCGCCACCGGCACGTCGCGCGGGTCATAGACCGGCGCAGCGGCCTTGCGCGCCCACTCGGCCAGATGCGGCTGCGAATGCAGTACCGCCACCGCTGCATGGGTCATGGTCAACGGGCAGCTGGTGCCCGCCTCGGCCTGGTGATGCAGGTAGCTCAACACCGCACGTGCCACGTGTGCGCCGGGCTGCGGCTCATGCCAGGACAATCCAGCGACGCCGTGCGATTTTGCCGTGTCCATCAACTGGTGATAGGCCGGATGGAACTCCACGGTGTCGATGCGATGGCCCTGTGCATCATGCGTGCGCAGTCGCGGACGATCACGGTTGGCATCGAAGCCCAGCCGGTACAGTTCATCACCGGCGAGTGCACCATAGACACCCAGTCGCGGCGCGAAGCTGGCGGCGCCTTCGCGCTGTACGGCCTCCATCAGCGCCACGTCGTCGGTCCACAACTGTCGCCCTGCGAACGGCGGCGGCTGGTTCAACACCACATGGGTTTCATACGGTGCGTTGCTGCTGAAGCTGGGTCCACTCATCCGGTCCATCCTGGCGGCAAGAGGTCTGCGGCCCGATTGTGCCGCATCGCCTGCCAAGCCCGTGTTCAGGCCGGTTCTCACCCTCTGCACGAGACGCAGGCCACAGTGACCGCATGGCAGGCAACGACGATCTGGTGGTGCTGCGCCCGGAGGGGCTGTACTGCGCCGCCGGCGATTTCCATATCGACCCGTGGCGACCGGTAGCGCGCGCGGTCATCACCCATGGCCACGGCGACCATGCCCGCCCGGGCATGGGGGAGTACCACTGCAGCGAAGGCAGCCTGCCGATCCTGCGCTGGCGCCTGGGTGACGTGCCGGTGCAGGGGCATGCCGAGGGTGTGCCGTTCCGCCTGGGGCAGGTGCAGATATCGCTGCATCCGGCCGGCCACGTGCTCGGTTCGTCACAGGTACGCATCGACGACGGGCAGCAGGTATGGGTAGCCTCCGGCGACTACAAGCGACAGCCTGATCCGACCTGCACACCGTTCGAAGTGGTGCCCTGCGATACCTTCATCACTGAAGCTACGTTCGCACTGCCGATCTACCGCTGGCCGGACACGCCGGCGGTGGCTGCAGAGATCCTGGCGTGGCGCCGCGAATGCGAACAACGTGGCGAAGCCGCGATCCTGCTGTGCTACGCATTGGGCAAGGCACAGCGGGTGCTGGCCGAGCTGCTGCCGCTGGACGATCGACCAGCCTGGCTGCACGGCGCCATCGCCAATGGCGTGGCGGTGTACCGGCAGGCCGGGGTGCCGATGCTGGAGACGCTCACCGTGGCCGAGCAGGGCCGCCAGCCGGACGCGGCGGGCCAGTTGATCCTCGCGCCGCCGTCGGCTGCGGGCACGCCCTGGATGCGCCGCTTCGGCCGCCACCAGCTGGGTTTCGCCTCGGGCTGGATGCAACTGCGCGGCAACCGCCGGCGCCGCAATGTCGATCGCGGTTTCGTCATTTCCGATCACGCCGATTGGCCAGCACTGCTGCAGACCATCGAACAGACAGGCGCGCAGCGGGTGATCGCTACCCATGGCAATACCGATGCGTTGATTCCGTTCCTGCGCGAACGCGGCGTGGCTGCCGAAGCCTTCCGCACCGATTTCGGGAGCGAGGAATGAAGGCCTTCGCTGCGCTCTACCAGCGCCTGGACCGCAGCACGGCTACGCTGGACAAGCGTGCAGCCCTGGTCGACTACTTCCGCCAGGCGCGCGCGCACGATGCGGCATGGGCGATGTACCTGCTCAGCGGTGGCAAGGTGGGCGGCGCACGCCGGAAGATCGCCGCCAGCGGCGAACTGCGCGGCTGGATTGCCGAAGAATCCGGCTTGCCTCCCTGGTTGGTGGAAGACAGCTACGCGCAGGTTGGTGACCTGGCCGAAACGCTGACCCTGCTGCTGGATGATCCATCGCAGCCAGCCGCCGACCGCCCGTTGGCTGATTGGATCGAACAGCATCTGCTGGCCGTGGCCAACCAACCCGAGGCAGTACGCCGCGCTGCGGTCGTCGCCGGGTGGCGGCAGCTGTGCAGCAGCGAACGCCTGGTGTTCAACAAGCTGCTGACCGGCGCCCTGCGCGTTGGCGTTTCGCAGCGACTGGTACAGCAGGCACTGGCGGAATGGTCCGGCCTGGACATCGCACGCATCGCCCAGCGCATGCTCGGCGAGTGGGTCCCCTCGCCCGGGCTGCTGGCTCAACTGCTGTCACCGGACGAGCTGCCGTCCGACCGCCAGCAGCCCTACCCCTTCTTCCTCGCCTCCCCTCTGGAAGGCGATCCTGCCGAACGCCTCGGCGCGATCGACGACTGGCTGCTGGAATGGAAATGGGATGGCATACGCCTGCAGCTGCTGCGCCGGCGTGGCGAAGTCGCGCTGTGGTCCCGTGGCGAGGAACGACTGGATGGCCGCTTCCCCGAGATCGAGCACGCCGCGATGGCGTTGCCGGAAGGCTGCGTGCTGGACGGAGAGCTGCTGGCCTGGGACGAGACCGCCAACCTGCCGCGCGCATTCACCGCCCTGCAGACCCGCATCCAGCGTCGCAAGCCAGGAGCAGCGACTCTGCGCAACACGCCGGTACGCGTGCTCGCCTATGACCTGCTGGAGCACGATGGCGCGGATCTGCGTGAGCTGCCGTTGCAGGAACGGCGTACGCGGCTTGCCGCGGTCATCGGCGCATTGGACGATGTGCGGATCCAGCTGTCGCCCGACGTTGCCGCCGTCGACTGGGCGCAGGCGGCGGCGATGCGCGATGTGGCACGCGAACGTGGCGTGGAAGGGCTGATGCTGAAACGACGCGGCTCACCCTACCTGGCTGGGCGACGCCGCGGTGACTGGTGGAAATGGAAGGTCGATCCGCTCACCATCGATGCGGTGCTCTTGTACGCACAGGCTGGCCATGGGCGGCGCAGCACGCTGTACACCGACTACACCTTCGGCGTCTGGGACGGCGACACGCTGGTGCCGGTGGCCAAGGCGTATTCGGGCTTGGACGACAAGGAGATCCTCGCGCTTGACCGCTGGATCCGCGCCAACACCCGCGAGCGTTTCGGGCCGGTGCGCAGCGTACGCGCCGAACAGGTGTTCGAGCTGGGTTTCGAAGCGGTCAACCGCAGCAGCCGGCACAAATCGGGGATCGCCGTGCGCTTTCCGCGCATCCTGCGCTGGCGCCACGACAAGCCTGCCAGCGAGGCCGATCAGCTGGCCAGCCTGCAGGCGCTGGCGCGATGACCCGCAGCCAGGCACTGCGCCGGCTGGAAGACTGGTTCGCGGCACGCGGCTGGCGCTCACTGCCTTTCCAGCGCGCGATGTGGCGCCACTACCTGGCCGGCGAATCCGGGTTGCTGCATACGCCCACGGGCAGCGGCAAGACGCTGGCGATGTTCGGCGGGCCGTTGCTGCAGGCGCTGATCGATCCACCGCCCTCGCCCCGCCGCGCCAGTGCGGTGCGCCCATTGCAGGTGCTGTGGGTAACGCCCTTGCGCGCGTTGGCCAGTGATACCGCACGCGCGCTCCAGGCCGTCGTCGACGGCTTGGGACTGGGATGGCGTGTCGGCCTGCGCAGCGGTGACGCCAGCAACCGCGAGCGGCGCCAGGCCCGCGAAGGCCGCATCGACGTACTGGTCACCACGCCCGAATCACTGGCGCTGCTGCTGAGCTATCCGGATACGTTGCCGCGCATGCGCCAGCTGCGCTGCGTGGTGGTGGACGAATGGCATGAGCTGCTGGGCAACAAGCGCGGTGTGCTGCTGCAGTTGAACCTGGCGGTGTTGCGCGAAGCTGCGCCTGCAGTGCAGCTGTGGGGGCTTTCGGCCACGCTGGGCAACCTGGATGAGGCGCGCGACGTGCTGCTGCCCGGACAGCCCGACGCGCCGATCGTGCAGGGCGTGCGCACGCGCGCGATCAGCGTGCGCAGCCTGCTGCCGGAACCCGGCGAACGTTTTCCGTGGGCCGGGCATCTGGGCTTGGCGCAGCTGCCGCGGGTGCTGGACGCGTTGATGCGGGCACGCAGCAGCCTGTTGTTCACCAACACCCGTGCGCAGGCAGAACTGTGGCATCAGGCGCTGGCCGCGGTCTGGCCGGAAACCCCGGACACGCTTGCGCTGCACCACGGCTCGCTGGATCCAGCGCTGCGCCAGCAGGTCGAGGATGGCCTGCGCGCGGGCGCGCTGCGCTGCGTGGTTGCCACCTCCAGCCTCGACCTCGGCGTGGACTTCCCCGAGGTTGAGCAGGTACTGCAGCTGGGCAGCCCGAAGGGCGTGGCCCGCCTGCGCCAACGCGCGGGACGTGCGCGTCACCGCCCGGGTGCCAGCGGTTCCATCCTGTGCGTGCCCAGCCATGCACTGGAGCTGGCCGAATACGCCGCGGTGCGCCGTGCATTGGCCCAAGGCGTGGTCGAAGCGCGCAGGCCGCCGACGCTGTCGCTGGATGTGCTGGCCCAGCATGCGGTCAGCCGCGCGCTGGCCGGTGGCTTCGACAGCGATGCGCTGCTGGCGCAGGTACGGCGTACCCATGCCTTCGCATCTCTCGGCGACGACGCATGGCAGGCCGTGCTGACGTTCATCGTGCAGGGTGGCCAGGCCCTGGCCCAGTACCCCGATTTCCACAAGGTCGTGCGTGATGCCGACGGCTACTACCGCATGCACGATCGCCGCCAGGTACTGCGCCATCGGCTGTCGATCGGCACCATCAGCAGCGATGGCAGCGTGCGCGTGCAGTTCCTGCGCGGTGGTGGCCTGGGTGCCGTGGAGGAACAGTTCGCCAGCCGCCTGCGTCGCGGCGACCGTTTCCAGTTCGCCGGGCGCCTGCTGGAACTGGTGCAGCTGCGCGACATGACCGCCTTCGTGCGGCTGGCACGAGGGCGCGGTGATGGTGTGGTGCCGCGCTGGCAGGGAGGCCAGTTGCCACTGTCGATGCCGCTCGGCCGCGAGCTGGAGTGGGTACTGTCCGGCGCCGACGACAGTGCCGAATCACGCTGGTTGTCCCCCTTGCTGGCACTGCAGCAGCAGTTGTCGGCGCTTCCCGGCCCAGAGCATCTGCTGGTGGAAGATGTGCGGCGCCGCGACGGCCAGTTCCTGTTCGTCTACCCTTTTGCCGGCCGTCACGTGCACGAGGCGCTGGCCGCCTTGCTGGCACTGCGCTGTACCCGCCGGCAGCGCAACAGCATCGGCTACGCGGTGAACGATCATGGCCTGGTGCTGGCACCGGCGCAGGCGATCGAACTGGATGCGGCGCGATGGCGAGCATTGTTCACCCCCGATCAGCTGCTGGACGATCTGCGTGCCGCGGTGAACCTGGGCGAGCTGGCGCGCCGCCAGTTCCGTGGCATCGCACGCGTAGCGGGCCTGCTGGTCCCCAGCCTGCCCGGCGGTATGCCGCGATCGCTGCGCCAGCTGCAGGCCTCGGCAGGCCTGCTCTACGACGTACTGCGCGAGCATGACCCCGGCCACCTGCTATTGGCATTGGCCGAACGCGAAGTGCTGCACGACAGCCTGGATCTGCCGGGACTACAGCAGGTCCTGGCAAGGATCGGCATGCAGGCCCTCTCCGTGCAGCACCCGACATCACTCACGCCACTGGGCTTCCCGTTATGGGCTGAACGCCAACGCGGGCAGTTCAGCAACGAGGACTGGCGCACCCGCGTGCAACGCGCGGCCCAGCAGCTGGAGCGCCGCCATGGCCGATGAACTGCCGCTGCTGCGCGCCGGCGAATCGCTGATACTGCTTGGCGCGCGTGCGCTGTACTGGCCCGCGCGGCAGGCGCTGTTGATCGCCGACCTGCACCTGGGCAAGGCCGATGTATTCCGCCGCGCCGGCATCGCATTGCCCAGCGGCGGCACCGGCGAAGACCTGCAACGCCTGCAGGGGCTGCTGGACAGGCATGCCTGTCGCGAGCTGTGGATCCTGGGTGACATCCTGCATGGACCGGCGCATCGCGCTGCGTGGTACCAGCAATGGCTGGCATGGCGCGAACGCAATGCTTCGCTGGACGTGCATGTCCTGCGTGGCAATCACGACCGCCAGCTGCCGCATGCTCAGTTGCAGGTACAGATCCACGATGAAGTACGGCTGCAGCCGTTCCTGCTTCGCCATGAGCCGATGCCCGATGCAGAGCTGCATGTGATCGCTGGGCATCTGCATCCGCAGGTCGCCTTGCCGCCATTGCGACGGCGCTTCCCCGCGTTCTGGCTGCGTGAGCGGATGACGGTGCTGCCGGCCTTCTCCGCATTCACTGCCGGCATCGTGCCCGTGCCCGCCCGCGGCGAGCAAAGGGTCGCCTGCGTGGAAAACGGCCTGGTGCAACTGCCGGTGGCTTGAATCAGGCCGGACGAATGCCCAGCTGCGGCATCAACTGGAAATCAGGCGTGTCGCCCTCACGTCGTCGCGGCAATGCCTGGATCGCCGCCAGCATTTCCTGCGCGCAGGTGCGGATGCGCGCGTGGTGCTCCGCTGATGCATGACTGATCAGGCTGCCGACATGGAACTCGAACACGTCCTCCAGTACGTCGGGCTGGTCCTCGTGCAGCATCTGCAGCAATCCGCGCAGCTTGCAGATTTCCGATTCCAGCTCCTCGACCGCGAACAACATGGCGTCCTCCTCTTCAACATCAGCGGCACATCCGGGCCGCAACAGGCCGCAACGGCAGCGCCGCCCGGGCCACGCGCGATGTTGATCACGGAAAGGAAAACGGGCGACGCGCAATCGCGTGCAACCTACTTCTCGCATATCGGCGGTGAGGCAACCGTTAATTCAGGTGACGACGCGCTTCACGCATTGGCCGAAATCGCGTTGATACGAGGCATTTCCGCTGCAGTGGCCAGTGCGTCGACGAACGCCGGATCCAGTGCAAGTGCACCGAACCAGCCGTGCTGGGTGCCACTGAGCACGCGCAGCATGTGGCCACGGCCACCGGGCAGGCGCCCCATCGGGCCCAGCAGCACGTCACGCGCCTTCGCCCAGGCGTCGCGGTCGGACTGGAACAGCGGCGTCAGCCAACGACTCCAGCGCTGGTACACCGCAACGTGTGCCCTGCGTTGCGCCTGGTAGGCCTGCAGCGCGACCGTGCTGCCGCCGTAGGTGCGCACCGCATCGCGCAGCGCCAGCGCATCGAGCAGCGCCATGTTCACGCCCTGCCCCAGCTGCGGGCTCATCGCATGCGCGGCATCACCGGCCAGCACCATGCGGCCGTGGTGCCAGCGCGTCATCACCGCATCACGGTAGACCGCGCGCGCCAACTGGCCGGCATCACGCAGATGGGCGAAGCGCGCACTGGCCTGCGGCCACAGTGCATGCAGTTCATCCAGCCAGGGCGTCATGCCATCGGCCTGCCAGCGTTCGAAGTCGGCGCGTGGCAGGCTCCAGAAGAAACTCAGGCGCGGCGTGTCATCACCGGGGCGCGTGCCGACCGGCAGCAGTCCGATCATCTTGCGCGCGGCCACGTAACGCTGCCGCAGCTCCTGCACGTGCGGCCAGTCCTCGGCCGGCAGCAGGCACCACAGCGCCCCCCACGGATACACGCGGTCCAGCCCGGCACCGCCGGCGATCGTGCCGCGCAGCGTCGATGCGGCGCCATCGGCGACCACTACCAGGTCGAACGGGCCATGCGTGCGCCCGTCGCTGTCGCGCAGACGGCCGTGTTCGGCATCCACCTCGGTAATGGTGGTACCGGCATGCAGCTGGCCCTCGCCTGCGCGCGCCTCGTCCAACAGCGAGAACAAGGCCCCGCGCTGCATGCCCAGGCCGTGCAGGCGCGCATCCAGTCCCTCGTAGCGCATGTCCATCACCGCGCGCTCGCACGGCGTGTCGCCATACAGGCGGTGCACCGGCGCGGCATGTGCGCGCACGGAATCAAGCAGGCCCATCTGCCACAGTACCTGCAGGCCGCTGGGCTGCAGCAGGAAACCGGCACCCACCGGCCCCGGCGTGGGCACGCGTTCGAAGATCTCCACCTCGTGGCCGTCACGGGTGAGCAGGATGGACACTGCCTGTCCAGCGGTGCCGTAGCCGATCACGGCGATGCGCAGTCGTTCCGTCATGGCCGCATTGTGCCCGAGGCGGGTGGATCGCGAGCGGGTCGCGGGCAATCCGCGCAAAAAAAACCCCGCCGAAGCGGGGTTTTCAACGCACTGTCGAGTGGATCACTCGGCCGGCGTGATGTTCGAAGCCTGGGCACCCTTCGGGCCCTGGGTCACGTCATAGGTGACACGCTGGCCTTCCTGCAGGCTGCGGAAGCCCTTGGAGTTGATGGCGGAGAAGTGCGCGAACACGTCGGCGCTGCCATCCTCCGGCGAGATGAAGCCAAATCCCTTGGCGTCGTTGAACCACTTGACGGTACCGTTCGGCATGGTGATGCGAGACCTTATGCAATGAATGGGTGGTGTACGCTGAACCCGCGCACAAGCTGAGTATGCAAAGCTTGCTCGGGGAAGACAATCACCCCCGTGCCAATTCGCCCACCAGTTCCGGAAGTCCGTTGCCGGCCGCCTGCACGTTGGCCAGCACTTCGGCCATCGTGATCTCCTCGCCATCACCACAGCCGGCAGCCCAGTTGGCGATGATCGCCAGGCAGGCGTAATCCAGCCCCAGCTCGCGTGCCAGGGCGGCTTCCGGCATGCCGGTCATGCCCACCAGATCGCAGCCGTCGCGGCGCATACGGGCGATTTCAGCGATGGTTTCCAGGCGCGGGCCCTGTGTTGCGCCGTAGCAGCCACCGTCATGGACCGTGACGCCGGTCACTTTGGCCGCAGCCAGGATCTTGCTGCGCAGCATTGGTGTGTACGGGTGGCCGAAATCAACGTGGACCACGTCGGTGCCTTCTTCCTCACAGATCGTGCTGATGCGGCCCCAGGTGTAGTCGATGATCTGGTCCGGGCAGGCCAGCACGCGCGGACCAAAGTGTTCGGTGATGCCCCCCACCGTGTTCAACGCCAGCACGCGCTGCGCGCCCAGCTGCTGCAGCGCGGCCAGGTTGGCGCGGTAGTTGATCTTGTGCGGCGGCAGCGAATGACCTTCGCCATGCCGCGCCAAGAACGCCACGCGATGGCCGAGCAGCGTACCAACGCGCACCGGGCCCGACGGACGGCCGAAGCGGGTGTCGACCTCGTGGGTCTGCACGTCGTCAAGCTTGGCCAGGTTGTAGACACCGGTACCGCCGATCACGGCCAGGGCGATCTGTTGCATTCGAAGCACTCCATGAAAAGACGAACGCCGGCACCCGAGGATGCCGGCGGCAGAAGAAGACGCGCCGCGGGCGGCTGCGCCGTTATTCCTTCATCGCGTAGATGGCCGGCACGCAGCGCAGGGTTTCGTTGACGTCCATGCCGAAGCCGAACACGTAACGGTCCGGCAGTTCGATGCCGGCGTAGTCGGCAGTCACGTCCGGCAGCGCGCGGTCGTGCTTCTTCACCGTCATCGCGGCGATGCGCACGTCGGTCGCGCCTTGTTCCAGGCACCAGGTGCGCACGCCCTGCAGGGTGTAGCCCTCGTCGAGGATATCGTCGACCAGCAGCACGCGGCGGCCGAACAGCGAGGTGGCCGGCTTGTGCTTCCAGACCAGGTCGCCGCCGGTGGTTTCACCGCGGTAACGGGTGGCGTGCAGGTAATCGAACTGCACGTCCTGGCCGCGCGCGCCCAGTTCCAGCGCCAGCTGGCCGGCAAACGGCAGCGCACCGTGCATGATGGACAGGAACAGCGGCACCTCGCCCTTGTAATCGCGCGCGATGGCGTCGGCGATACCAGCGATGGCCTTGTCGATGGTGGGGCGGTCGACCAGCAGGTCAGCCTGGGCCAGGGCCTGGGAAATGGTGAGGTTGGGCATCAGACGGTTCTTCCAAGGGTTTCAAGCAGACGGGATTGGGTGTCGCCATGGCGGGCATCGGCCAGCAGGCCGTCCCAGCCGAGCGCGCCGCGGCCCAGCAGGCCCAGCAGCGCAGCAGTATTGAGGGAGCGTCCCTGCACCGCGTGCAGGGCTTCATCGACCAGTTCCGGGTGGCAGACCAGCACCACGTCGCAGCCGGCATCCAGATGCGCGTGCACGCGCGCCGGCACGCCGCCGGCACTGTGCGAGGCGGCCATGCCGATGTCATCGGAGAACACCACGCCGCGGAACCCGAGCTCGCCGCGCAGGATGTCCTGGATCCAGCGCGGCGAATAGCCGGCCGGTTCCGGTGCCACCTGCGGATAGATCACGTGCGCCATCATCACCGCGTCGGCACCGGCGGCGATGCCGGCCTGGAACGGGACCAGGTCCTGGGCGCGCAGCTCGTCCAGCGCGCGCGGGTCGATCGCGGTATCCACGTGGGTGTCTTCCAGCACGGTGCCATGGCCGGGGAAATGCTTGAGCGTGGCGGCCATGCCGACCGCATGCATGCCGCGCACGTAGGCGGCGGTGAACGCGGCCACCACCTGCGGGTCTTCACTGAAGGCGCGGTTGCCGATGGCGCGGTTGCCACGGCCAAGGTCGACCACCGGCGCGAAGCTCAGGTCCAGGCCGCTGGCGCGCACTTCGCTGGCCATCAGCCAGGCGTGCTGCTCGGCCAGGGCCAGCGCCTGCTGCGGGTCGGTGGCGTACATCGCCCCGATGTCCTGCAGCGGCGGCAACTCGCTGTAACCCTCACGGAAACGCTGCACGCGGCCGCCTTCCTGGTCCACGCAGATCAGCTGCGGGCGTGGCGCGGCAGCGCGGATCGCCGCGCTCAGATCGGTCACCTGCTGGCGCGAGGCGAAGTTGCGCTTGAACAGCACCACCCCGGCCACGGCATCGTGCTGCAGCCAGTCACGTTCCTGGACGGTCAGTTCGGTGCCGGCGACGCCGATCAGCAGCATGGTCGATCTCCACAACGCGCGCCCGCATGGCGCAGTGCCGCATTGTCGCAGAACCGGCCGACAGGCGCAGTGGTCAGAAAAAGGGGACGGAGGGGATTAAGCCGCAATCGGCCCCTACGGGCTGGATACGTCTTAATTCCCTCCGTCCCCTTTTCGGATCCGGTCAGACCTTGCAGCCGTCCGGGCCGCAGGCCTCGTCGCCGTCAGCCGGGGCCGCAGGCGCGCCCTGCTCGGCGGCGATCTGGCGCAGGGCGTTGGCGAAGGCCTCGGGGGGCTGCGCCCCGGAAATGGCCCACTTCCCATCGATGACGAAGGTCGGCACCGAAGAAACGCCCAATGCATGAGCCTGCGCCAGCTTGGCTTCGACCTCGGCCAAGCCGCGGTCGGAGGCCAGCATCTGCGTGATTTCACCCGCGTCGAGGCCGCCTGCCGCGCCCGCCTTGATCAGCACCGAGGGGTCCGCCAGGTTCTGACCGTGCTCGAAGTGGGCGCGGAACAGTGCTTCGCCCACCGCATCCTGCACGCCGTGCTCGCCCGCCAGCCACAACACCCGGTGCGCCGGCAGCGTGGTCACCCGCACCTGGCCCTGGCTGAAGTCCATCGGCAGGCCCTCGGCCCGCGCGGTGGTCTGGGTCTGGCCGAGGATCTGTTCGGTACGCTCAACGCCGCCGAACTTGCGCACATAGGCCTCGCGCAGCGGCACCGGGGTGTCGTCCGCGTCCGGGTCGAGCTGGAACGGCTGCCAGTGAATATCGAGTTCAGGCGCGTTGGCGCCCAGCAACTGCACGCCCTGCTGGAAACGATGCTTGCCGATCCAGCACCAGGGGCAGACCACGTCGGAGTAGATGTCGATTCTCATCCTTTCCACATGGGGGCCGACACCCTCGATAAAAGGGGACGGAGGGGATTAAGTCGTTTCCCGCACAGATGGGGTAAAGACGACTTAATCCCCTCCGTCCCCTTTTTGGCGGCTTCACCACTCTGAATATGGGTGGCTGGCCAGGGCAACGTTGTAGTAGCGGGCATCATCGGTGACTTCGGCACCCACCCAGTCCGGCAGGTCGATGGTCTGGTCAGCGCTGTCCAGCTCAACCTCAGCCACTACCAGGCCGGCGTTGTCGCCGAGGAACTCGTCCACCTCCCAGGTCAGGCCGGCGTGTTCGACCAGATGGCGGCGCTTGTCGATCAGGCCGCCCACGCACAGCGCCAGCAGTGCGCGCGCATCGTCCACCGGGATCGGGTAGTCGAACTCCTGGCGGGTGTGGCCGATGGTTCGCGACTTCAGGTTCAGCGCGGCGTGGTCGCCTTCGATACGCACGCGCACCGAAGCGTTCTGGGTGCCGCGATCGAGCGCGCCCATGTCGTTGATGTAGCCCTGCGCCATCGGGATCACCCGGTGCGCGGCGGTGCGCCAGCCATCACTGCTGACGAGGAATTTGCGTTCGATTTCGATGCCCATCGCGCCATTATGCGCGATGGGCATGACAGCCGATCAGCGCTTCTCGAATACCGCGATACTTTCCACGTGTGCGGTGTGAGGGAACATGTCCATGGCACCGGCACTGACCAGGGTGAAGCCCTGTTCGTTGACCAGATAGCCGGCATCGCGTGCCAGCGAACCCGGGTGGCAGCTGACGTAGACGATGCGCTTGAACTGCTTCAGCGGCAGCTGCTGCAGCACTTCGATCGCGCCCGAGCGCGGCGGATCCAAGAGCAGCTTGTCGAAGCCCTGGCGCATCCACGGCGTGCTGCGCTGGTCCTGGGTGAGGTCGGCGCTGAAGAACTGGGCGTTGGTCAGACCGTTGCGCTCGGCATTCTCACGGGCCCGCGCGACGAGGCCAGCATCACCTTCCACACCGACCACTTCGCGCACGCGGCGCGCCAGCGGCAGGGTGAAGTTGCCCAGGCCGCAGAACAGGTCCAGCACACGCTCGTCCTCACCCGGCTCCAGCAGGTCCAGGGCGTGGGCGATCATCTTCTCATTGAGCTTGGCGTTGACCTGGATGAAGTCCAACGGACGGAACGCCAGTTCGACATCCCACGGCGCCAGCCGGAACGACAGCGGCACGCCCTGCCCGTCCAGCGGCTGCACGGTATCCACGCCACCGGACTGCAGGTAGATCACGAAGCCATGCTGCTGGCCGAAGGCGGCCCAGGCCACGCGGTCGGCATCGCTGAGCGGCTGCAGGTGGCGCACGGTCAGGACCACGGCCTGGTCGCCAGCGATGAATTCGATCTGCGGGATGTCACGCTTGCCATCGAGCGATTCGATGAAGGTGGACAGCGCCTCGACCTTGGTGCCGATCTCGGGGATCACGGTCAGGCACTGGCTGAGGTCGGCGACGAATCGCGGATCCTGTTCACGGAAGCCGACCAGGGTCTTGTCCTTCTTTTCGACCCGGCGCACCGAGAAGCGACCCTTGCGCCGGTAGCCCCAGCTATCACCGACCAGCGGCGCCAGCACGGTGCCCGGCTTCACGTGGCCGATGCGCTCCAGGTTGTCCATCAGCACGCGCTGCTTGGCGACAATCTGCTGGTCTTCGTCCAGGTGCTGCAGCACGCAGCCGGCGCAGGTGCCGAAGTGCGGGCACTTCGGGGTGACGCGCTGCGGCGAGGCCTGCAGCACTTCCACCGTACGCGCTTCGTCGAAATGGCGGCTGCGGGCGGTCTGTTCGGCCATGACCACCTCGCCCGGCAGGGCGCCGCTGACGAAGGTGACCTTGCCGCCCTCGCCTTCACGGCGGGCGACGCCGCGACCATCATGGCTGAGGTCGAGGATCTCGGTCTGGAACGGGGTACGGTCGATGCGGGAGCGGGATCGGGCCACGTGGCAACAGGCTGCGGGCAAAAATGGGGGCGTATTGTCGCAGATCCTGACCGGCAGGGTCCGGACCCGCTTGCGCCCGCCGCCGCTGTGCTTGATGATTGCAGCAGCTGACATGGAGGCAGCCCTGATGCAGATGACCCCGCGGGCCAGCCGGCCCCGCTTCCTGCTTGTCGAGGACGACATCATCAGCCGCGGTTTTTTCAAGGCGGCGTTGGAAACGTTACCGGCGGACGTGGACACCGCAGACTCATTGGCCAGTGCCCTGGCCAGCGCCGAGCCCGGCGCGCATGACCTGTGGCTGATCGACGTCAACCTGCCTGACGGCAATGGCGCGCAGCTGCTGCGCGAACTGCGCCGTTCACATCCCGACACCCCGGCGTTGGCGCATACCGCCGACGGCGATACCTCGATCCATGCGCGCCTGCGCGAGGCCGGTTTCAGCGACACGCTGGTCAAGCCGCTGGGCCGCGACCAGCTGCTGAAGGCGGTGCGCCGCGCTCTGGTCAACAGCCCGGCTGGGATCGTCATGGCCCAGGCGTCGGCCGCGGTCGAGCTGCAGGTACAGGACTGGGACGAGACTGCGGCACTGGCCGCGCTCAATGGCCAGCGCAACCACCTGATCGCGCTGCGCGAGCTGTTCCTGGCCGAGCTGCCGGGCGTACGCGATGCGGTCGAGCAGGCGGTGGACCAGCATGACGAGCGCCAGCTGCGCAGCCAGTTGCATCGGCTGCAGGCGAGCTGTGGCTTCGTGGGCGCGGCGCGGTTGGGCCGGGCGGTGCGCCAGTTGCATCATGCGCCGGAGTCCGGGCAGGCCCAGGCGGGGTTCCGCGACGCGGTGGCTGCCCTGCTGCATTAAGGGTTGTTCGGCAGGGCTGCGCCCTGCACCTGCCGAAGCCTTCAGGCAGTGGCAACGTCAATGGCCAGAGCCAGAGCGGCTCTGGCTTTCTGCTTGTTGGGCGGGGGGGGGGGGGGGGGGGGGGGCCGCCCCCCCCCCCCCCCCCCCCCGGGGGGGGCGCCGCCCCCCCCCCCCCCCCCCCCCCCCGCCGCCCCCCCCCCCCCCCCCCCCCCCACCCCCGACAGATTCCCGGTGACGGCTGGTAGATCCACGCCATGCGTGG
>NZ_JAWIRT010000004.1:136477-230033 GCF_036320045.1 Stenotrophomonas sp. SMYL20 | reverse complement strand
GGTGTCGGAGTGCGGGGTGTCAGCCGCATGGAGGCGGCTGCCAAGCCTACAGGGACGTACTTGCGGCGTCCCCGCACTCCGACACCGCCCCGCCAAACCACGGAATACCCGCTTCTGACGTTGACGTTGCTTGAAGGCTTCGGCAGGTGCAGGGCGCAGCCCTGCCGAACCCAACCGACTTCCGCCACTTGCGGTGGCGGCGACTGCCCACTAGCCTTCGGCCGTCGTTCACCACCCAAGGACCGCCCGTGAAACACCGTCATCTCCTGCTGGCCTCGGCTGTCGCCGCCGCCACGCTGGCCCTGGCCGCCTGCAAGAAGGAAGCTGCCCCAGGCACCGATACCGCCAGCAGCAGCACCCCGGCCGGCGAAACCGCCGACCAGTTCGTGGCCCGCATCAATGCCGAGTTCAAGGCCGCCTACCCGGAGATGACCTCGGCGCAGTGGCTGTCCTCCACCTACATCAACAGTGATTCGGAGCGCATCGCGGCCAAGGCCAACGAGCGCTCGCTGACCCAGCTCAACAGCTGGATCGAACAGGCCGCCAAGTTCGACGGCAAGCCGATGAGCGAGGACAGCAAGCGCGCGATCCACCTGCTGAAGCTGATGTCCTCGATGCCGGCACCGCGTGACCCTGCCAAGCTGGCCGAGCTGACCCAGATCGCCACCCGCATGGAAGGCAGCTACGGTGCCGGCAAGTACTGCACCGATGCCAACGATCCCAACTCCTGCCGCCAGCTGGGCGAGCTGGAGCAGGTGCTGGCACGCAGCCGCGACTACGACAAGCAGCTCGACGCCTGGCAGGGCTGGCACAGCACCACCAAGAGCATGCGCGGCGACTACCAGAAATTTGTCGGTCTGGTGAACGAAGGTGCCAAGGGCATGGGCTTCACCGATGCCGGCCAGATGTGGCGCAGCGGCTACGACATGCCGCCGGAGCAGATCGGCCCGGAAACCGATCGCCTGTGGGAACAGGTCAAGCCGATGTACGAGCAGCTGCACTGCTACGCACGCGGCAAGCTGGACAAGACCTACGGCAAGGACAAGGCCGAAGTAGGCAACGGCCTGATCGCCGCGCACCTGCTGGGCAACATGTGGCAGCAGGACTGGTCGAATCTGTGGGACCAGCTGGAGCCGTATCCGGGTGCCGGCAGCCTGGACATCACTGCAGCGCTTGAAAAGCAGTACCAGACCAACCTGAGCGCGGCGCTGGCCAAGGCCGGCAAGGATGCCAACGTAGCGGCGCAGTACAAGGCACAGCGCGAGGCCGAACTGCGTACCGCCAGGCAGATGACCGAGCGCGCCCAGGACTTCTACGTGTCGCTGGGCATGCCGTCGCTGCCGCAGTCGTATTGGGAAAAGACCCAGTTCATCAAGCCCGACGATCGCGACGTGGTCTGCCACGCCAGCGCCTGGGACATGAACATGGAAGGCGACGTGCGCACCAAGATGTGCATCAAGCCGAACGAAGAGAACTTCACCACCATCTACCACGAGCTGGGCCACATCTATTACGACCTGGCCTACAACCCGCTGCCGCCGCTGTTCCAGGGCGGTGCCAACGATGGCTTCCATGAAGCGATCGGCGACACCATCGTGCTGGCGATGACGCCCAAGTACCTCAGCTCGATCGGCCTGGTTGATGCGCCGACCGAAAGCCGCGAAGCGGTCATCAACAACCAGATGCGCATGGCGCTGTCGGGCGTGTCGTTCCTGCCGTTCGGGCTGATGATCGACCGCTGGCGCTGGGGCGTGTTCGATGGTTCGATCACCGCCGACAACTACAACAAGGCGTGGTGGGACCTGAAGGCCAAGTACCAGGGCGTGGCGCCGGCCAGCACCCGTGGCGAAGAGTTCTTCGATCCGGGCGCGAAGTACCACGTGCCGGGCAACACCCCGTACACCCGCTACTTCCTGGCGCGCATCCTGCAGTTCCAGTTCTACAAGGGCCTGTGCGACGCGTCCGGCTACAAGGGCCCGCTGCATGAGTGCACCTTCTACGGCAACAAGGAAGCCGGCCAGAAGTACTGGGCGATGCTGAGCAAGGGTGCCAGCCAACCGTGGCAGGCCACGCTGAAGGAGCTGACCGGCACCGACAAGCTCGATGCCGGCCCGATGATCGAGTACTTCACCCCGGTCAACGAGTGGCTGAAGCAGCAGAACGAAGGCCAGATGTGCGGCTGGCAGGCCAACGCGGCCCCGGCGGCGAAATGAGAAAAGGGGCGGGTCCGCGAGGATCCGCCCCTTTCCGGTAGTGCCGGCCGCTGGCCGGCAACTGCACGGTGGACATCTGTCTGGCAGCCGGCCAGCGGCCGGCTCTACCGAAATGCCTGTCAGCTGTTCTTCTTCGCGGCCATCGCTGCGGCCAGCTCGGCCTTGAATTCCTCGAAGGTCTGGCCCTTCTCCTTCGCTTCGGCCTGCGCGGCATCGCGCAGCGCATCGGAGTACATGAGGCGCACCGGCGTGCCGTTGCGCTCGTGCAGTTCACCGGCCTGCATGATCAGCGCCAGCACCTGCGCAGCGCTCTCGCTGTGGCCAGCGATGCGGCCGTCCATGCCCAGCACCCATTCGCCGTCACGGCGCACGACACCGGCCAGCAGGGTGCGCTGCGCATCGCGCAGCTCGGCATGCGGTTCCACCGGCGATGCCTGCGCGGCGGCCTTGTTGGCGGCCTGCTTTTCCTGGCGACGGCGCTGGTCGCGGCGGGTCTTGGAGCTGGTGGACATGGTGCGGTACCGCTGCGAAGGGGGGCGCAAGGATAGCGCACCCCGCCCGCAGCGCTGCTTCACGCGTGCTCGATCCAGCATGGTCAGTCCAGCACCTTGCCGTGCCGCCAGTAGCCCATGAAGGTGATCGCGCGGCGGTCCAGCCCGCAATCGCGCACCAGGTGGCGGCGGATCGCCATCACCGCCCCCGCCTCGCCCGCCACCCAGGCGTACAGCGGCCCGGCCACGCAGGTGTCGGCCTGCTCCCAGAGGATCTGCGTATCGACGTCGATCTCCTCCAGCGCATCGCCAGCAGCCACGCTCGAGGTCGCTGACAGCCGTTCCTGGACCGCCTGCAGCAGCGGCTGGCCATAGGCGGCCTGCCCACGCGGCAACCACACCAGCTCGGCGGTGCCCGGCGCTTTCAACGGCACCGCATCGCCGGCCTGGGCCACTTCCAGCAACGCCAGCGTGCGCGGCGGATCAGGCATGGCCGCCAGCTCTTCGAGGATGCCCGCCACCGCAGGTAACGCCGTTTCATCGGCCACCAGCAGTACCTGGCCGACACCGGCCGGTGGCTTCCACTCCCAGCCTTCGCTGCTCTCGGCACAGTCGGCGTCGGGGGCCAGCAGCACCACGCGATCGCCCGGCCGTGCATGCATGGCCCAGCGCGAAGCGGGTCCGGTCACCCCGTGGATGACGAAATCGACGTCGACCTCGCCCTGCTCGGCACGCAGCTGGCGGATGGTGTAGGTGCGCATCGGCGGGCGCTGATCGTCCGGCAGCGCCCGGTAGCGTGGGTACCAGTCCTCGCCGCTGGGGACCTGCGGCAGGTCCTGGCCGGGCAAGGGGAAGAACACCTTGATCCGCTGGTCCGGGCCTTCGGTCTTCATCCGCGCCACGTCGGCGCCAGTGAACACCATGCGGTCCAGGGAAGGGGAGAGAACGCGGCGCTCCTTCAGCGCCACCTCGAACAGGCGGTAGGTCTGCTGCGCAGCCATGGGGGAACCTCATGCAACGACATCGGATTGGCTGGCTGTCGTGCACCCGTGCACCGGCTGGCTGGAGTGCCCAGCCTAGTCCGGTGGTTTCCCGTCGCAAGCGCTGCCGGCGTCGCGGCCTGCCCTACCCCTGCACGCTGCTCAGTGACCCGTGCAGACTGCCTGCGCCGCACGTTCACGCTGGTGTTCCCAGTACCAGAACACGAAGCCGGCGCCGAAGAAGGCAGCCTGGCCCAACGCCAGGTGCAGCGGGCTGGCGCTGAGCAGCGGCGACACCACGCCGGCCACCACCGTGCTGATCATCAGCTGCACGAAGGCCTGCAGCGACGAGGCCAGGCCGCGCTGGTGCGGGTACATGTCCAGCACCGCCAGCGCCAGGATCGGGAAAATCAGCGCCATGCCCATGCCGCCCAGGAAGATCGGCAGCACCGCCCACGGCAGCACGAACTGCGGGGCCAGCGCCACGTAGCCGACGTTCAGCAGCACCGACAGCGCGCACAGGACGAAACCGATCGCGACCTGGCGGGTGGGCGTGGTGTGCCCGGCCATGCGCCCCGACAGGAACGAGCCGGTGGTCATGCCGCCGATGGTGGGGATGAACAGCCAGGCGAAGCCGCCCTCGCCCAGATGCAGGTGCTGCATCACGAACACCGGCGCCGAGGAGATGTACAGGAAGATGCCACCGAAGCCGATGCTGCCGGCCAGCGCCAGGCGCAGGAAGCGCGGGTTGAAGCCGATGCGCAGGTAATCACGCATCAACGTGCGCGGCGACAACGGCACGCGCGCTTCAACCGGATGGGTCTCCGGCAGGTAGCGCGCAGTGGCCGCCAGCAGGACCAGCCCGAACACCACCAGGAACCAGAAGATCAGCGGCCAGCCGGCGCCACTGAGCAGGATCCAGCCACCGATGATCGGGGCGATCGCCGGGGCGATGCCGAACAGCATCGACACCTGGCTCATCAGCCGCTGCGCGTCATGGCCGTGGTACAGGTCGCGGATCACCGCTCGGCCGACGATCATGCCGACACCCGCCGACAGGCCCTGCAACGCGCGGAACGCCAGCAGCGTGGTCAGGTCGGTGGACAGCGCGCAGCCGACCGAGGCGCCGACGAACACCACCAGGCCACCGAGGATCACCCACTTGCGGCCCCAGGCATCGGACAGCGGGCCGTGCGCCAGGCTCATCAGGCCGTAGAACAGCAGGTACACGCTGATGGTCTGCTGCACCGCCACTTCGTCCACCGCCAGGCGCTGGGCCAGCTGCGGGAACGCCGGGAAGATGGTGTCGATCGAGAACGGACCGAACATGGCCAGACCGGCGAGCAGCAGGGCCATGCGGCGGGTGGAGGGAGCAACAGCGGCGGTCATGGGGAAGGCGTCCGGCAGGGCCATGCGCGGCACGCACGGCGGGCGCCGGTCCCCTTCTGCAGGGACGGCGCCAGATGAATTCGGGTATCCGCCCATCATAGGTGGGGATTGCGCCCGATGCCATGCAGCGGTGCACAAAACGCACGACTGGGCCATCGGCCATTCAGGCGCGGCGGCCATGCCTGGAGGCGGCCGGCGGGCCCGCAACGGGCTATAATCAGCGGGCAACACGGTGGGAGAAGCGGAACACCGCTGCCGAAGGCGCAACGCCCGTAATCGCTCAGGCCCGATACCACCCGTAACAGAACTCTGGAGAGACCGGTTCGATCCGGCGCCGAAGGGGCACGAAGCTGCGGTCCGCCGCGCTTTTAAACTCTCAGGCAAAAGGACAGAGGGGCGCCCCGCAGACCGCCGACCGGCGGCTTGTGCCCGTGCGTGTGCCCTTTCCTGACGGATCCTTCGCCATGTCCCAGAACACCCCTTCCCTGCGTGAGCTCGAGCACCACAATGCGTTCGTCGAGCGCCACATCGGCCCCAACGACGCCGAGATCGCGCAGATGCTCGATGTCGTCGGCCACGCGTCGCTGGATGGCATGACCGATGCCATCGTACCGGCCAAGATCAAGTCGCCGGCGCCGCTGGCGCTGCCGGAGTCGATGACCGAAGTGCAGGCACTGGCGAAGATCCGTGCGATCGCCGACAAGAACACCGTGCTGCGCAGCTTCATCGGCCAGGGCTACTACGGTACCCACACGCCGAACGTGATCCTGCGCAACATCCTGGAAAACCCGGCCTGGTACACCGCCTACACCCCGTACCAGGCGGAAATCTCGCAGGGCCGCATGGAAGCGCTGATCAACTTCCAGACCCTGTGCGCCGACCTCACCGGCATGGAAATCGCCAACGCCTCGCTGCTGGACGAAGCCACTGCCGCCGCCGAAGCGATGACCCTGGCCAAGCGTTCGGCCAAGTCGAAGTCGGACACCTTCTTCGTGCACGACGCCGTGCACCCGCAGACGCTGGAACTGCTGCGCACCCGCGCCGAGCCCATGGGCATCGTGCTGCGCGTCGGCACTCCGGCCGAAGCGCTGGAAGCGGAAGCCTTCGGCCTGCTGCTGCAGTATCCGGACACCTTCGGCCAGGTCGGCGACTACAAGGCGCTGGTCGATGCCGTGCACGCACGCGGCGGCCTGGTGGCCGTGGCCACCGACCTGCTGGCCCTGACCCTGCTGGCCGCCCCGGGCGAATGGGGCGCGGACATCGTGGTTGGCAACAGCCAGCGTTTCGGCGTGCCGTTCGGCTTCGGTGGCCCGCACGCCGCCTTCATGGCGTGCCGTGACGCCTACAAGCGCTCGATGCCGGGCCGCCTGATCGGCGTCTCGATCGACGCGCAGGGCAACCCGGCCTACCGCCTGACCCTGCAGACCCGCGAGCAGCACATCCGCCGCGAGAAGGCCACCTCCAACATCTGTACTGCACAGGTGCTGCTGGCGGTGATGGCGTCGATGTACGCCGTCTACCACGGCCCGGAAGGCCTGACCCGCATTGCCCGCCGCACCCATCGCCTGGCCTCGATCCTGGCCGCAGCGCTGCGCAATGCAGGCGTGCAGGTCGGTGGCGACTTCTTCGACACCCTGCATGTCACCGGCGTGCACGCCGATGAGATCCACGCCAAGGCCCGCGCCGCCGGCTACAACCTGCGCGCGATCGACAGCGACTCGGTCGGCATCAGCCTGGACGAGACCACTACCCGCGCCGACATCGTCGCCGTGGCTGCCGTGTTCGGTGCCTCGCTGGACGTCGACGCACTGGATGCCAGCACTGCCGATGCGCTGCCGGCCGGCCTGCTGCGCCAGTCCGCGTTCCTGACCCACCCGGTGTTCAACACCCACCATAGCGAGCACGAGCTGCTGCGCTACCTGCGTTCGCTGGCCGACAAGGACCTGGCGATGGACCGCACGATGATCCCGCTGGGCTCGTGCACCATGAAGCTCAACGCCACCGCCGAGATGATTCCGGTGACCTGGCCGGAGTTCTCGCAGATCCACCCGCTGGTGCCGGCCGACCAGGCGCTGGGCTACAAGGAACTGATCGACACGCTGGAAGCGATGCTGGTGGAATGCACCGGCTACGACGCGGTCAGCCTGCAGCCGAACTCCGGCGCGCAGGGCGAGTACGCCGGCCTGCTGGCGATCCGCGCCTACCACCGCTCGCGCGGTGAGGAACATCGCGATATCTGCCTGATTCCGGACTCGGCGCACGGCACCAACCCGGCCTCGGCACAGATGTGCGGCATGAAGGTGGTGGTGACCAAGACCGATGCCAACGGCAACGTCGACGTCGAGGACATCCGCCTCAACGCCGAGAAGTACAGCGACCGCCTGGCCGCGATCATGATGACCTACCCGTCCACGCACGGCGTGTTCGAGGAAGAGGTGGTGGAGATCTGCGAGATCATCCACAAGCACGGCGGCCAGGTGTACACCGACGGTGCCAACATGAACGCCCTGGTCGGCGTGGCCAAGCCGGGCAAGTGGGGTTCGGATGTTTCGCACCTGAACCTGCACAAGACCTTCTGCATCCCGCACGGTGGTGGCGGCCCGGGCGTCGGCCCGTGCGCGGTCAAGGAGCACCTGGCCCCGTTCCTGCCGGGCAAGCTGGGTGACAACGGCCCGGTCGGCATGGTCAGCGCGGCCAGCTTCGGCAGCGCCTCGATCCTGCCGATCAGCTGGATGTACATCGCGATGATGGGCCGCGACGGCCTGCGCAAGGCCACCCAGGTCGCGCAGCTCAACGCCAACTACATCGCCAAGCGCCTGGCCCCGCACTTCAAGACCCTGTACACCGGCCGCAACGGCCTGGTGGCACACGAGTGCATCCTGGACGTGCGCCCGCTGGAGAAGACCAGCGGCATCGGCGCCGAGGACGTGGCCAAGCGCCTGATCGACTTCGGCTTCCACGCCCCGACCCTGAGCTTCCCGGTGGCCGGCACGCTGATGGTCGAGCCGACCGAGAGCGAGTCGCTGCATGAGCTGGATCGCTTCATCGACGCGATGATCCAGATCCGCGAGGAAATCACCGCGATCGAAGACGGCCGCCTGGACCGCGAGGACAACCCGCTGAAGAACGCGCCGCACACTGCCACCGCGGTGACCGCTAGCGAGTGGACCCACGCCTACCCGCGTGAACTGGCTGCGTTCCCGCTGCCGAGCCTGAAGCTGCAGAAGTACTGGCCGCCGGTGGCACGCGTGGACAACGTGTACGGCGACAAGAACGTGATGTGCGCCTGCATCCCGGTCGATGCCTACAAGGATGATGAAGTCGAGGCGTGATTCCTCGCTGCATCGGTAAACAGAACGGCCCGCGCAAGCGGGCCGTTTTCATAAGCGCGTGTGGACCAAGGTCCACACCCACAAACATCCGATCACGGATCCGGCATCTGCCCCAGGCTCAACTGCCACGAGACACCGAAGCGGTCCTGCACCCAGCCGTAGCGGTTGCTGAAATCGTAGTCACCCGCCGGCATCAACCAATGGCCGCCCTCACCCAGCACGCGTGCGGCACGTTCGAACTGCTCGGCGCCGGAGCACTCCACGAACAGCGAGATCGACGGTGAGAAGGTGAAATCGTGCACGTCCAGGCTGTCAAAGCACAGGTAATGGGTGCCGCCGAGCAGGAAGATGGCCTGGCGGACCTGCCCGGGCACGCCGGCACCGGCGCCGTCCGGATGGCGCTGCATTGCCAGCAGGCGGAAATCGGCGAAGGCCTCGGCATACAGGGCCAGGGCCGCTTCGGCCTGGCCGGTGAACATCAGGAAGGGGCGGCTGCGCAGCATGCGGTACTCCTGGTCGACGGGCCGCGGACGGCCCACACGATCAGGATGGCACGGCGGATGTGCAGCCCCCGTGGTAGTGCCGGCCGCTGGCCGGCAGCTTCAGTCACGCCTCGCGCATGCGCCGGGCGATGGCGCTGCTGGCGGCGATCGTGGCAGTCAGTGCCACCATCGACAGGAACTGCAGGCGGGTGTGCGACTCGCTCAGCAGCAGGCCGAAGATCAGTGCCAGGATCGCCAGCGCGCAGCAGGTCAGCCACGGGAAGCCGGCCATGCGGAACGGCAGGCGGGTACCCAGGCGATCCGCGCGGCGACGCAGCACCAGCTGCGACACCAGCGACAGCGTCCACACCAGCAGGCAGGTGGAACCGACGATGTTCAGCAGCACCGGCAGTACCCGGTCCGGGAACAGCAGTTCCATCACCGTGGCGGCAAAGCCGAACAGCACGCTGGCCAGCACGGCGATCACCGGCACCTGGCGCGGGTCGGTCCAGCCGAGCACGGCCGGGGCTTCGCGGCGCTGCGCCAGCGAATACATCATGCGCGAGGCGCCGTAGAGGTTGGCATTGAGCGCCGACAGCAGCGCGATCACGGCGATCAGGGTGATGGCCGTACCCGCGCCCGGGATGCGGGCAATATCCAGCACCGCAGCGAACGGCGACTTCAGCGCCTCGCTGGTCCATGGCACCACGGCGATGATCACGCTCAGCGAGCCGATGTAGAACACCAGGATGCGCCAGGCCACGGTGCGGATGGCACGGGCAATGCTGCGCTCGGGATCTTCGGTTTCGGCCGCCGCCACGGCCACGATCTCGGTACCGCCAAAGGCAAAAACGACAACCAGCAGTGCCGCGCCGATCCCGGCCAGCCCCTTCGGCGCGAAGCCGCCATGCTCGGTGAAGTTGCTCAGACCCGGCGAAGTCACCTGCGGCAGCCAGCCCATCAGCAGCGCCACACCGATGGCGATGAAGGCCAGGATCGCCGCCACCTTGAGGATGGCGAACCAGAACTCGAACTCGCCGAAGTTCTTCACCCCGAGCAGATTGATCGCGGTGAAGAACAGCATGAAGGCCAGCGCCGCCATCGGTACCGGTATCGCCGGCCAGACCGTGGCAAGAAGCCCGGCCGCGCCGACGGCTTCGGCGGCGATCACGATCACCAGCTGCACCCACCACAGCCAGCCCACGGTGGCGCCGGCGGTAGCTCCCATGGCATCAGCGGCGTAGACCGAGAACGCGCCACTGGTCGGCTTGGCCGCCGCCATCTCGCCCAGTGCGTTCATCACGATGATCACCAGCGCACCAGCGACCAGATACGACACCAGAACCGCCGGGCCGGCCGCCTGTACACCCACGCCCGAGCCGAGGAACAGGCCGGCGCCGATGGCGCTGCCCAGACCCATCATGATCAGCTGGCGGGGCTTGAGCGAATGTCCGAGGCGGGACGGCGAAGCGGTCGGAATCGAGTTGGGCATCGGCGGGGCTGGCGGCGGGCTACAGGGGCGACACCTTACCCTGTCCCGTGCCCACGGGGATAGGCACAGCGCAGCAGGCGGCTCAGGCCAGCGCCGGCTCGCCGACGTTGCCACCAATACGGGCCCGGTAGGCGCGCGGCGAGAAACCGGTTTCAGCCTTGAACTTGCGGGTAAAGGCGCTCTGGTCGCTGAAACCGCAGGCCTGGCCGATGCAGGCGATGCTGTCGTCACCGTGCAGCAGGTGCATGGCCATCTGGATCCGCAGCCGGGTCAGCACCTGCTGCGGGGTCATCTGGAACACCTTGCGGAAGCTGCGCTCCAGCTTCGACAGCGAGAAGCCGGTGATGTCCAGCAGGGTCTGCATGCGCACGTTCTCGGCGTAGTGCGCATTGAGGTGGGCCAGGGCCAGCCGCAGCTGCTCGTATTGGGTGCCCAGGCTGTCCTTCTGGCCGAGGTCGCGGGATATGCCGATCAGGCCCTCGATGGCCCCATCGACCACCAGCGGGCGCTTGCAGGTCAGGCACCAGCCCGGTTCGCGGTTGGCGAACAGGTGCAGCTCCATCAGGTTCTCGATCACCTCACCGGACAGCACGCGGGCGTCCTGGTCGACGTAGTCCGCACTGAGGCCGGTCGGGTAGATCTCGGCCGCGGTACGCCCGATCACGTCCTTGCGCGCGCGCAGACCCAGCCGCCGCAGCATGGTCTGGTTGACGTGGGTGTAACGCCCCTGAAGGTCCTTGATGAAGAACAGCACATCCGGGATGGCGTCGAACAGGGCTTCGATGTCGGCGGGCTCGACTCGCATGCCACAAGCATAGCCGAGGCCCCTTGCCGGTGCGATCACCCTTGCGGGACTTGCGCTTAACGCCGCCAGGCCCACCGTGGGGGCCAGCCCCCACCGGAGAACCGGCCATGCCCCGCGGTGACAAGTCCGCCTATACCGAAAAGCAGAAGCGCCAGGCCGAGCACATCGAAGAGAGCGAGCGCGAGCGCGGTGCCAGCGAAAGCACCGCAGAGCGCATCGCCTGGGCCACTGTGAACAAGCAGGATGGCGGTGGCAAGCGCAGTGGCAGTGGGCGCAAGGTGGCGAAGAAGGCCGCTACGAAGAAGGCAGCAGCGAAGAAGGCCCCGGCCCGCAAGGCGGCCACGAGGAAGGCAGCAAAGAAGACGACGGCCAAGAAGGCCAGCACCACCGCCTCACGCAGCGCTGCCGCAAAGAAGGCGGCGAAGACCCGTGCGGCGAAGAAGACCGTGCGCAAGGTGGCGGCGAAGAAAGCAGCACGTACCCGCGCGCGCGGCTGAGCCCTTCAATCAGGGCGACAGCGTCCTCATCCACGCGGCAACTTCGGCTGCAGCTGCATCAGCGCGCGCCTGCAGCAGCAGATGTGGCCCCTGCAACGACACATGGCGGGCATCGGGCAACAAGGCCTGCAGCTCGGCCACGCTGGGCGGCCACAGCAGGCGGTCCTGCTGGGCATGCAGGCAAAGCGTCGGCAACACGAGTTCCGGCAGCAGTGCACGAACGTCCACCTGCAGCGTCGCCGCAGCACGCTGGCGCAGGGTTGCAGCCGGCACCTGCGCGATTGCGAGGCGCAGCTCATGCAGGTTCGCGCGCGTCCGCCATTGCCCCAGCAACAACCGGGCCATCAATGCGAGTGGCGGCAAGGGCCACGCTGGAGCCAGTATCCGTGCGCTCGCCGCAGGCAGCGGTACCGGCCGCCGTGCGAAGGTCGTACTCAGTACCAACCCATGCAATCCAGGCTGCCCGGCCACCGCCAGTTCGATGGCCAGTGGCCCGGCGAACGATTCGGCCAACAGCACAAAGGGAGATGCAGGAAGCCGCGGGCGCAGAGTCGACGCCAACGTGGTGTAGTCCTGTGGCCCCTGCGCGGGCATCGGCAGTACCTGCATCTGCATGCCCCGCGCCTGCATCGCCTCTACGAAGTGCGCCGACAGCAGGCCGGTGCCATCCAGGCCTGGCAGCATCACGACCGGCAGCATCACTGCATTCATCACGTTGATCACCCATCAAGTTTCTTCGCACGGCTCCCCGCCTGCAGCTTCACTCATTGGCTCGGCCCAAGGAAGTGCACGGCGGCGCACGCGGCGCTACGCTGGTAGTCCAGACGGAACGGAGAAGGCGGCATGCGCAAGTCACGCTGGCTCAGCTGGACCGGCCTAGCCGTATGCGCACTCTATCTCGCGTTGACCACTTGGCTGGTGCTCGATGCCCAGGCCAACAGCGACCCCAAGAGCGCCTACATCCTCATGCAGCTGCCGGTGATGCTGCAGACCGCAGCACTCAACGTCATCGGCATGGGTGGGTGGCTATCCGGAAAGACCTGGACGACCGTCTACCTGCTGGTGATGCCCCCTACCCTGGTCGTGCTGTATGCGGTGGGGGCCATGCTCGGCAGTGTTCTTGAACAATGATGGCGGTGTGTCGGCCTGTCTGAGCAGGCAATGGGAATACGGCCGCTCAGGGCGGCCGTATTCCTGTCACGGGTTCAGCAGTCTGCTCAGGCTGCGCGACGCGTCACAACCGAAGCTGCTGCGCCTTCCACCTTGAACACCGACACCGACGTGGTCAGTGCATGCGCCTGTTCTTCCAGTGCGCGGCTGGCGGCGGTGGCTTCTTCCACCAGCGCAGCGTTCTGCTGGGTCACCTGGTCCATCTGCACCACCACCTGGTTGACCTGCTCGATACCGGCGGCCTGTTCCTTGCTTGCCGCTGCGATGTCGCTCATCAGCTGGGTGGTGCGCGAACTTGCCTGGGCTACGCGGGCGATCGCGGCTTCCGATTCAACGGTCACTGCCAGGCCGCTCTTCACCTTGGCAGCGGCATCTTCGATCAGTTCCTTGATCTCCTTGGCGGCGACACCGGCACGCTGCGCGAGCGTGCGCACTTCGCTGGCAACCACGGCAAAACCACGCCCCTGCTCACCTGCACGCGCCGCTTCCACCGCAGCATTCAGCGCCAGGATGTTGGTCTGGAACGCAATGCCGTCGATCACCGTGGAGATTTCCGAGATGCGTGCCGAGGACTGGTCGATCTCACCCATGACCGAGGCCATCTGTGCCATCGCCTGCTCGGTCTCGCGCACGGCGGCACCGGCCGCATGCGCTTCACTGTCGGCCTGACGCGCCAGCTCGGCGTTCTGGCGCACGGTGGAGGTCAGTTCCTCCATCGATGCGGCCGCTTCTTCCAGATTGGCTGCCTGCTGCTCGGTGCGGCGCGACAGATCATTGTTGCCGGCGGCCAGTTCCTGCGCCGCGTTGTTGATGCTGTCGGCAGCCACCTGGATGCCACGCACGATGCCGGTCAGCTGTGCGGTGGTGGTGTTGGCATCGTCGCGCATGCGTGCGAACACGCCGTCGTACTCGCCGTCCATGCGTGCGGTCAGGTCGCCGTGCGAGATCGCGCGCAGCACGTCGGAGACATCGGCGATGCTGGCCTGCGAACTGGCCATCATGCCGTTGAGATGTTCGACCATCGCCTTGAACTGGTACTGGAACGCAGCGGCATCACCACGCATGCTGAAATCACCAGCGCGTGCGGCGCGGGCCAGTTCATCGATCTGCGCGTTGATCGCCATCAGGCTCTGCTTCACCGCGGCCAACGTACGGGTCAGCGTGCCCTTCTCGCCCGGGTAGTCGGGCAGGTCGCGGCTGAGGTCGCCGATGGCGTAGCGCTGCATCACTTCGGCCATCAGCAGCTCCACCTGCACGTGCGATTCGACCAGGCTGTTGGTGGCCTGCACCATGCGGCCGAAGTCACCGGGGAACGCCGTGGCGTCCATGCGATAGCGGATCGCGCCCGCCTCATGCTGTTCGGCCATCTGCAGCTGTGCGCCGATCGCCGCCTGCACGCTCTGCCGCACGCTGGCCATCGCCTCGCCCAACTGGGTCAGTTCGTCACGGCCGCCGAGGCGGAACTCCTGGTCCAGCTGGCCCTTGGACAGGCGTTCGGCCAGGTTCACCGCGCGGGCCAACGGGCCGGTCAGGCTGCGACCGATCATCACCGAGGCACCGATGCCCACCAGCAGCGCGACGCCGCCCAGCACCAGCAGCTGCAGCAGGCTGCGCTCGCCCAGGCGGATCGCCTCGGCGGCCGCCTCACGGCTTTCCTTCTCTTCGAAGTCCACGCCATCGGACAGCGCCTTGTTCCAGCCGTTGGCGGCTTCCTGCACCGGGCCCAGGGTCAGCGCCACGGCGCCCGGGTAGTCGCCCTGCTCCATCAGTTCGCTGGTCTGCTTGTTGAGCGGACGCGCGATGGCACGCTTGGCGGCGATGGTTTCGGCAATGGCCTTGCCCTCGGCGTCGCTGGGCAGCGCCTGGTAGGCCGTCCAACTGGCCTCATAGCGCTTGACCAGATCGGCGATGCGCTGCTCATCATGGCCACGGTCATCGCCCTGGCGGATCAGCATCTCGCGGCGAACGACCATCATCTGGTTGTTGGCATCGAGCATCTGCGACAGCAGGCGCACCTTGGCCACGCTGACATCGACCACCTGCTGCATCGCGCGCTTCTGCACGACACTGGCGGTGGCGCCGGTGGCCACCACGGCGGCAACCAGCAGCAGCAACAGGCCAAAGCCCAGCCCAAGACGCCAGGCAACCCTGACGTTCCTCAAGTAGTTCATGGGGGTATCCAAAACGGGGGGATGCGCCCTTATCGGCGGCCCGGCAGGCAATCTTGATCGCCGTCCGTCGACGGCGTCGGCCACCGTTCACCTTGGTGAGCCCCTGCGCAGCAGCACCTGCGCGCTGGACACGGCTGCAATACCCATGGCTGCTCATGCGGGCATCAGATCCCTTTCACGGTGGCTCGGCGGCTGCTGCGGGCAAGGTGGTGGCGTGACCTGCTGGAGATCCCAATGCCCTTGCCCGTGTCCCGATCCACCCTGCTCGCTCTCTCGCTGCTGGCGTCGCCAGCCTTCGCGCAGGCGCCGCCGCCCCACTTGCCCGCACCCATTGCCGAAACGGCCGGACCGGACACCGCACCCCACTCCGCGCTGCACGCCCAGGTGCTGCTGGATCGCGCGAGCTTCTCCCCTGGCCAGATCGATGGCGAAGTGGGCAGCAACCAGCGGCGCGCGGTGTCGGGTTTCCAGGCAGCGCACGGGCTGGACGTAACGGGTGAACTGGACGACACCACCTGGAAGGCCCTGCAGGCCGATACCGTTGGGCCGCTGGCCAGCTACACGCTGACTGCTGAGGATGTCGCCGGTCCGTTCCAGGCCACTCCGAAAGGGCCCGCCGCCCAGGCCAAGCTCACATCGCTGGGCTACGGCAGTGTGGAAGAAGCCCTCGGCGAGCGCTTCCATGCCTCCCCTGAGCTGATGAAAGTGCTCAATCCCGGCGTGGACCTGACCAAGGCTGGCAGCCGCATCCAGGTACCCAACATCGCACTGGCCGCATTGCCGAAGGCGGCGAAGATCGTGGTCGACAAATCCGATTCCACGCTGCAGCTGCTGGATGCGCAGGGCAAGGTGATCGCTCAGGTGCCGGTTTCCTCCGGCAGCCAGCATGATCCGCTGCCGATCGGCGAATGGAAGATCCTGGGCGTGTATCGCGACCCGCCGTTCCACTACAACCCCAAGCTGTTCTGGGATGCGCGCAAGGGCGAAAAGAAGGCGACACTGCCGCCGGGCCCGAACAATCCAGTCGGGCGGGTCTGGATCGACCTGTCCAAGCCACACTACGGCCTGCATGGCACGCCCGAGCCCGGCCATGTCGGCAAGACCGAGTCACATGGTTGCGTGCGCATGACCAACTGGGATGCGCTGCGCGTGGCCGATGCGGTGGATACCTCCGTCCCCGTGGTGATGCAGGAGTGAGCCGATGCGTCTTTCGCAGCTGATCGTGCTGGGTGTTCTGCTGGGACTGGGGGCCGGCTGGTGGCTGCGCCGCGATGCAGGCGAGCCGGTAGCCGCCTCGCTGCCGGAAGCACAACCGGCAGCAGCTGTGGCGCCGGCCAAAGGATCCGTAGCGCCGCTCGACACGGCCCCTGCCCCCGCCGCCACCGTACCGTCAGCCGCGCGGACTGCGGATGCGCCGTCGGGTCTGCTGCTGCCGGTACAGGGCGTCCTGGCCTCCCAGCTGCGCGACACGTTCACCGATGCGCGCAGCGAAGGCCGCGTGCACGATGCCATCGACATCATGGCCGATGCCGGTACGCCGGTGCTGGCAGTGGCCGATGGCACGGTGGAAAAACTGTTCGACAGCGAGCGCGGTGGCCTGACGGTCTACCAGTTCGAGCCCAGCGGACGCTGGTGCTACTACTACGCGCACCTGCAGCGCTATGCCGATGGCCTGACCGAAAAGCAGGTGATCAGGCGCGGGGAGGTGATCGGTTACGTGGGCAGTACCGGCAACGCCAGCGCTGAGGCCCCGCACCTGCATTTCGAGGTGCACGTGCTGGGACCGGAGAAACAGTGGTGGAAGGGCGAATCGATCAATCCGTACCCACTGCTGAATCCGCCTGCTTCGAAGCCCGGTGCTGCCAGCGCCGCAAGGTAAACGTGAACACCGCCAAGGCAGCCCCTGGAATCAACAGGAGCAGTGCCGCCACTTTCCAGAAGAAGAACGGCCACAACCAGACATAATCCAGGTCAGTCAGCTTCAACAGGTCCAGTGGCGGCTGCAGCTCGACGGTGGCCGCGCGATCGGCCAGCGCCGGGTCCACCTCCAGCACGGTTACCCGCACCCATGAGCGGCCGCGTGGCAATGCGTCGCCGCGGCCATAGCCGAAGTAGGGCGCCATGAGGCCGCTGGGCTCAACCGAAGCCAGCCCACGATTGATACCCTGCCCGGCCACTCCCGAACGCTCCCCTGCGCGGAAGTCTCCATGATCGGTCGGAGTTTCGATGCGCAGCAGCACCTCGGGGTCAGCGTCCGTACCGTCCGCGGCATAGCGCAGGCGCAGCCGCAGTTGATCATCGATGAGGCGGTAGACGGTGATCTGGGCGGTTGCGCCAGGGCTCAGCACCAACGGCACCGTCTGCGTGCGCGAAGCCAGGGTATTGGCGGCCGCGCCCAGCACCAGTACCAGGCAGGCGATGCCCCACAGGCTCCACAACACCCACAGGGTGATCCGCACGACCGTTTCGCCCTTCACGCTGACATCCTGGTCATCGCTTTGCTTCCTCGCCGACCCCGCTGACACAGTAACGAAAAAGCCCCGCTTTCGCGGGGCTCTTACTGTCACCTACGCCGGGCAGCGCCCGGCGCTACCTCAGGCGAACGGATCCTGCAGGACCATGGTGTGGTCGCGGTCCGGGCCGGTGGAGACGATGCTGATCGGGCAACCGGCCAGCTCTTCCAGCGAACGCAGGTAGGCACGTGCGGCCGGCGGCAGGTCGTCCCAGTTGGTGATGCCGTGGGTGTTCTCGCTCCAGCCCGGGAACTCCAGGTACACCGGGGTGCAGTCTTCCCAGCCCTGCGCGTCCAGCGGCGCGTACTCGGTGCGCTTGCCGTTGTATTCGTAGGCGATGCAGACCTTCAGCTTTTCCATGCCATCCAGCACGTCCAGCTTGGTGATGCACAGGCCGCTGATGCCGTTGATGGCCACGGCGCGCTTCAGCGCGACGATGTCCATCCAGCCGCAGCGACGCGGACGGCCGGTCGAGGCACCGTACTCGGCGCCGCGGTCACGGATGCCCTGGCCGACTTCGTCGTCCAGCTCGGTCGGGAACGGGCCACCGCCGACGCGGGTGGCGTAGGCCTTGGCGATGCCCAGCACGTAGTCGATCGAATCGGCGCCGACGCCGGAACCGGCCAATGCACCACCAACAGTGGTGTTGGAGCTGGTGACGTACGGGTAGGTGCCGTGGTCGATGTCCAGCAGCGCACCCTGCGCGCCTTCGAACAGCACGCGCTTACCCTGCTTGCGCAGGTCGTGCAGGATGCCGGCCACGTCGGACTTCATCGGCTGCACGTATTCGCCGAAGGCCAGCGCTTCGTCGAAGGTCTTCTGGAAATCGACCGCATCGGTGTTCAGATACTTGGTCAGCACGAAGTTGTGGTAATCCAGCGCGGTCCGCAGCAGCTCTTCCAGCTGCTTCGGGTAATGCAGGTCGGCGATGCGGATGCCGCGACGTGCCACCTTGTCTTCGTAGGCCGGGCCGATGCCACGGCCGGTGGTGCCGATCGCCTTGCCGCCGGCTGCGCGCTCGCGCGCCTGGTCCAGGGCGATGTGGTACGGCATGATCAACGGCGCGGCCGGGGAGATCTTCAGGCGCGAACGCACTTCCACGCCGGAGGCTTCCAGCTCGGCGATTTCCTTCTGCAGCGCGGCCGGCGAGATCACCACGCCGTTGCCGATCAGGCACAGCGCATCGTCACGCAGGATGCCCGACGGGATCAGGTGCAGGACGGTCTTCTTACCGTTGATGACCAGGGTGTGGCCGGCGTTGTGGCCGCCCTGGAAGCGCACGACGGCGCCGATTTCCTCAGTGAGCAGATCGACGATCTTGCCCTTGCCTTCATCGCCCCACTGGGCACCCAACACTACGACAGACTGACCCATGACGGGCTCCTCATATGTTGCGGCCATCGGGGCCGCGGACGGTTGAACCGTGGCGGGGCTGGCCAGCACCTGGAGGGCGGCTCCAAACGGGGAGCTGCCGGCGATGGAAGGCCCAGACACGGAAAAAGCCGAACGGGGAGGCCCGTCCGGCTTTTGTGCATTATCCGGGTTTCCGGGGTCGGGTGCCACCTTTCCGACGGACGGCTTCACCGGCCGGTCAGCCGCCCCGCCCGGTCGTGCCGGCCGTTGGCCGGCAATGCCAACCAAGGTTGGCATCTGCCAGAGCCGGACCACGCATGTGCCGGCCGGTCAGGCACCTCCCGGTAGTGCCGGCCGCTGGCCGGCAATGCCAACCAAGGTTGGCATCTACCAGAGCCGGGCCACGCATGTGAACGCAGGCGGCCGCTGGTGGGCGATCCCAGGTTGCCGGCCAGCGGCCGGCACTACCCTTTCAATGCCGCGCCCACCACAGCAGGCTCAGGCCGGCCAGCAGCACCAGCCCGCCGAAGCTGCGCAGGGCCGGGCTGGGCAGGTCCAGCAGGCGCTCGGCCATGCGCTTCCAGGCGAACGGGGCGACGAACAGGAACAGGCCTTCCAGCACCGCCACCAGGCAGACGGCGGCGAACAGATCTTTCATGGGGGACTCCGGAAAAAGCACGGGGCCCGGCATCTGGCCGGGCCCCGTGGGGTACTGCCCTGCGACCTCAGCGGTCGTTCTTCAGGTACTGCAGGAACGGGTCGTTCTTGTCGAGCACGATCACGCCGTTGCCGTCGGTCATGGAGCCACGGTAGGCCTCCAGGCTGCGGTAGAACGCATAGAACGACGGGTCGGCCGAGCCGGCCTTGCCATAGATGCGCGCCGCATCGGCGTCGCCTTCACCGCGCAGGCGCTGTGCATCACGCTCGGCCTCAGCGATCAGCACGGTGCTGTCACGGTCGGCCTGGGCGCGGATGGTCAACGACTGCTCCTCGCCCTCCGCACGCAGCTTGGCCGCTTCCTGCTTGCGCTGGGCGCGCATGCGCTCGTACACGTCATTGATCACCTGGCTGTCGGTGGGCAGGTCCACCTGCTTGATGCGCAGGTCGATCATCTGCATGCCGAGGCCCGCCACCGCTTCGTTGATCCCCTTCAGCTGCTCGGCGATCAGCTCGCTGCGGTCGCCGGAGACCAGCTGCTGCAGGGTGCGCGAGTTGATCTGGTTGCGCAGCGAGTCGGTGATGATCGGTGCCAGGCGGGCGTTGGCGATGCGCGGATCGCCACCGGTGGCACGGAAGTAGTCACCCACGTTGGAGATGTAGCCGATGGCGAAGAAGTCGACACTGACGTCCTTCTGCTCGGCGGTGAAGTAACGCGCCGGGGCGGTGTCGAGCACCTGGAAGCGGCGGTCGAAGACCTTCACCGTTTCCACCACCGGCACCTTGAAGTGCAGGCCCGGCTTGATGTCCGAACGCACCACCTTGCCCAGGTTCAGCACCATGGCGGTCTGGTCCTCGCGGACCACGTACACCGAGCCAAGCAGGCCCAGCACCACCGCCACGATCACGGCGATCCAGATAGGACTCTTCATCGGCTGCCCTCCTCACGGCCGCTCGGTCGCCCGGTCGGGCGGCCCACCGGCCGGCCCGGATCACGGGAAGCTTCCGCCGCTGCACCCGGCAGCGACGGCATCACCACCTCCGGATTGGTCACTCCCGGCGGCGCCGAGGTGGTGGGACGGGTATCGCCGGTCATCGGCACGTAGATCAGCTGGCGGCCATCGCCACCGATCACCTTGCGGTTCTCGCTCAGCACCTGCTGCACGGTCTCCAGCCACAGGCGCTTGCGGGTCACTTCCGGGGCGTCCTTGTACTGGGCCTGCAACAGGCTGAAGCGCTGCGCGTCACCCTCGGCCTTGGAGACCACGGCCTGCTTGTAGCCTTCGGCGGTGGTACGGGCGCGCGAGGCCTGGCCTCGGGCTTCCGGCACGACCTTGGCGGCATAAGCCTGGGCTTCGTTGATCAGGCGTTCCTTGACCTGCTGCGCACCGTTGACCTCGTCGAAGGCCGGCTTCACTTCTTCCGGCGGACGGGCGTCCTGCAGGGTCAGGCCGGTCACGGTCAGGCCGGTCTTGAACGCCTTCAGCAGTGCCTGCAGGCGCTCCTCGGCGGCCACGGCCAGCGGGCCACGGTTGTTCAGCACGGCGTTGAGGTCAGCACGGCCGACTTCCTCGCGCACCGCGCTCTGCGCCGACTGCTCCAGCACCTGGTTGGCATCGACCGTGCCGAACAGGTACTGCTGCGGGTCGTCGATGCGGTACTGGACGTTCAGCGAGACGTTGACGATGTTCTCGTCGCGGGTCAGCACCGGCACCTGGATCGAGAAGGTCTTGATCTCGGTGGCATTGACCTTGGTGACCGATTCGATCGGCCACGGCAGCTTGAAGTTCGGGCCGGGCTGCAGGATGCGCGAGAACTGGCCGAAGCGCAGCACCACGCCACGCTGCTGTTCGCCGATCAGCTGGAAGCTGGAGAACAGCACCAGCAACACCACGGCTGCCACCACCCAACGCATGATGCCGCCGTCGAACAGGTCCTTCAGCGGCCCGGGCAGTCCGCCCCAGCCACCACCATTGCCACCGCCGCGCGACCCGAAGGGCCCGCGTCGATTGTCCTCGGGGCCTTGTCCGCCCTTGTTGCCGCCGGGTGTATTCCAGGCCATGCACGCTCCATCAAGATTTGGGCTGCGGCGCGGGCCCTTCCCGCACCACCAGCCGTGAAACCATCACCGATCATACAAGATGGGGCGGATCGGCAGGATCGAAAGGGGGGCAACGGGGTAAGGTGGCGTTTTCCTCGAAGTCAGGCAACGCCGATGGCCCCCACCACCCCGTTCACCGCCTTCCGCATCGAAAACGACGACGCCGGCTACCGCAGCGGCCTGGCCCAGCTCAATGTCGACGACCTCAACCCCGGCCAGGTACTGATCCGCGCCCACTGGTCTTCGGTCAACTACAAGGATGCCCTGGCCGGCACCGGCAAGGGCAGGATCCTGCGCCGTTTCCCGCTGGTGGGGGGCATCGACGTGGCCGGCACCGTGGTTGCCAGCACCGATCCAGACTGGCGTGAAGGCGATGCGGTGCTGGCCACCGGCTGCGGCCTCAGCGAAACCCGCGATGGCGGCTACAGCCAGTATGTGCGGCTGGAGTCGCGTGCGGTGATTGCCCAGCCGGCCGGGCTCAGCCCGCGCGAGGCGATGGTGCTGGGCACCGCCGGCTTCACGGCGGCGCTGGCGCTGCTGCGCATGCAGGACAACCGGCAGGTGCCGGAACTCGGCCCGTTGGCGGTCACCGGCGCCAGCGGCGGTGTCGGCGCGCTGGCGCTGTCGATCTTCAGTCGTGCCGGCTACACCGTGCACGCAGTCAGCGGCAAACCGGACCAGGCCGAGTTCCTGCATGGTATCGGCGCCACTGAAGTACTACCGCGCGAGGCACTGTCCGACACCGGCCCGCTGCAGTCGGCCCGCTTCGGCGGGGGCCTCGACAATGCCGGAGGCGACATGCTGGCCAGCCTGCTGGCGCAGACCGTGCCCTACGGCAGCGTGGTCAGTGCCGGCCTGGCAGCCAGCCCGACGCTGGATATGACGGTGATGCCGTTCATCCTGCGCGGCGTGTCACTGCTGGGCGTGTCCTCGGCCAATGCACCGCGTGGGCTGCGCGAAGAAGTGTGGTCGCGGCTGGGCAGTGACTGGAAGCCGCAGCACCTGGACCGCATCTGCACCGCCGAAGTCGGCCTCGATGGCCTTCCTGCCGTGTTCGAACGGATGCTGGCGGGCGGTTCGCTGGGCCGCACAGTGGTGCGGATCGACTGAACGTCGCAGGCAGGCGACGGACGGCAGATGCGCCCCTCCCGCCAGTAATGGGCCCGCACTACACTGCGGGCATTACATGGGGAACAACATGGCACGCATTCTGATCGTCGACGACTCACCGTCGCAGCTGTTGGGGATACAGCGCATCGTCGAGAAGCTCGGGCACCAGATCCTGACCGCCACCGATGGCGCCGCCGGGGTCGAAACCGCCAAGGCCGAGCTGCCCGACCTGGTCCTGATGGACGTGGTGATGCCCAACCTCAATGGCTTCCAGGCCACCCGCACCCTCGCCCGCGACGAGGCGACCCGGCATATCCCGGTGATCCTGGTGACCACCAAGGACCAGGACACCGACCGCATGTGGGGCATGCGCCAGGGCGCCAAGGCCTACATCACCAAGCCGTTCTCGGAAGACGAGCTGTCCGAGGTGCTGGAACGGGTGTTCGCCGGCCAGGGCTGAGACACGCGCGGTAGTGCCGGCCGCTGGCCGGCAACCACGCATCATCGTCCCGGGCAATGAAGTTGCCGGCCAGCGGCCGGCACTACCTTCAAATGGTCTCGCCGAAGGCCTTGGCCAGATTCCGGTAGGCCTTCTTCTGCGCCTCGTCGGTCGCGGCCGGGGCCACGATCTCGATTTCAACAATCTGGTCGCCATCCGGGCTGCCTGGCAGCCCACGGCCACGCAGGCGCAGCTTGCGGCCGGCATCGGAATCGGCCGGAATCTTCAATTCCACCGCTCCACCCAGGGTCGGCACGCTGATGCTGGTACCCAGCGCGGCCTGCCACGGGGTCACCGGCAGCGTATAGAGGATGTTGCGGCCATCGACCTCGAACTGTGGGTGGGCGGCATATTCCACTTCCAGCAGCAGGTTGCCGCCATGGTTGCCCTGCCCGGCCAGCCGGATCACCTGGCCTGGGCGGATGCCCTTGGGCACGCGCACGTCCAGCTGCTTGCCGTTGACGGTGATGCGCAGGCTGTCGCCGCTGTAGGCCGCTTCCAGCGGAACCGACAGCTTGGCGCGGGTGTCGCGATTGGGCGCGTGGCCCTGGCTGCTGAAGCCCGGCCCCGGACCAGCGCCACCACCGCCACGCTGGCGCGCGAACAGGCTCTCGAAGAAGTCGCTGAAGCCTCCATTGGGGCCGCCACCGCCGAATACTTCCTCGAAATTGAAACCGCCAGCACCACCATAGTTCGGCGGCACGTTGAACTCCTCGCCCGGGCGATAGCCCTGCGCGCGCAGCTGGTCGTAGGCCGCGCGCTTTTCCGGATCGCGCAGCGCCTCGTAGGCCTCGTTGACCGCCTTGAACTTGTCTTCGGCCCCGGCCTCCTTGCTGACGTCCGGGTGGTACTTGCGTGCCAGCCGGCGGTAGGCGGTCTTGATCTCCGCCTCGCCCGCGCTCGGTTCCACCCCCAGGGTGGCGTAGTAATCCTTGAATTCCATCCAGCTACCTCGATCTGCTTCGGCCGCGCCGGTGGCGCCGCCCCGGGTTCATTCTACGCGCCGGCATGCTACGCCGCCCCTCGTGCGGCCACGGTGAGGCCGACTGATCCTGCGCAATGCGACTGCCATCCCCATGCGCCACGCTGTGGCTGGAAGCCCCCGCCGCAAAGCCTGAAGATGGGGCCTGCACACGGGTTTTCCAATGTCTTGACGCCCCTGTCCCATCCGGCCCACTAGCCTGCCCCAGCAAGGAGTTCCCCATGACCATCCATGTCGGCGACCGCATTCCGGAAGTGACCCTCAAGCGCATCCGCGAGGGCATCGAAACGCTCGATACGCATTCGCTGTTCGACGCACGCAAGGTGGTGCTGTTCGCGGTGCCCGGTGCGTTCACCCCGACCTGCTCGGCGCGCCACCTGCCCGGCTACGTCGAGAAGTTCCAGGCATTCCGCCAGCGCGGCATCGACGTCTACTGCATGGCCGTCAACGACCCGTTCGTGATGAAGGCCTGGGCTGCCGACCAGAGCGTGCCCGACGGCCTGCTGATGCTGTCCGATGGCAACGCCGAACTGACCCGCGCACTCGGCCTGGAACTGGATGCCAGTGCCTCGGGCATGGGCATCCGCTCGCGCCGCTTTGCGCTGTATGTGGTCGACGGTGTGGTGCGCGCGGCCTGGATCGAACAGCCCGGCCAGTTCGAGGTGTCTTCGGCCGAATACGTGCTGGACCACCTGCCCACCTGATCTTCCACCGCAAGAGGAAACGGCCAGCCATGTCCAGCAAGCCAGCCAAAGCTCCCAGATCTGCCGCCAAGGTACCCGGCATCAGCGATCGCAAGACCCTGCGCGAGCGTGCACGACGCAACATCGAGGACGGTGCGATCACCGACAGCTACAGTGCCGACCGCAAGGTGGTGATCAAGCTGCTCAACGACGCACTGGCCACCGAGTACGTATGCGTGCTGCGCTACTACCGGCATTACTTCATGGCCAAGGGCATGTTGGCCGACGCGGTCAAGGCCGAGTTCCTCGAGCATGCACAGCAGGAACAGGCGCACGCCGGCAAGCTGGCCGAGCGCATCGTCCAGCTCGGCGGCGAGCCGGACTTCAACCCCGATACGCTGACCGCGCGCTCGCATGCCGAATACAAGGAAGGCAGCGACCTGCGCGACATGGTCCGTGAGAACCTGGTGGCCGAACGCATTGCCATCGACAGCTACCGCGAGATGATCAACTTCATCGGCGACCGCGATACCACCACCAAGCGCATCCTTGAAGAGATCCTCGCGCAGGAAGAGGAACACGCCGACGAATTCGCCGACCTGCTGGATGGGTGGATCGGGGAATGATCTGGTAGATGCCCACCTTGGTGGGCGTCTTTGCCGCGTGCCAACCAAGGTTGGCACCTACCAGAGCACGGCGGTGTCGTTGGCGTTGGACCGCGCGCCGACCAAGGCCGGCATCTAGCGGAGGACGTTGAACCGCACCTGCGTCCACGCGCCATCGGCCGCCAGCGCGGTCAAAGTGTGTGCGCCCGGATCGGCGAACTCGCGCTGCATCAACTGCGCGCCACGGGTCTGCGCGATCCAGCGTCCATCCAGCAACCAGTCCACTGCCTGCTCACTGCCCAGCGCGCGCAGCTGCAGGCGCACGCCATGTTCCGCATTCGGCGCGCGCGCCAGCGTGGCGCCGTCGTTGAGCCCGTCCACATGCAGCGCCACGCTGGCTTCGCGCCCATCGTCGCGGCAGTCTGGCGATAGCGCCGGCAGCTGCGAGGCCTCGCGCGTGGCCTTGGACAACCACGGTGACAGCAGCGCCGGCCAGCGCGCGATCTCACGTGTCACCTCCTCGTGTGACGCACGGCAATCGGCCGACACACGCAGGCCGGTCCGTGCGTCTGCGAGATAACGCTGCCGTCCCGGCTGCCAGCGCCGCGCCTCGCGCTCAGGGAAGGTCGGCGGCGCCGCGCCGTCCAGCAGATAGGCCGACATCCGCCGCTGGCACAGTGCCGCCGGCAGGCCCTCGGCGCGTTCGCCGGTGGGCCAGCAGATATCTTCCTGGCTGACACTTGCCGGCATCGGTGCAGCAGCCGAATCGCCGCGCTGGCGCGGCAGGCTGTCCACCACTTCGAACATCAGCGGCAGCGCGGTCACCGCGCCGTACTGGCCCGGCAACGGCGTGCCGTCCGGCCGGCCCACCCACACGCCCACGGTGTAGTGGCGGGTGCTCCCGATCGCCCACGCATCGCGGTACCCGTAACTGGTGCCGGTCTTCCACGCCACCCGCGGGCGTCCACCGACATCGAAGGTACCGACGCTGTAGCCCGGGCGAGGGTTCGATTCCAGCATCTCGCGCACGATCCAGCTGGCGCCCGGCGAGGCCAGGCGCCGCTCGATCATCGGTTCGTCATCGGTGTAGCGCACGCGCCCGGCGATGCCGTTGCGGTTGAGCGCGGCGAACGCACCCACCAGATCTTCCAGCCGCGCACCGGTGCCGCCCAGGATCAGCGACAGGTTGGGCGTGCTGCCCGGCGGGAAGCGCAGCTGGATGCCGGAGTGCGACAGGCGTGCGGCGAAGCGCGCCGGACCGACCCGCTGCAGCAGGTCCACCGAGGGCACGTTGAGCGACAGCCGCAATGCGCTGGAGGCACCAATCGGCCCATTGAAGGCCATGTCGAAGTTGCCGGGCCGGTAGCTGCCGAAACTCTGCGGCGCATCGACCAGCAGGCTTTCCGAATGGATCAGGCCATCGTCCAGCGCCATCGCATACAGGAACGGCTTGAGCGTGGAGCCCGGCGAGCGCCATGCCTGCACCATGTCGACGTGACCGAGGCGCTGGCGGTCACCGAAGGACAACGTGCCGACATAGGCGCGCGCCTGCAGGGTCTGGTTGTCGACCACCAGCAACGCCGCCGAGGTGCGCTCGGGCAGCGTCGAGAAATAGCTGGCCACGCGTTCTTCCAGCGTGCGCTGCAGGCCGATGTCGATGCTGCTCTGGATGCGCGCCTGTCCTGGATGCGCCGAATGCAGGCGCTGCGCCAGCAGCGCGGCGTGCATCGGAGGTCGCAGCGAGCGTGCCACCACGTTCTCGATGCGCGCATCCTGCACTTCCTCCGGCGTCCACGCGCCCAGTTCGGCCATGCGTGACAGCACCTTGTCGCGCGCTTTCTGCGCGGCTTCCGGGTGGCGGTCCGGGCGCAGCCGGCTCGGTGCCTGTGGCAGTACCGCCAGCAAGGCGGCCTCGGCATGTGACAGCTGCGCCGCCGGCTTGCCCAGATAGGCCCAGCTGGCCGCTTCCACGCCCTCGATGGTGCCACCGTAGGGCGCGCGCTCCAGATACAGGGCCAGGATCTGCCGCTTGCTCAGGTGAACTTCCAGCTGCACCGCGCGCAGCATCTGCTTGAGCTTTCCCCAGGGTGTGCGCGTATGCGGGTCGAGGATGCGCGCGACCTGCATGGTCAGGGTCGAGCCGCCGGAAACGATGCGACCACCGCGCAGCAGCTGGCCGCTGGCACGCAGGATGGCCAGCGGGTTGATACCCGGATGGCGCCAGAACCAGCGGTCTTCGTAGGTCAGCAGCGCCTGCAGGTACAGCGGCGAGACGCTGTCGATCGATGCCGGATAGCGCCACACGCCCTCGGCATCTGCGAACGCGCGCAGCGGCGTGCCATCAGCGGCAACCACCAGGGTGCTGGTATCGCGTTGCTTCGGCAGCGGCGGCGGGAAGGCGAAATCCAGCACCAGCAGCAGCGCCAGCGTGGCGGCCGTGCCCCAGCGCAGCCACGGCCACAGCGGCCGCAACCGGCGGCGCAGGGCCGCCAGCCGGATCGACATCGTCTTCTTCATTGCAGCGTGCCGGATTGGAGCTTGCCAGCGGGACGGGCCGCGCCGTCGCGGCCCGTCCGCGCGGTCACGGCTGTACCACCGTGATCGTGGTCGGGTTGCTACGGCCGACACCACGCAGCTGCGGCCGGTACATGTCCTCCACCAGCGGCGGCGGCACCGAGTAGGTACCCGGGGTCACCGCACGCACCAGATAGAACACGTTGGCCTTGCTGCCACGCGAGAGCTTCAGCGCAGCCACATAGCGGTCGTCGCGGAACTCTTCGTGCTTGGTGTCAGCGGCTTCGCTGCGGTCGCTGATGGTGATGCCATCAACCACCACGTCGGCCCACTGCTTGGCATCGCCCAGGTTGAAGTTCTCGATCTCCAGGCCCGCCGGCAGCAGGTCGGTCAGCAGTGCATCGGGCATCGTGGTGTCGGCGGTGACCGTCACGCGAACGATCAGGGCTTCGCCTTCCTTCAGCGGACGCGGCGACCACGGCTTGCCATCGGTGCCGAAGTAGCTGCGCTCAATGCCCAGCACGCTGTTGTCCGGCGCCGGTGCGCTGCGCGGAATACCGGCCACGTCGATGCTGGCGAACATCGGCGGCTGCCCCTGCGGGGTGAAGCGCACGCCGCTGGCCAGCTCGCTGGCGCTGAAATTGCGGCCGAACAGCTTGCGCTCGCCGATGGCTTCGGTGTTGCCACCGATCACCAGCTCACCGGCCACCAGCGCCTTCTGATTGGCGGCCAGTGCCTTGCCAAGGCGGGCGATGGCCACCTGTTCCTGCGTGCTCAGCCACATCCAGCCGGCATTGCGGCGCGCATCCAGGCCACGGCCCAGATCCACCGCACGCGCATCCCAGGCCGGCTTGGCCAGCTTGTTTTCGTGGGTCAGCGCGATCATCAGCGCGTCATCACGGATCGCACTGCCGTAGTCGCCGAAGTAGGACGGGCGTTCGCTGCTGGACTTGGCGAAGGCTGCGGTCAGCGCGGCCTGGCCACGCTTGGCATCACCCTGCAGCGACAGCGCCACGCCCAGATGGACCAGCGACAGGCCGCCGACCGCCTTGCTGCGCTCGTTGTCGTACAGCGTGCGCAGGGTGCCCAGCGGCGCACGGTTGACCCGGGCCAGCACGTAGCCCGAATACGCCTGGTTGGCGAACTTCAGCTTCTCGCGGTCGTCCTGGCCGTAGAACTGGTTGCCGCCGGACAGCAGGTCCTCGCTGAGACGGTTGAGCGCCTTCTGCAGCACGTTGTCCGGCACCGCGAAGCCGGCGTCCTTGGCATCGAGCAGGAACTCGGTGATGTAAGGCGTCAGCCACGGGTTCACGTAGCCGTCGTCACCCCACATCGAGAAGTTGCCATTGGCCACCTGCATCGACGCCAGGCGGCCGAACGCACCTTCCATGCGCTCACGACGGGTCTTGGCATCCAGGCCGTCGGCACCGAGCATCGACGACGTCGCCTGGTCCAGGATCAGTGCGGCGTAACCCTTGCTGGTGGTCTGCTCGGCACAGCCGTACGGGTAGTTCAGCGCGCCCTGCAGCGCACTGGCGAACGGGATCGGCGGCAGCGGGCTGACCAGCAGGCGGGCATTCACCGACTCGGACATCAGGCCATCGGTCAGGCTGTTGTCGAGACTGACCGCTGCCAGCGGATCCAGCGTGCGCACCTGCGAACGCAGCACCTGCGGCCACGCGGCACGCACCGGCAGTTCGTAGCGGCGGTCGGCCTTGAAGCCGTTGCCGTCCACACGTACGCGCACCTTGGCCACGCTGTGGCCCTCACGCGCGGACAGCGGGAAACTCAGCGTGGTCTTGGCATCGGCATTCAACTGCACGCTGCGGCTGCCCTCGCCCAGGTTCAGCGGGCCTTCGCTTTCAACCTTCACGTTGAACTGGCCCGGCTTGCCGGTGAAGTTCTGCACGTCCAGGGTCACCGTGCTGCGGTCGCCCGGGGCCAGCACGCGCGGCATGCTGGCTTCGGCCAGGATCGGCGCGCGCACCACGGTTTCCACGTCGCGCTTGCCGTACTGGTCATCGCTGTAGACCAGTGCCGACACCCGCAGGGTGCCGTTGAAGTCCGGCACCTTCAGGCGGATGCGGGCGATGCCCTTGGCATCGAGCTGCACCGGGCCGGAGAACAGGTCCACGGTCTGCACGCGCGCAGTCGGGCGCTTGGCCTGCGGCAATGCCTGCAGCGCCATGTCGCCACCGAACTTCAGCTTGCCGGCACCGCCGTCAAAGCTCTCGATCACCCGGCTGTAGATGTCATAGGCATCAATGCCGAGGCGACGCTGGGCGAAGAAGTGCGCACCGGCATCGGGTACCGGGAAGCGGGTGATGTTGAGGATGCCCACGTCCACCGCCGAGACAGTGACGTGCGCCATCTTGCCGGCCAGCTGCGGTGCACTGACCGTCACCGGCAGGTCCTGCTCCGGGCGCATCTGCTTGGGCGCAGCCAGGCCGACGGCCACGGTGCGGCCCTTGCGGTCCATCGGCACATGCACCACGCCCACGGCACGGGCCGGGGTGATCTTGCTCGGCGCACTGCCGCCGCGGAACACCAGTGCGGTGATGTAGACGTCGTGGCGCTCCCAGTCGGCGGTGACCGGAATCTTGAAGGTCGAACCCGGCTTGGCGTCGATGTCCTGCACGTACAGCATGCGGTCGGTCTCGACCATCAGGATGCCCTTGCCGGCATGCGGCGGAGTCACCGTCACTTCCAGGGTGTCACCGGCCTTGTAGCCGGTCTTGTCCAGGCCCAGCTTGACCTTGTCCGGGCGCGCGTCCAGACCGCGGTTGTCGTCGCCCCAACTCCAGCCGGCGCGGAACGGATAGCGGCTGGTCAAGCCGGTGGACGGATCGAACACATCCACCCGGTACTCGCCCCACTCCACCGGGAAATCGAAGGCGACCGCGCTGCTGCCGGCGTCGACGGTGCGGGTTTCCTTGTTCTCGAAGCGGCGGGTGAAATCGTAGTCCCAGCGGTTGTCGTTGAAGGTCCAGTGGTAGTCGCGCAGCTCGCGCACCAGGGTGATCTTCAGGCCCTTGGCCGGCTGCGGTGTGCCCGCAGCATCCACGCGCATCAACTCGAAGCGTGCATTGCCGTTGGAGTCGGCACCATCCTCGGGGTTGAACAGCGGGCGCACGCCAACCAGCGCGTTGGCCGGCCACATCACCCGCTTCAGGGTGCGGGTGACGGTACGGCCACCGGTTTCATACAGGCTGCCGGACAGCACCACGGCGATCGGTGCTTTGGCCTTGGCGGCCTCTTCCGGCAATGCCACATCCTCACGCAGCTGGCCGTTGGCCGGCAGCGTGGTATCGATCACGTCCTTGGCTTCGCGCGGCAGCTGCAGGGTCGGGTCACCGAAGAAGTAGCCCGGCAGGCCCTCGACCGGCTGCTGCTCGGCGGCCACCGCCATGCGCGCGGTGAAACGGTTGCCGTCGGCCGGCGCCCCGTACAGGTAGGCGCCATTGGCCTGCAGGCGCAGGTCCTCACCCGGCTTCAGCGTCTTCTGTGCGCTGTCCAGGTCCAGCTTCATGCGCTCGGGCAGGAACTCCTCGATACGCAGGGTCATGCCCTGGATCGCTTCCTTGCTCGCCGGGTCGGTGCGGAACTCGACCTGCCAGCGCCCGGTCGGCGCCTCGGCGGGGATCACCTGCTCGAAATTGATGTAGCCCTGCTCGCCCGGCTGCAGGCGGGTCTCGCGGAAGGTCTTGCCGTCGGGCTGCTTCAGGCGCAGGAACACCGGCTGAGCCTTGACCGGCTTGCCATCGTTGTCGCGCAGCAGGGCGGACAGGCGCACGGTTTCGCCCGGGCGATACAGGTCGCGCCCGGACCAGGCATAGACGTCGAACCAGGCATTGTCACGGCCGGCCACGGCGAATTCGCTCAGGTCCAGCGCCGGCTGGTTGAACGGCAGGAAGCTGGTGTCCTTGCCCGTGCTGGCGACCAGCACGTGAGTGGCATCCAGCGTGTAGTTCAGCAGCGCATTGCCGTTGCCGTCGGTGCTGCCCTTCAGTACCACCTCGCCCTTGGCGTCGAGCACGCGCAGGTCGATGCCCTTCAGCGGCGCGCCGTCCTTGAGGCCGGCGGTGTGCACGAACAGCTTGTCCTTGTAGGCGCGGGTATGCAGGCCGATGTCGCTGACCGAGAAGAACGCGGTGTCGAACTCGCCTTCATAGTCACCGGTGCGCTTGAGCAGGGCGAAGTACAGGCCCGGCTCCTGCAGTTCCTTGATGTCCTGGGTCGGCAGGTAGGTCAGCACCCGCTCGTTCTTCTTGCCGCCGAGGATGAAGCGGTTGACGTAGACCGGCTCGGCCAGCTTGTTGATCGGGCTGCGCTCGTAGTCGCTGCTCAGCTCCCAGCTGCCGCGGCGGCCACCGCGTTGGTACTGGCTGAAGAAAGTCGGCAGGTCCTTCTCGCGCACGCGCAGGAATTCGACGTCAACCTCGGGCACGTTCACCGAGACCACCGGCAGGCCACGGCTGTCCTTCGCCGGCAGCACGCTGCCCTGCGAGGCGAACCCGACCACCGGCTTCAGCTCGCCGCTGAACACCTTCTGCTTCATTTCCTTGCCCAGGCGACTGCCATCGGCGGCCAGCAGGTCGGGCGAGACCACCAGGCTGAACTCCTTGCCAGCCTCGACGAACGGGTAACGCAGGGTCAGGCCGTCATCGGACAGCGTCCAGCTGCTGTCGTCGGTGCCGACCTTCTCTTCGAAGCGCACCAGCTTGTCGAAATCCTGGGTGCCCACCAGTGGGCGCGAGAATTCCAGCGCCAGCGACAGGCCGTCATTCTTCTGGTCCGGGTAGGCGCGCAGCAGGGTGAATTCCTTCACCTGCTCGGCCTGGGTGGTGATCGCTTCACCGCTGGCCTTGGGCAGCTGCCCGCTGTCGTTGCGGCAGCCGGCCAGGCCCAGCAACAGGCCTCCTGCCAGTACTGTCGCCGCCCATCCCCACCGCTTCCGCCGTGCCGGACCGCTCATGTCGTCACTCCTTGATCGAGGCGGCCATTATAGGCAGGCCGCGTCAAGGTGTTGACGCGGATTCGGCAATTGCCCGGGGCGCGGGTAGCGCCGGCCGCCGGCCGGCTGGACCGGTAGCCGCCAACCCTGGTTGGCGTCGGCTGTGCCAACCAAGGTTGGCACCTACCAAAGCAGGTGCAGCTACGTGCCCGGCAAGCAGGCGCAGCGCCAGATCCGCCGAAGCGCGTTCCCTACACCGGCAGGTACAGGTCCACGTAATCGGTCACCGGCATCGCCGCCAGGGCCACCGGGTCCAGCGATGCCGCCAGGATGCGCTGCTGCTGGGCGGTCGGGAAGCGATGGGCCAGGTGCCGGCGGAACTTGTCCATCAGCAGCGGAATGCCTTCTCCGCGGCGTCGGGCGTGGCCAAGCGGGTACTCCACCAGCACTTCCGGCAGTTCACTGCCATCGTTGAAGCGCACGCTCAGGCCGTTGGCGATGCTGCGCTTGTCCGGGTCCAGATAGTCGGCGCTGAGCTGCGGATCCTCGTGGCAGGCCATCTTTGCGCGCAGCGCGTCGATGCGCGGATCGGCGGCGACGTCGTCCTCATAGTCCTCGGCCACCAGCCGCCCATGCAGCAGCGCGATGGCGATCATGTACTGCACGCAGTGGTCGCGGTCGGCCGGATTGTGCAGTGGGCCTCTCTTGTCGATGATGCGGATGCAGGCTTCCTGGGTGCGGATGGCGATGTGCGCGATATCCTCGACCTGCCGCCCCATCGCGCGCAATTGCTGGTGCAGCGCGATCGCTGCCTCCACCGCAGTCTGGCCGTGGAACTCGGCCGGGTAGCTGATCTTGAATAGCACGTTCTCCATCACATAGCTGCCCAGCGGCCGCTCCAGCGTCAGTGCCTGTCCATGCATGGACACAGCCTCGAAGCCCCAGGTCGGTGCACTGAGCACGCTCGGATAGCCCATTTCACCCGTTGCCGCGATCAGCGCCAGGCGTACGCCACGGCTGGTGGCATCGCCGGCGGCCCAGCTCTTGCGCGAACCGGTGTTGGGCGCGTGCCGGTAGGTCCGCAGCGCCTGGCCATCGACCCAGGCCAGCGACACTGCATTGAGCATGCGTTCGCGATCCAGCCCGAGCAGCTGCGCCACCACAGCGGTGGTGGCGACCTTGACCAGCACCACATGGTCCAGCCCGACCCGATTGAAGGAATTCTGCAGGGCCAGTACACCCTGGATCTCGTGCGCCTTGATCATCGCCAGCAGCACGTCGTGCACGGTCGGCGGCGGGCGGCGCAGGGCCTGCGCGTTGCGTCCCAGCCAGTCGCAGACGGCGAGGATTCCGCCCAGATTGTCCGACGGGTGGCCCCATTCGGCGGCCAGCCAGGTGTCGTTGAAATCGAGCCAGCGCACCATCGCGCCCAGATTGAACGCCGCCTGCACCGGGTCCAGCACGTAGTGGGTGCCCGGAACGCGCGCGCCGTTGACCACGCTGATGCCTGGCACCACGGGACCGAGCAGCTTGCTGCAGGCCGGGAAGGACAGTGCTTCCAGCCCGCAGCCCAGCGTATCAAGCAGGCAGTGGTGCGCGGTCTGGAACGCCAGCGGTGAGTCGATGCGTGCGTCGCGCACGTAATCGACGATGTCCACCAGCAGCGCATCCCACGCTGCACGCTCGTTGGATGGGGTGGGGCTGTCGGACATCGTCGATCTCCTCTTCAGAAAAGCAGGTCAGGCCGCGCCTCCCGGTAGTCGCCAACCGTGGTTGGCGCTGGACGTTGCCGGGCGGCGCCAATGCCATGCCAACCAAGGTTGGCATCTACCGAAGCGTGTGATGCCAGCGCCGACCTGCTGGTTACTCGGCCGGTACCCGCACCTTGCCTTCCATCAGCACGCGGGCACTGCGGCTCATGATGGCCTTGCTTACTGTCCACTGGCCGTCAACGAGGCCGGCCTGCGCACCCACGCGCAACGTGCCGGAAGGGTGACCAAAGGTCACCGCTTCGCGTTCACCACCACCGGCCGCGCGATTGACCAGGGTGCCCGGAATCGCCGCGGCGGTGCCGATCGCCACGGCGGCGGTACCCATCATCGCGTGGTGCAGCTTGCCCATCGACAATGCGCGCGCATGCAGATCGATGGCCGAGGCCGGAATGGCCTTGCCGCTGGATGACACATAGTCCTGCGCCGGTGCAACGAACGCCACCTTCGGCGTATGCTGGCGGGTCGCCGCGTCTTCCAGGTTCTTGATCAGACCCATGCGCAAGGCGCCGTAGGCGCGGATGGTCTCGAATTTCTGCAGCGCGGCCTTGTCTTCGTTGATCGCCGGCTGCAGCTCGGTGCCGCTGTAGCCCAGATCGGCGGCGTTGAGGAAGATGGTCGGGATGCCAGCGGTGATCATGGTCACCTCGAAGCTGCCCACGCCGGGCACTTCCAGGGTATCGACCAGGTTGCCGGTCGGGAACATCGCACCCGCATCGCCGTCATCGGACGGATCGATGAATTCCAGCTGGATCTCGGCCGCCGGGAAGGTCACGCCGTCCAGCTCGAAATCGCCGATCTCCTGCACTTCGCCATCGCGCATCGGCACGTGCGCGATGATGGTCTTGCCGATGTTGGCCTGCCAGATGCGCACGGTGCACAGGCCATCGCGCGGCACCCGGGCCGGATCGATCAGACCATTGGCAATCGCGAACGGACCCACCGCAGTGCTGAGGTTGCCGCAGTTGCCGCTCCAGTCGACGAAGGCGGTGTCGATCGACACCTGGCCATACAGGTAGTCCACGTCGTGGTCAGGCACCGAAGCGGTGGAAATGATCACGCACTTGCTGGTGCTGGAGGTGGCGCCCCCCATGCCATCGGTCTGCTTGCCATACGGATCGGGCGAACCGATCACGCGCATCAGCAGCGCGTCACGCGCGGCGCCCGGCACCTGCGCGGCCTCGGGCAGGTCCTGCAGGCGGAAGAACACGCCCTTGCTGGTGCCGCCGCGCATGTAGGTGGCGGGAATTCGGAGTTGCGGAAGAAAATTCATCGTCGGATCCAAGCGTTTGGATTTCAGGAAATGTCTTGCATCAGTGCGTCAAGGCCACGATCAACGCACCACACCCGCATGACGTCCACGCGGTCCGGCAGATCGAGGTAGTAGACGAGATAGCGTTCAAAGCCCGGAACCTGCATGAAGCGCAGGAGTGCCGGCAACTGTGCGGCGAGGTCGGCATGGCGGACGGAACCTGACGCAGGGAACATCGCAGTACGTTGAAGCGTGGCCTCCAGCTCGGCGAGAAAGCGCCGACCCAGCACCAGCCCACCCTGCCGTGCGAACCATAGCGCGGCATCGGCTGCGTCGGCTTCGGCCCTGGGCCTCCATTCAATCGCCTTCACGCTCCATCCTTTCGGTCAGTTCGCGACGCATCCGCTCGAATGTGGCCGCAGTCACCGGAACGGCAGGCCCAGAAGCCAGCCCCTCGGCAATCAACTGCTTGAGCAGCTCTTCAGCCTTGCTGCGCTGACGCTGGCGGATCAGGTCACGCACATAATCCGACGTACTGGAGTAGCCGCCTTCGCGCACTTCCTCGTCCACGAACTGCTTGAGCGGATCGGTCAGCGAAATGTTCATGGTGGCCATGAAACTCTCCTTTGGCAGTTTTTGCCAAGTCAGTGTGCGCCCTGCCCTGGTGTCGGACAAGCCCGCCCCCGGCCTCCGGGGGCAGGCATTCAGTCCGGCATCACGCCACCTTGGCGCCTTCCAGGAAGTCCTGGGCGAAGCGCTGCAGCACGCCGCCGGCCTCGTAGATCGCCACTTCCTCGTCGCTGTCCAGGCGGCAGGTGACCGGCACGAGCACGTCCTGGCCGTCGCGGCGGTGGATGACCAGGGTCAGCTCGGCGCGCGGGGTGCGCTCGCCGATCACGTCGAAGGTCTCGGTGCCGTCGATGCCCAGGGTCAGGCGGGTGGTGCCCGGCTTGAACTCCAGCGGCAGCACGCCCATGCCGATCAGGTTGGTACGGTGAATCCGTTCGAAGCCTTCGGCCGCGATCGCCTCCACGCCGGCCAGGCGCACGCCCTTGGCGGCCCAGTCACGCGAGCTGCCCTGGCCGTAGTCGGCACCGGCGATGATGATCAGCGGCTGCTTGCGGTCCATGTAGGTTTCGATCGCTTCCCACATGCGCATCACCTTGCCTTCCGGCTCCACGCGCGCCAGCGAACCCTGCTTCACGCTGCCGTCGTCGTTGCGCACCATCTCGTTGAACAGCTTCGGGTTGGCGAAGGTGGCGCGCTGCGCGGTCAGGTGGTCACCGCGGTGGGTGGCGTAGGAATTGAAGTCCTCTTCCGGCAGGCCCATCTTCGCCAGGTACTCACCGGCGGCACTGGACGCCAGGATCGCGTTGGACGGCGACAGGTGGTCGGTGGTGATGTTGTCCGGCAGCACCGCCAGCGCGCGCATGCCAGACAGCGTGCGCTCACCGGCCAGTGCGCCCTCCCAGTACGGCGGACGGCGGATGTAGGTGCTCTGCGGGCGCCAGTCGTACAGCGGGCTGACCGCCGCACCGTGCTCCACGCGCACGTTGAACATCGGGTTGTAGACGCGGCGGAACTGCTCCGGCTTCACCGAGGCCTTCACCACCGCGTCGATCTCGGCATCACTCGGCCAGATGTCCTTCAGGCGCACCTCACTGCCATCGGCATCCACGCCCAGCACGTCCTTCTCGATATCGAAGCGCACGGTGCCGGCGATGGCATAGGCGATCACCAGCGGCGGCGAGGCCAGGAAGGCCTGCTTCGCATACGGGTGGATGCGGCCATCGAAGTTGCGGTTGCCCGACAACACGGCGGTGGAATACAGGTCGCGATCGATGATTTCCTGCTGGATCTTCGGGTCCAGCGCACCGCTCATGCCGTTGCAGGTGGTGCAGGCGAAGGCAACGATGCCGAAGCCCAGCTTCTCCAGGTCCGGCAGCAGGCCGGATTCTTCCAGGTACAGCTGCACCGCTTTCGAGCCCGGCGCCAGCGAGGACTTCACCCACGGCTTGCGCAGCAGGCCACGCTCGTTGGCCTTGCGCGCCAGCAGTGCGGCGGCGATCACGTTGCGCGGATTGGACGTATTGGTGCAGCTGGTGATGGCGGCGATGATCACCGCGCCATCCGGCATCAGGCCCTGCGCCTGTTCGGCTTTGCCCGCTTCCAGCTTGGCCGCATCAGCAATGCCGCGCTCGACCAGTTCGGCCACCGGCAGGCGACGGTGCGGATTGCTCGGGCCGGCCACGTTGCGCACCACGCTGGACAGATCGAAGCGCAGCACGCGCTCGTACTGCGCGGTGGCCAGATCATCGGCCCACAGGCCGGTGGTGCGGGCATAGTTCTCCACCAGCGCCACCTGCGATTCCTCGCGGCCAGTCAGGCGCAGGTAATCGATGGTCTGCCCGTCGATGTAGAACATCGCGGCGGTCGCGCCGTATTCGGGGCACATGTTGGAGATGGTGGCGCGGTCACCGATGGTCAGTGCCGCGGCACCCTCGCCGAAGAATTCAAGCCACGCACCGACCACGCGCTCCTTGCGCAGGAACTCGGTCAGCGCCAGCACCACGTCGGTGGCAGTGATGCCCGGCTGCGGCCTGCCGGTCAGCTCGACACCGATGATGTCCGGCAGACGCATCCACGAGGCGCGGCCCAGCATCACGTTCTCGGCTTCCAGGCCGCCAACACCAATCGCGATCACGCCCAGTGCATCCACGTGCGGGGTATGGCTGTCGGTACCCACGCAGGTATCCGGGAAGGCCACGCCGTCCTGCACGTAGACCACCGGCGACATCTTCTCCAGGTTGATCTGGTGCATGATGCCGTTGCCCGGCGGAATCACGTCCACGTTCTCGAAGGCCAGCTTGGTCCAGTCGATGAAGTGGAAACGATCTTCGTTGCGGCGATCTTCGATGGCGCGGTTCTTCTCGAACGCCTGCGGATCGAAACCACCACATTCCACTGCCAGCGAGTGATCGACGATCAACTGCACCGGCACCACCGGATTCACCTTGGCCGGGTCACCGCCCTTGTCGGCGATCGCATCGCGCAGACCGGCCAGGTCGACCAGTGCGGTCTGGCCGAGGATGTCGTGGCACACAACGCGCGCCGGGAACCACGGGAAATCGAGGTCGCGGCGGCGCTCGATCAGCTGCTTCAGCGAATCGCCGAGCGTGGCCGGATCGCAGCGGCGCACCAGGTTCTCGGCCAGCACGCGCGAGGTGTACGGCAGGGTGGCATAGGCGCCAGGCTGGATCGCATCGACAGCGGCGCGCGCGTCGAAATAGTCCAGCGTGCTGCCGGGGAGGTTCTTGCGGTAATCGGTATTCATGGGCTGGCGGAGTGCTTGAGGCGGGCCGGGTGCCGGCGGTGCGGCGGCGAAAGCATCCGGCCGGCACGGGGCCGGCCGGATGGGTACAGCAGGGGGATCAGACGCGCTTGTCGATGGCGACGAAGTCGCGGTCTTCCGGACCGATGTAGTTGGCGCTCGGGCGGATGATCTTGCCGTCGATGCGCTGCTCGACGATGTGCGCGCTCCAGCCGGCGGTGCGGGCGATCACGAACAGCGGGGTGAACATCGCGGTCGGCACGCCCATCATGTGGTAGCTGACGGCACTGAACCAGTCCAGGTTCGGGAACATCTTCTTGATGTCCCACATCACCGATTCCAGGCGCTCGGCGATGTCGTACATCTTCATGCTGGACTGTTCTTCGGACAGCTCGCGGGCCACGTCCTTGATCACCTTGTTGCGCGGATCGGAGACGGTGTAGACCGGGTGGCCGAAACCGATCACCACTTCCTTGCGCTCGACGCGGGCCTTGATGTCTTCCTCGGCTTCATCCGGGTTGTCGTAGCGCTTCTGCACTTCGAACGCCACTTCGTTGGCGCCGCCATGCTTCGGGCCACGCAGCGCGCCGATGCCACCGCAGATCGCGCTGTACATGTCGCTGCCGGTACCGGCGATGACGCGGCAGGTGAAGGTCGAGGCGTTGAACTCGTGCTCGGCGTACAGGATCAGCGAGGTGTGCATCGCCTTCACCCACGATTCCTGCGGCTTCTCGCCGTGCAGCAGGTGCAGGAAGTGGCCACCGATCGAGTCATCGTCGGTTTCCACGTCGATGGCGCGGCCGTTGTGGCTCCAGTGGTACCAGTACAGCAGCATCGAACCGAGGCAGGCCATCAGCTTGTCGGCGATGTCACGCGCGCCCGGATGGTTGTGATCGTCCTTCTCCGGCGCCACGCAGCCGAGCACGGACACGCCGGTGCGCATCACGTCCATCGGGTGTGCCGACGGCGGCAGTTCTTCCAGCGCCGCCTTCACCGCGGCCGGGATGCCGCGCAGCGACTTCAGCTTGGCCTTGTACGAAACCAGCTCGGCGCGGGTCGGCAGCTTGCCGTGCACCAGCAGGTAGGCGATTTCCTCGAACTCGCTGGTGTTGGCCAGGTCCAGGATGTCGTAGCCACGGTAGTGCAGATCGTTGCCACTACGGCCCACGCTGCACAGCGCGGTGTTGCCGGCGGCGGTGCCGGACAGGGCGACGGACTTCTTCGGCTTGAAGGTCGGGGTTGCGGTCGTATCGTTCATGTTTCCCTCCGAAAACTTGATGGTGCAGGGTACTGCTTATTTCTTGGCGGCGAACAGTGCATCGAGCTGCTGCTCGAAGGCGTGGTAGCCGATGCGGTCGTAGAGTTCTTCGCGGGTCTGCATGGTCTCGACCACGTTGCGCTGGTGGCCATCGTGGCGCACCGCCTGGTAGACGTTCTCGGCGGCCTTGTTGGCCGCACGGAAGGCCGACAGCGGGAACAGCTGGATGGCGACGCCAGCCGATGCCAGTTCATCGCGGCTGAACAGCGGGGTGGCACCGAATTCGGTGATGTTGGCCAGCACCGGCACCTTCACCGCGTCGACGAAGCGGCGGTAGGTGTCCAGGTCGTAGGCGGCCTCGGCGAAGATGCCGTCGGCACCCGCCTCGACACAGGCGATGGCGCGCTCGATAGCCTTGTCCACGCCGTCCACCTGGATGGCGTCGGTGCGCGCGATCAGGAAGAAGTCCGGATCGGTCTTGGCATCGGCGGCCGCCTTCACGCGGTCGACCATTTCACCCTGCGAGACGATCTCCTTGCCCGGACGGTGGCCGCAGCGCTTGGCGCCGACCTGGTCCTCGATATGGCAGGCCGCGGCGCCGGCCTTGATCAGCGACTTCACGGTGCGCGCGATGTTGAACGCGCTCGGGCCAAAGCCGGTGTCGATGTCGACCATCAGCGGCAGGTCGCAGACATCGGTGATGCGGCGCACGTCCACCAGCACGTCTTCCAGGGTATTGATGCCCAGGTCCGGCAGGCCCAGCGAGCCTGCGGCAACGCCGCCGCCGGACAGGTAGATGGCACGGAAGCCGGCGCGCTTGGCCAGCAGGGCGTGGTTGGCGTTGATCGCGCCGATCACCTGCAGCGGCGATTCGGCAGCCAGCGCCTCACGGAAGCGGGCACCGGCAGAGAAAGGGGCGGAAGCAGTCATGCGGCAATCCAGGTTGAAGAACGGATGGGTAGGCGCAAGCACCATGCCAAGCTGCAAGCGGTTGATTTCACGGGGATGACCGACACGCAACCGCGAAACAAATGAAACATTGAAACAGATGTATCATGAAACACCCCGTCTGAACCCATCGCCATGTACCTGCCCCGCTCGCCCCTGCGCCATGCCGATGCCGACCCCGGCCGACCGGTGATCTGGACGGTCAGCGTCTCGCGGCTGACCGGCCTGCTCGGTGACGTCATTCCCGAGTTCGACCGTCGCGCGCGCATCGAACAGATCAACCTCGGCTTCGAGGAAGCGGTGGATGTGATCGGCCAGCGCCTGCGCCGCGAGCATTGCGATGTGGTGATTGCCGGCGGCTCCAACGCCGCCTGGCTGCGCGGCCGGCTGGAGCTGCCACTGGTGCCGATCCAGGCCAACGGCTTCGACCTGATGGAAGCACTGGCCCGTGCCCGCCGCATCGCCAGCCGCATCGGCCTGGTCACCCACGCCAGCGACGTGCCGGTGTTCAGCAACTTCCAGCAGAGTTTCGGCCTGGATATCGAGCATCGCCGTTTCGTAACCCGCGAGGACGCACGCGACTGCATCGCCGATCTGCGCGCCAACGGCATCGAAGTGATCGTCGGCACCGGCATGGCCATCGACCACGCCGAACAGGCCGGCCTGCCCGGGGTGCTGCTGTATTCGGCCGACTCGGTGCGGCAGGCGTTCGAACATGCGCTGGAACTGACCCAGACCCTGGCACGTTCCGGCAGCAACCGCCCTGCCCCACGCCGGCGCCCGGCAGCGCGTGCCGATGCGCATGAACTGCTCGGCGACAGCGATGCGATGGCGCAGGTGCGCGCACAGATCGCGCTGTATGCCCCGCATGACAGCACCGTGCTGGTCACCGGCGAAACCGGCACCGGCAAGGAACTGGTTGCGCGCCAGCTGCACGCGGCCAGCGGCCGTCGAGGCCGCTTCGTCGCGTTGAACTGCGGCGCGATCAGCGAATCGCTGCTGGAAGCGGAGCTGTTCGGCTACAGCGATGGGGCCTTCACCGGCGCACGCCGTGGCGGCCGTGTCGGCCTGGTCGAAGCCGCAGACGGCGGGACGCTGTTCCTGGACGAAATCGGCGAACTGCCGCTACCGCTGCAGACCCGCCTACTGCGCGTACTGGAAGAACGCGAGGTACTGCGCGTGGGCGCCACCGAACCGACCCCGGTGGACCTGCGCGTGGTGGCCGCCACCCTGCAGTCGCTGGAACAGCGCGCGGCAGCCGGCAGCTTCCGGCGCGACCTGTACTACCGCCTGGCCGCGCTGCGTATCGCCCTGCCCTCGCTGCGTGCGCGGCGCGCGGATATCCCCTTGCTGGCACAGCACTTCTTCCGCCAGCTGCGCGGCATCGATGCGCCACTGGATGAGCATGCACTGGCGGTACTGACCACCGCGGAGTGGCCCGGTAACGTGCGCGAACTGCGCAATCTGGTCGATCGCCTGCGCATCCACTGGCAGCCCGGTGAAGGGCTGATTGATGCGGCGCGACTACTGCAGCTGGCGCCCGAACTTGTGAATGAGGGCGTTGCAGCATTGCCGGTGGAAAGCAACGGCAAGCGCCCACCGCGCGCGCAGCTGGAAACGCTGTTGCAGGAACACCGCAATGATCGCGAGGGGATGGCGCAGGCGCTGGGCGTGTCACGCACCACGCTATGGCGCTGGCTGCGCGCGGAGGGGTTGTAACCACTCGTTGCCTGGTGGGTGCGAACCTTGGTTCGCACCGCTCTTCCGTCAAGCATCTCATCCACGCATGGCGTGGATCTACCTGGCCAGCAGCAGCTCGATTTCCTCCACCTGCACCACCGGCACCTGCCACGGGTGATGCGGCACGATGCCCTGTTCGAAGATACGCTGCAGCCGCTGCAGATTCCGAGGCAGGCAGAACTCCAGACGCACGCTGTCGACCACCTCGGTGCGACCGGCCTCCCCCTGCACGGGTGACGCACCCACGCGCGGACGGAACTGTTCGAACCCCGGCGCCGACCACCACATCCCGTGCTCGTAGTCGCCGGCCGACAGCGCGTCCACCGCGAGGATGCCCTGCTTCACTGCATCCAGTGCTGCCGACGGCACGAACACCACCACACGGTACAGCGGCAGGCGTTGCATCAGGTTGCCTTACGGATACAGCAGGCGCTTGCTCCAGCGCCCTTCGGCACCAGCTTCATAGCACCAGCGTTCGTGCAGGCGGAACTGCGCGCCATACCAGAACTCGATGCGGTCAGGCACCACGCGCAGGCCGCTCCAGCCCTCCGGGCGCGGCACGTCCTTGCCCTCGAAGCGGGCTTCGACCTCGGCCACGCGCGCATCGAATTCCTCGCGCGTCGCCAGCGTCTTCGACTGCTGCGAGGCCCAGGCGCCGATCTGGCTCATGCGCGGGCGGCTGGCGAAATAGGCATCGGCTTCAGCATCGGCGACCTGCTCGACACGGCCTTCGATGCGCACCTGGATACCCGCCTCGCGCAGGCTGCGCCACAGGAACAACAGCGCGGCCTGCGGATTGGCCTGCAGCTCCTGGCCCTTGTGGCTGTCCAGGTGGGTATAGAAGACGAAGCCACGCTCGTCGAAGGCCTTCAGCAGCACGGTACGCGCCGAGGGACGGCCCTGCGTATCGGCGGTGGCCACGGTCATCGCATTCGGCTCGACCTCGCGGCTCTGCTTGGCCTCGTCGAACAGGCCGGCAAACGTGGACAGGGCTTCGGCGTACAGGTCGCTCATGATTGCGTTCTTCTCACACGGATTGGGCTATTGTGGCTGCATGGCCGCTGCTGCGTATATGCCCCAGGTGAAAGGATTCCCCGAAACATTGGCCGAACAGGCGCTGGATGATGCGCTGGGCAGCGGTGCAGCGATTCCAGTATTGGCGATCAGCGGCCTGCAGGGGAGCGGCAAATCGACGCTGGCCGCGCAGGTGGTGGCGCGCGCCCAGGCACGCGGCCTGAACGCGGCCACGCTGTCGATCGATGATGTCTACCTCACCCGTGCGCAGCGCCAGCGACTGGCCCGCCAGGTGCATCCGCTGCTGATCACCCGCGGCCCGCCCGGCACCCACGACCTGCCGTTGGCCCATGCCGTGCTGGACGCGGTGGCCGCACGCCAGCCCTTCGCCATGCCGCGCTTCGACAAGCTGGCCGACGAACGCCTGCCCGAAGCGCAATGGCCGCAGCTGCAACAAACGCTGGACCTGCTGGTATTCGAAGGCTGGTTCCTCGGCACACCGGCGCAGGATGACAACGCACTGGACAGCCCGCTGAACGCACTGGAGCGCGAGGCCGACGCCGATGGCCGTTGGCGCCGCTGGTGCAACCAGGCGCTGGCCCGCGACTACCCGGCGTTGTGGCAGCGCTGCGACCGCCTGTGGTTCCTGCAGCCGCCGGATTTCTCGGTGGTACCACGCTGGCGCTGGCAGCAGGAGCAGAACCTGCAGGCCGCGCAGCCGGGCCGGCACGGCATGAGCCGGCCTCAGCTGGAACGCTTCGTGCAGTACTACGAGCGGGTCAGCCGGCAGGCACTGCGCGCCCTGCCCGCCCTGGCCGACCACGTGGTGGTGCTGGACGGCCAGCGCCAGGTGCAGGACGTACGCTGAGCGCGCCTATTCCACCAGGAAGGTCACCCGCAGGTTGACCCGCCATTCGGTGATTTCGCCGCTGCCATTGGTGACCACCTTGGTCTCGTTCACCCAGGCGCCCTGGATGCCCTTGACCGTCTCGGAAACCTTCTTCAGCCCGCTGCGCACGGCGTCTTCCACGCTTTTGGGCGAGGAGGCGGTGATTTCGATGACCTTGGCGACCGTCATGGCCTGTACTCCGGCTGGCGCGGGAGACCCCGCAGGAACGCCTACCCTGACGTGAAGAACGTAAAGGCAAGGGCACGGAGGTGTTAGCATCAGAGGGCATGAATCCTGCTCCGAACCTGATCCTGATCGGCCCGATGGGCGCCGGCAAAACCTGCATCGGCCGCCGCCTGGCCGAGCGCTTCACGCTGGACTTCGTCGATGTCGACCAGGCCATCGTCGATGCCGCCGGCGCCAGCATCCCGACCATCTTCGAGCACTCGGGTGAAACCGGCTTCCGCAGCCATGAGCGCGAAGCCTTGGCCCGTGTGCTGGAAGGCCGCGGCCAGCTGGTTTCCACTGGTGGAGGCGCCGTACTCGATCCGGATAACCGCGCCCTGATTGCCCAGCGCGGCTTCGTGGTCTACCTGCGGGTCAGCGTGGCCGCGCAGCTGGAACGCCTGGCCCGCGACAAAGGCAGGCCACTGCTGCAGCGCCCGGACCGCGAGCAGGTGCTGCACGATCTGGCTGCTCACCGCGACCCGCTGTACCGCGAACTGGCCGACCTCACCCTCGATACCGACCCGTACACCGCTGCCGACGCGACCGCCCACCTGGTGGTCAAGCTGGCCACGCAATGGCAGCGCCAGGACCTGACCGCATGACTTCCCCCGCCCTGCTGCAGGTCGCCGTTGGCGGCGACCGCCCCTACTCCATCACCATCGGCGCTGGTGCCCAGACCGACGGCACCGCGCTGGCCTCGCATGTGCGCGGCCGCCACGTGCTGCTGCTCAGCGACAGCGAAGTGGCTCCGCGCTACCTGGCAGCCGTGAAGCAGACGCTGCTGGCCGCACGCCCCGACCTGATCGTCGGCGAGCACGTGCTGGCCGCCGGCGAAGCCTCCAAGACCCTGGCCGAATTCGGCCGCGCGATCGAAGCGCTGGCCGCGCTCGGCGCCACCCGGGATGCCTGCGTGTTCGCCCTCGGTGGCGGCGTGGTCGGTGATCTCGCCGGTTTTGCCGCGGCCTGCTGGATGCGCGGCGTGGACTGCGTGCAGCTTCCGACCACCCTGTTGGCGATGGTCGATTCGTCGGTGGGCGGCAAGACCGCGGTCGACATTCCGGCCGGCAAGAACCTGGTCGGCGCATTCCATCCGCCGCGCGCGGTCATTGCCGATACCCGCGTGCTGGCCACCCTGCCGCCGCGCGAGCTGCGCGCCGGCCTGGCCGAAGTGGTGAAGTACGGCGCGCTGGGCGATGCAGTGTTCTTCGAATGGCTGCAGCAGCATGCCGATGCGCTGCTGGCCGGCGAAGACAACGTGCTTTCTGAAGCCATCGCGCGCAGTTGCCGGCACAAGGCCGCCATCGTCGAGCGCGATCCGTTCGAGAAGGGGGAACGTGCCCTGCTCAACCTGGGACACACCTTCGGCCACGCCATCGAGACCGAACAGGGCTACTCCGCCCCCGGCCGCGATGCGCTGAACCATGGCGAGGCGGTGGCGGTGGGCATGGTGCTGGCGGCGAAGCTGTCCACCGACCTGGGCCTGGCCGACGATGCCGACCGTGCGCGCCTGCAGGCCCTGCTGGAACGCCTCGGCCTGCCGGTGGCGATCCCGGCGGGGCTGGACCCGCAGGCCCTGCTCGGCCGCATGCGGCTGGACAAGAAGAACGTGGCCGGCCGCCTGCGCCTGGTGCTGTGGCGTGGCATGGGCCGCGCCGAAGTGGTGCCGGACGTGGATGAGGCAGCGGTGCTGAAGGTGCTGTCGGTCCGGTAGTGCCGGCCAACGGCCGGTACGACCGCGTTGCGGCCGGGGTCACCCTGGCCCCGCTACAATCGGCGCCATGCACGTCTACCTGCAACATCCCGACGCCGGTGCGCAGGCACCGCGCTTCCTGCGCCTGAGCCTGCAGCCGGATCTGTTCGGCGGCTGGGAACTGCTGCGCGAGAGCGGCCGCGTCGGCAGCCGCTCGCAGCTGCGGCGCGAGCTGTTCCTGCAGGCCGACGAAGCCCGCCATGCCTTCGAGAAGGCCCGCGATGCCGAACTGCATCTCGGTTTCCAGATCCTCTCGCACGGCGACTGACGCCGCTGCCAACTTTCGTCCAAGGAATGCCCATCGTGACCAGCCCTCTCCGCAACGATCGCCTGCTGCGCGCCCTGCGCCGCGAACCGGTGGACTGCACCCCCGTCTGGCTGATGCGCCAGGCCGGCCGCTACCTGCCGGAGTACCGCGCGACCCGGGCCAAGGCCGGCAGCTTCCTGGCCATGGCCAAGAATCCGGAGATTGCCTGCGAGGTTACCCTGCAGCCGCTGCGCCGCTTCCCGCTGGATGCGGCCATCCTGTTCTCGGACATCCTCACCATTCCCGATGCGATGGGCCTGGAGCTGTACTTCGTCGAAGGCGAAGGCCCGAAGTTCCGCCACCCGGTGCGTGATGAAGCGGCCATCGCCAAGCTGGCGGTGCCGGACATGGAACAGGACCTGGGCTACGTGATGGACGCGGTGCGCCTGATCCGCCATGAGCTGGACGGCCAGGTGCCGCTGATCGGTTTCTCCGGCAGCCCCTGGACGCTGGCCTGTTACATGGTGGAGGGCGGCGGCAGCAAGGACTTCGCGCGCATCAAGGCGATGGCACTGAACCATCCGCAGGCCCTGCACCGCCTGCTGGAGGTCACCACCGAGGCGGTGATCGCCTATCTCGGCGCGCAGCGCGCGGCCGGTGCACAGGCGCTGCAGGTATTCGATACCTGGGGTGGCGTGCTGTCGCCGTCGATGTACCGCGAGTTCTCGCTGCGCTACCTGCAGCGGATTGCCGAGGGCCTGGAGCGCGGCGAAGGCAACGAGCGCACCCCGCTGATCCTGTTCGGCAAGGGCACCGGCCTGCATCTGGAAGCGCTGTCGCAGACCGGTGCCGATGCGCTGGGCCTGGACTGGACGCTGGATCTGGACGAGGCGATGCGCCGCACCGGCGGCCGCGTCGCCCTGCAGGGCAACCTCGACCCGACCACCCTGTACGCCTCGCCGGATGCGATCGCCGCCGCAGCAGCACGCGTGCTCGACACCTATGCCGCCGGCAACGGCGGTTCGCGCGAGGGCCATGTGTTCAACCTCGGTCACGGCATGTCGCCGGACATGGACCCGGCGCACGTGCAGGTGCTGGTCGACGCAGTGCACGCGCACAGCCAGCGCTGAGCATTGCGCATGCGGTTGCGGCGCGATGTTGATCGCGCCGTGACCCGCAGTGCGCGATCATGGCGTCCCCCACGCTGCACCGGCCACACCCCATGTCTACATCGCCATCGACCTACAACCGCCAGCGCCCCCTGCTGTGGCTGGTTTCGTTGGCGATCTTCATGCAGATGCTGGACTCGACCATCGTCAACACGGCCTTGCCGGCGATGGCGGCCAGCCTGGGCGAAAGCCCGCTGCAGATGCAGTCGGTGGTGTTCAGCTACGCATTGGCGGTAGCCACCTTCATTCCCGCCTCAGGATGGATCGCCGACCGCTACGGCACGCGTCGTACCTTCCTGGTAGCGATCATCCTGTTCACCCTCGGCTCGCTGGCCTGCGCGCTGGCCCAGCACCTGCACCAGCTGGTTGGGGCACGTGTGCTGCAGGGTATCGGCGGTGCGATGCTGCTGCCGGTCGGCCGCCTGGCAGTGATGCGTTCGGTGCCACGCGAGGACTTCCTGCGCGCGATGAGCTTCATCGCCATCCCCGCGCTGGTCGGCCCGTTGATCGGCCCGACGTTGGGTGGCTGGCTGGTCGAGATCGCGTCGTGGCACTGGGTGTTCCTGATCAACCTGCCGATCGGCGTGATCGGTTTCATCGCCGCGATGAAGATCATGCCCGACCACTACGCCAGCCATCGCACCCGTTTCGACCTGCGCGGCTACATCATGCTGGCCTTTGCGATGGTGGTGCTGTCGCTGGCGCTGGACGGCATCTCCGGGCTCGGAACGCCACATGCGCTGGTGATGCTGATGACCGTGGCCGGCCTGGCCGCACTGGTCGGTTACTGGCTGCATGCCGCCAACTCCACCGCGCCGTTGTTCTCGCTGGCCCTGTTCCGCGTGCCCAGCTACCGCATCGGCATCCTTGGCAACCTGTTCTCGCGCATCGGCAGCAGCGCCATGCCGATGCTGATCCCGTTGCTGCTGCAGGTCGGCCTGGGCCTTGGCCCGATGAACGCCGGCCTGATGATGGTGCCGGTGGCGGCGGCCGGCATGGTGTCGAAGAAGCTGGCGGTGAAGCTGGTCGAGCGCTACGGCTACCGCCGCGTGCTGATGGTCAACACCGTGCTGGTGGGCCTGGCGATGGCCAGCTTCATCCTGATGACACCCGGCCAGCACCTGGCCTGGCGCCTGCTGCAGCTGGCGTTCTTCGGCGCGGTCAATTCACTGCAGTTCACCGTGATGAACACCGTGACGCTGCGGGATCTGGACCGCGAGTTCGCCAGTTCCGGCAACAGCCTGCTGTCGATGGTGATGATGCTCGCCGCCGGTTTCGGTGCCGCGGCGGCCGGCAGCCTGCTGGCCGCGTTCGGCAATCACCTGGACAGCAACAGCGCCACCGCGGCACTGCATGCGACGTTCCTGTGCGTGGGCGCGATCACCCTGACCTCGACGATGATCTTCTGGCAGCTGCCGGACACCAAGCCGGAGCCACGGCAGGTCGAGCACGTCGCGGAGTGAGGGGGTTCGGCAGGGTTGCACCCTGCACCCGCCGAATCAACGTCAGCGTCAAAAGCGGGCATTCCGTGGAATGGCGGGGCGGTGTCGGATTGCGGGGACGCCGCAAGTACGTCCCTGTAGGCTTGGCAGCCGCATCCATGCGGCTGACACCCCGCAATCCGACACCGCCCCACCTCTGACAGATGGGCGCTGCTGTTGGTGGGTGTCGACCTTGGTCGACACATCGGTCAGATATCGAAATGTACATGGGGTCAGATCCATTTTGATATCTGACAGAGATTCGTCCACGCATGGCGTGGATCTACTGGAGACCACGACGGGTCTGGAGGAGAGCCCCCTGAGTCGGGGGGCGGCCGCGAAGCGGCGGGGGTATGGGCGCTGGTAAGAGGGGCCCGCGTTTCGCGCAGCGAAGCGTGGGAGCGACAGCGCGCATGCGATGGCGTGTACCAGGGCCGCAGGCCCTGCCGAACCTACCTTCCCATCACCCGGGCGATCGCTTCCACCAGCAGTTCCCCGGTCACCGGCTTGCGCAGGAAGCCGCCGATGCCGGCCGCCTCCACCTGCTGCTGCAGGTCCGGGTCAGTACGCGCGGTCACCGCCAGCAGTGGCAGCATGTAGCCCTGGTTGCGCAGATGCTGGGCCAGCTCGAAGCCGCTCAGGCCCGGCAGGTCGAGATCCAGCAGGCCGACGTCGAAATCACCGGCACTGATCTCACGCAGTGCCGCCAGCGCATGGCCCGCATGTACCACCTCGTGCCCGCGCGCACTCAGCAGCCCGCGCACCACATCGGCCACAGTCGCGTCGTCCTCCACCAGCAGTACCCGCAATGGCGGCATGTTGGCCGCGTCCTCGCGGTGCGTTTCACCATCTGCTTCGGCATCGGCATCGACCACCATCGGCAACGGCAACGTCACTCCGAAGCAGGTGCCGCGACCGAGCTGGCTCTCCACCTGGATCCGCCCCTGCATCGCATGCGCCAGTTCGCGGCAGATCGCCAGGCCCAGGCCACTGCCGCCGTACTGCGCCGCGGTACGTGCACCATCGGCCTGCTCGAAGCGGCGGAACAGGCGTTGCTGTTGCTCCTGGCTGATGCCGGGGCCGGTGTCGCGCACTTCGAAATGCAGAGATCGCAGCTCGGCGTCGCTGCGCGCGTGCAGGGTGATGGTGCCGCGGCTGGTGAACTTGACCGCATTCGAGAGCAGGTTCAGCAGGATCTGCCGTACCCGCATCGCGTCGCCGGTGGCCTGCAGGCCGGGCGGCAACTGGTTGTCGAGGGTGAAGCGCAGGCCCTTCTGTGCAGCCAACGGGCCCATCAGCGCCGCCAGGTCCTGCAGCAGGCAGCTCAGCGCGAACGGCTTGGACTGCAACTCCAGACGGCCCGATTCGATCCGCGCCAGGTCCAGCGCATCGTTGACCAGATGCAGCAGGTGCTCGCCGGCGTGGCGGATTGATTGTGTATAGCCGCGCTGCTGCGGATCCAGCGGTGAGGACAGCAGCAGCTCGCTCATGCCGAGCACACCGGTCATCGGCGTGCGGATCTCATGACCAAGGTTGGCCAGGAAGCGGGTCTTGGCCGCCGATGCCTGCTCGGCCAGCTCCTGCTTGTGCAGCGCCAGCTGATAGGCGTGGCGACGCTGCAGGCGGCGACGGTACAGCCAGGCGAACCAGCTGGTCAGCAGCAGCGCGAACGAGGCCAGCACCAGCAGGCCGGACAGGCTGCGCCACCACGGTGGCTGCACGCGGAATTCCAGGCTCTGCACCCGTGACCAGACATGGTCGGCCGACCGCGCCTGCACTTCCAGCCGATAGCTGCCCGGTGCCAGCCGCGAGAACAAGCGCTCACCGGCCGGTCCCACTTCCACCCAGTCCGGGTCATAGCCGGCCAACCGGTAACGATAGGTATTGGACGCCGAATCGGCGAACGACAACAGGCGCGCGACGATGCGCAGATCGCGGTCGCCATCGGCGATCTGCAACGGCGTGTCGTGGGTGAGGTCCAGCACCTGCTCGTTGCGGCGCACCTCCACCCGCTCGATCACCAGCGGCGCACGCCGCATCGAGGGCCGCACCTGCTCCGGATCGAACACCACCACACCGGCCGGCGTACCCGCCACCAGATGGCCGTCTCCCGACATCACCAGCGTGTGCTCGCGGAATTCCTGGCTCGGCAGGCCGTCATGCACGCCATACAGGCGCACGCTCTGGCCATCGGCGCCGATACGCACCAGGCCACGCGCGCTGGTTGCCCACGCCACCCCCTGTGCATCGACCACCAGCCCCGAAGCGGAGATCGCCGGGTAGCCCTGCTCGGCACCGATCACGGCCTGCCGCTCCAGCCGGCCCTGGCTCCAGCGGTAGCGCGACAGGCGGCCATCCTCGGACAGCCAGACCTGGCCATCGCTGCCCACGTGCAGTGCATGAATCGCGGTCGCCGGTGCGCCCGGCACCGGCTGGAAGCGCTCGCTTTCCGGCAGCCACTGCAGCAGGCCTCGGCTGCTGGCCAGCCAGATATGGTCCTGCGGCCCGCATTCCACATCGAGATTGAGCTGGCCCTGCTGCAATCCGCGCTGGCCATTGTCCAGCTGGCGCCGCAGGCGCCCATCCAGATCGCGCTGCTGAAGACCCGACGGCAGCATCAGCCAGAGGCTGTCACCATCACAGGTCATCATCGATTCGATGACCCCTTCCATGGTCGCGTCGGCGCCGGCATCCCGGCCCCAGCGGCGCAGATCACGCCGCTTCGGGTCGTAGCGCAGCAGCGCGTCGTTGGAGCCGATCCAGACCTGGCCGCGACGATCCTCGCGCACCGAGGTCAGCCAGTGCATGCCGTTGACCCAGGTGCGGTGCTGTTCGATGCGGCCGCTCTTCGGATCGAAGCGGTCCAGCGCGCCGTGGCTGCCGACCGTCCAGATGCCGCCGTTGCTGGACGGGCTGGTACCCAGCACGAAGGCATTGCGCAGCGAGCGCGGGTCGTCCTCCAGCCGCGACAGCACCGAGAACTGCCACCAGCGCGGCAGCAGGTGCCACAGGCCGGCGTTGGTGCTGGCCAGCCAGATGCCCCCCTCGCGATCCTCGTAGGCGCCGGTCCAGTTCGGGCGTACCGGGCCACGCGCCACCGCGCTGTACAGCGGCACGGCCTGGTACTGGCCATCGACCGCGCGGCCAAGGCCGGTGCGGGTGTCCAGCCAGTGCCCGCCCTGCTCGTCGCGCAGCATCATGCCCAGCACCTGTTCGCCTTCGGGCAGCTTCCAGGACGGTGCCTCAAAACGACCATCGGGACGACGCACGATGGCACCGGCCATCGTGCTGATCCAGAGGCTGCCATCGGGCTCGGCCGTCAGGCCATTGATCAGCAGGCTGGGAACGATGCCGGCACCAACCCGTTCAAAGTCCGTGCCGGTCCAGCGCGCGACACCATGCTTGGTGCCGATCCACAGGCTGCCATCGGCCAGGGTTGCCAGATAAGGCACCGATGCGGCCGGCAGGCTGCGTGGGTTGTTCGCTTCGGGCAGGAAGCGCTGCAGCCGGTCCTGGTTGTCCAGGCGGTACAGACCACCTTCGTGGGTGCCGAACCAGACTGAACCATCCGGCGTGGTGGCCAGGCTCCAGACCGTGTTGGTGCCCATCAACGGCTGGCTGCTGCGGTCGTAGAAATGCAGCTGGCGGCGATCGGCCGACATCCGTACCAGACCGGCGTTCTCGGTGCCGATCCAGAGCTGGTTGCGGGCATCGACCAGCACCGTCCAGATGCGGTTGTCGCGCAGGCCGTCTTCCGAGCGCCAGATCCGGTAGTTGCGCCCGTCGTAGCGGGCCAGACCGTCGTTGGTGGCGATCCAGAGGTAACCGTAACGGTCCTCGGCCATGCGGTTCACGGTATTGGACGGCAAGCCGTCGAACACCGTCACCTGGCGCGGGCTCGGTGGCACCGGCTGCGCCGCAGCGGGCGACAGGCAGCACAGGAGGACCAGCAGCAGCATCGCCGCCCGCAGATACACCACCGATTGCCTCCTCACGCTGCTTCTGATGATTCCCGCACTACGGGCGTCGGCATGGTAAACCGAAAGTCGCGCCGTTCACGCCCGGCGCTGGCGCATTCAAAGGGCGGCTTGTCGTTTTGCGCGCGCCTGGGCAATGGCAGTCACCAGCATGTCACCGGTCACCGGCTTGCGCAGGAAGCCATCGAACCCGGCCGCCAGGACCTGGGTCTCGGCGTAGGCATCGGAGCGCGCGGTGACCGCCACCAAGGGGAGTTCATAGCCCATGGTACGCAGCTGGCGAGCGATGGCGGTGCCGTCCAGCGCGGGCAGATCGAGATCGAGCAGGCCCACGTCAAAACCATCGGTGGCAATCTCCGAAAGCGCGCCCAGGCCATGCAGCACATGCACCACGTCGTGGCCACGGCCACGCAGCAGGCCGGCGATGACCTCGGCCACGGTCGAGTCATCTTCCACCAGCAGGATGCGCAGCGGCGGCAGCACCGGCAGCACCGGCGACTCGCCCGGCGCATTGGCGGCCTGCCGGATCCAGGGCAGCGGCAACCACACCCGGAATCGCGCGCCCTTGCCCGGCTGGCTGTCCACTTCGATGCGTCCGTTCATGGCCACGGCCAGCTCCTGGCAGATCGCCAGGCCCAACCCGCTGCCGCCATAGCGCGACGCGGTGCGCGGGCCGTCCGCCTGTTCGAAGCGATGGAACAGGCGGTCCTGCTGTTCGGCGTTGATGCCTGGGCCGGTGTCATGCACTTCGAAGCAGAGTCCGCCACCGTTCTCTTCCAGGCGCACGGCCAGGCCGACGTGCCCGCGCTCGGTGAACTTGATTGCATTGCCCAGCAGGTTGAGCAGGATCTGCCGCACGCGCATCTCGTCGCCGCTGACGCTGATCGGCCCCGGCGGATCGCCCCCACGCTGGAACCCCAGGTTGCGCTGCTTCGCCATCGGCTCCATCAACGCCTGCACCTGGTCGAGCAGGCCAGCCAGATCGAACGGGCGCAGGTCGAGCTCCAGCCGGCCTGCCTCGATGCGGGCCAGATCCAGTGCGTCATTGACCAGCCGCAGCAGGTGGCTGCCAGCCTGCTGGATCGAGCCTGCATAGCTGCGCTGCACCGCATCCAGCGGGGTGGCCAGCAACAACTCGCTCATGCCGAGCACACCGGTCATCGGCGTGCGCACCTCATGGCCCAGCGTGGCCAGGAACCGGCTCTTGGCCTGGGAGGCCTGCTCTGCCAGTTGCTGCTTGTGCACGGTCAACTGCCATTGCTGGCGGCGGCGCAGGCGCGCACGGATCGACCACACCAGGATAAGCAGCAGCAGCGAGCCGATCAGCAGGTAGCCGAAGATCGCCATGCCGCTGCGCCACCAGGGCGGCAGCACCTTCACCTGCAACCGCTGTGAAGGCGTCCACGTGCCACTGGCCGTTGCCGCCTGGACTTCAATGACGTAGCTGCCGGTCGGCAGCCGCGACAGCGTGCGCTGGCCGTCACCGCCCTGCTCCACCCAGTTCTGGTCGTAGCCCTGCACCCGGAAGCGGTAACGGTTGCCCTGCGGATTGGCATAGGAAAGCAGTCGCGCATCGATCTGCAGATCACGATCATCCGGCCCCAGCAACAGCGTGCCGGTGGTCGGCAGCGGTTGCCAGCCACGGGCATCATCACGCCGCACGCGGACCTCGGCGATCACCAGCGACGACGGCGGCAGCACCGCATCGGCAGCATTCACATCGAACACGACCAGGCCGGTCTGGGCCACCGCGAGCACGCGACCATCGGCATTCACCGCCGGCGGCCTGCTGGTGAACTCGGCGTCGGGCAGGCCATCGCGTTCGTTGAACTGCTGCAGGCGGCGCGTTTTCGGGTCCCACCGCAGCAGGCCACGTGGCGTGGTCGCCCACAGGCGGCCGTCTTCGGCCAGCGCCAGTCCTCCCATGCTGACCGAGGGCACGCCAGCACTGCCATCGATGCGCTGGATCAGGCGCAGGCTCATGCCATCCCATTGGTAGCGTTCCAGCGCGCCCTGCCGGGCCAGCCACAGCTGCTGTGGATCCACCCACACCAGATCGTAGATCAGCCCGCGCGAAACGCCCGGCACCGCTTCGAAGCGCCCGGCCTGTTCACGCCAGATCCCCATGTCGCCCATCACCCAGGCCTTGCCCTGTGCATCAAAGCGGATCTGCTCAACCGGTGAATCGGCGGTCTTGCGGAGATCCTCCAGCGGGTAACTACGCAGCACGCGGCCATCGGCGCTGCGCTGCTGCAGGCCCAGGTTCATCACCGACAGCCAGACCGTGCCATCGGGGGCCTGCCGCATCAGATCGATGCGCTGGCGCAGATCGGCTCCCCCATCGATATGCCAATCGTGCAGCGCGCGGGTGGCCGGGTCGTACACGCTGATGCGGCCGGCACGCCCCAGCCACAGGCGCCCGTCCGGCCGCGGCAGCACCGACCACACCGCCCCGCTGCCGATCTCGCGATCGCTGGCCAGCAACTTCAGTACTCCCTGCGCGTCCAGCTGGTACACGCCATGCGCTGAGCCGACGTAGTAATTCCGGCCATCACTGGCTGCACTCAGCAGGTACTGGCTGTCCAGCGGCTTGCCGTCAAGCTGGTTCCAGATCGAAAACCGGCGCCAGTCCGGCGGCAGGTAGGCCAGGCCCTGGGTCAGCAGCGCCACCCACAATCCGCCCTCATGGTCCTGCATCAGATCAAGCACACCGCTCTGGGCAGTGAGGAAGCCACTGCCGCGGTCGCCGTCGAGCCGCCGCAGCATGCTGGCATCTCCACGCAACAGGCCATCGGAGGTGCCCGCCCAGTAACCGCCCTGGCGATCGGCCAGCACCAGTGCCGAACGCAGGTGTGCACTGTCGGCCCAGCGCGGACGGCTGACCCGGTCCTGCGCGTCGATACGGTAGAGGCCGTCATTCTGGCTGCCGGCCCAGATCGAGCCATCGGGGTCGCGGCTCAGCCGCAATACACTAAGCGCCCCGAGTTCGCGCGGCGCGACAGCCTCGAATCCAGTCCCGTTCCAGCGCGCAATGCCCGCCTCGGTGCCGATCCACAGTCGCCCCTGCGCGTCGACAAGGCTGCTGTAGATGGTATTGCTGGGCAACCCGCCAGGACGGGCCGGATCATGCTCGAAGAAGCGCAGGCTGCCGTCTTCACCGAAACGGCAGACGCCATGGCCACTGGTGCCGATCCACAGTGCATCCTCGGCGTAGGCCAGCGTCCAGAACTGGCTCATGCAGGGGCCGTTGACCGCATCGAAGGTCTTGAAGCGTTCGCGGTCGGCATCCAGCCGGGCCACGCCCTTGCCATTGATGCCGACCCAGACGCGGTCCAGGGGGTCGACCAGCAGGGTCTCGATCTCGTTGCCGGGCAGCGAGCCCGGCTGCTCCGGATCATGTTCCCAGACCCGCAGGTTGCCGCCGTCATAGCGCACCAGGCCACCATCGGTGGCCGCCCAGATATGACCCTGGCGGTCCTCGGCCAGCGCCAGCACCATGCGCGAGGGCATGCCTTCAGCTGCACCGAAACGGCGCAGGCGCGGTGTTTCCGCCATGTCGAGGGCCGTAGCCGCCGTGGCGAACGCCATCAGCAGCAGCCCCATTCCCGCGATGCCTCGGCACCACAGGCGCCAACCGCTCGTCATCCTGAACCCCCTGTCCTGTCCCGATTGTCACACAGGGCCGGGTTCATGGCTGCAACAGCCTGTTTCCACCGGTGGACCCACCACGAACTGTTGCAGCCATGCACGCAACGTTGGCGGGGGGCTGTGCGTATGATCGCAACGTCCCCCTTCCGGAGCCCGCCATCGATGCGTCCCTGCCTGGCCCTGCTGCCGATGCTGCTCGCCACCGCCCCCGCCTGGGCGGATGCAGATACCTATCGCCTCGATCCGGTGCATACGCGTGTGCTGTTCACCATCGACCACGCGGGTTACTCGCAGGCGATGGGTACGGTCTCCGGCAGTGAGGGCCGCCTGCAGTTCGATCCCGACAACTGGCGCGAGGCCACACTGGATGTCGAGGTCCCCGTGTCGCGATTGGACCTAGGTGATGCCAAATGGAACCAGGCCACGCTGGCCCGCAGCCTTCTGGATGGCGAGCGTTTCCCGAAGGCACATTTCGTCTCCAGCCGGGTCGAACCGATCGATGCCAAGCGTGCGCACGTGATCGGTACCCTGACCCTGCGCGGCGTCAGCCAGGAAGTCACCCTGGACGTGACCCTCAACGCCATCAAGCGCTACCCCCTTCCCCCGTTCCGACGCACCGCCGGTTTTTCCGCCAGCACCACGCTGAGCCGGCGCGCGTTCGGCATCACCGCCTGGCCGGGCGTCATCGGTGATGCAGTACAGCTGAGGATCGAGGCTGAAGCCACCCTCGACCGCAGCGACGCCCCGGGAACTCCCGCTCCCGTTCCGCACTCCGACCCCAAGACGGCCCGCTAGAGGACCTTTCATGACCGCCAAGAACACCCCCGCCGCCTGGGGGAGTGTCAGCCAGATCCTGCATTGGTTGATCGCACTGCTGATCCTCGCCCTGGGCGTGGTCGGCCTGACCATGGGCGAACTGCCCAAGACGCCCAAGTACTTCTGGGTCTACACCGCACACAAGTCGATCGGCATCACCGTACTGGCGCTGGTGCTGTTCCGCCTCGGCTGGCGCCTGTACGCCGGCGCCCCCAAGCCGGTGCCGGGCGTGCCCAGCTGGCAGGAGCGCATCGCAAGCGCCACCCACGTGCTGTTGTATGTGCTGATGTTCGCCATCCCGCTGTCGGGCTGGCTGTACGACTCGGCCAGTGGCCTGCGCCCGTTCCGCTGGTTCGGCCTGGTTGATGTGCCCAAGCTGAGTGGCCCGGATCCGCAGGTCGTCGCGGTGTCCCACGCCATCCACGAATACGGCTTCTGGCTGTTGATCGCGGTGGTGCTGGCCCATGCCGGCGCTGCCTTCTACCACCACCTGTTCCAGCGCGATGCAACGCTGTCCCGCATGTTGCCGCGCGGCTGGCTCGCCTCCCCTCAGAAGGACTGACCGATGAACCTGAAACTGACCACTCCGGCCGCCGTGGCCGCCGCCCTGGCCGGCATGCTGGCCACCGCCCCGGCGCTCGCTGCGGACTACGCCCAGGCCCCCGGCGCCGGCTCGATCCTGGTGTTCGCCACCAAGTACGACGGCGAAGTGTTCACCGGCAGCTTTCCGGGCTTTGCCACCAAGCTCAGCTTCGACCCGGCCAACCCGGCCGCCGGTTCGCTGGACGTGGTGATTCCGCTGGCCGGTGCCAAGAGCGGCAACAGCGACCGCGACTCGACCCTGCAGACCGCCGACTTCTTCAACGTCGGCAAGTTCGCCACTGCGCGTTACACCGCCAAGGGCTTCCGTGCGGTGGGCAACGACCAGTTCGCCGCCGACGGCACGCTGGAGCTGCGCGGCGTCAGCAAGCCGGTCACCCTCACCTTCACCTGGAAGCCGGGCACCCAGCCGGTGTTGACCGGCAAGGCCACCGTCAAGCGCCTGGACTTCGGCGTCGGCAGCGGTGACTGGGCCGACACCAAGACCATCCCGGACGAAACCGCGATCAGCACGATCGTGAAGTTCGACGCGAAATGATCAACGGGCCGGGGCACCGCCCCGGCCATCATCTCCGGTGGTGGCGGGGGGGGGGGGGGCCCCCCCCCCCCCCGCGGGGGGGGGGGGGGGCGGGCCGCTGGCCGGCAACCTCACCGATGCGGGCAGGTGCCGGCCAGCGGCCGGCACTACCGTTCGACGGCCAGCCAGGCTTGAATCGCAGCCGCGTCGAACGGCCAGTCCAGCTCACGGTCGCCGCGCTCGTCGCGCAGCACCGGCACCCGCGCGCCGTAGCGCGATTCCAGCGCTGGCTGGTCATCCAGGAACACCGATTCGAATTCCGGCGCCCGGGCCTTGGCCAGCTCGGCCAGCGCCATGTCGCACAGGTGGCAGTCGTCACGCTGGAACAGAGTCAACACCGGCAGGGTCCCCTTGGTGGAAATGCTGCGCCGCAGCCATTGAAGTGCGGCGTGAACCGCTAGAATAGCGGTCTCTTCCGGTACCCGCAGTACGGCAACCATGGCTGTCAGCACGTTCGACGTTTTCAAGATCGGCATTGGCCCGAGCTCCTCGCACACCGTCGGGCCGATGAAGGCCGCCGAGCGATTCATCCATCGCTGGCTGCTCGATCCGGGCCGCCTGCACGAGGTCGCGCGCATCCGCGCCGATGTCTATGGCTCGCTGGCGCTGACAGGCCGCGGCCATGGCACCGACAAGGCGATCCTGCTCGGCCTGGAAGGCCAGCGGCCGAACCTGATCGACCCGGACATCATCCCGGCCACCCTGGAGCGCATCCGCAGCAGCAAGCGCATCCAGCTGATGGGCCAGCACGAGATCGCCTTCGACGAAAAGCGCGACCTCGGCATGAACAAGCGCCAGAAGCTGCCGTACCACACCAACGGCATGCGCTTCACCGCGTACAACGCCGAGGACGAAGTAATTGCCACCCGCGATTACTACTCGGTCGGTGGCGGCTTCGTGGTCAACCAGGACGACGCGGCCGATGACCGCATCGTGCCCGACGAGACCCCGCTGCCCTACCCGTTCAAGAGCGGCGACGAGCTGCTGGCGCAGACCGCACGCAGCGGCCTGAGCATCGCCCAGCTGATGTTCGAGAACGAGAAGTGCTGGCGCAGCGAAGACGAGATCCGCGCCAACCTGCGCGAGATCTGGAGCGCGATGCAGTCGTGCGTCGCGCGTGGCATCCGCGAGGAAGGCGTGCTGCCGGGTGGCCTGAAGGTCGGCCGTCGCGCACCGGCGCTGTACCGCGAGCTGTCGTCGAAGCCGGAAGCGGCGATGCGCGATCCGCTGACCACGCTGGACTGGGTCAACCTGTACGCACTGGCGGTGAACGAAGAAAACGCCGCCGGTGGTCGCGTGGTGACCGCGCCGACCAACGGTGCAGCCGGCGTGCTGCCGGCGGTGCTGCATTACTTCGACCGTTTCTGCCCGGGCGCCAACGAGCAGCGTGTGTTCGACTTCCTGCTGACCTCGGCGGCGATCGGCATCCTGTACAAGGAAAACGCTTCGATTTCCGGTGCCGAAGTGGGCTGCCAGGGCGAAGTGGGCGTGGCCTGCTCGATGGCGGCCGGCGGCCTGGTCGCGGCGCTGGGCGGCAACCCGAGCCAGATCGAGAATGCTGCGGAAATCGGCATGGAACACAACCTGGGCCTGACCTGCGACCCGATCGGCGGCCTGGTGCAGATCCCGTGCATCGAGCGCAATGCGATGGGTGCGGTGAAGGCAATCAATGCCTCGCGCATGGCGATGCGCGGCGACGGCAAGCACAAGGTGTCGCTGGACAAGGTGATCAAGACCATGCGCGATACCGGCCGCGACATGCAGGACAAGTACAAGGAAACCAGCCGCGGTGGCCTGGCGGTGAACGTCATCGAGTGCTGATGGCCGCAGCCAGGCATGGCCTGGCTCTACCCTGCAGCCGGGCATGAGCCCGGCTCAACATCGGACGACGTCGTCACCGCGTTCCGGTTAGGCTCGGGGCTCCCTCGCCCCGGACTGCCCCATGCGCGTGATCGCTGCCGCCCTGCTTGCCTGCCTGCCACTGCCTGCGCTGGCCGCGCCCACTTACGGGCCGCGGCTGGAGGGTTTCGACTACGGCTATCCGGTGAAGACCTTCGGGCTGGAATCGCAGCGGCAGCCGCTGGAGATGGCCTACCTGGACATCGCGCCGAAGAAGGCGCCCATCGGCGTGGTGGTGCTGCTGCACGGCAAGAACTTCTGTGCCGCCACCTGGAAGGAATCGATCAAGCCACTGGTCGCCGCCGGCTACCGGGTGATCGCCCCGGACCAGGTGGGGTTCTGCAAGTCCAGCAAGCCCGAACGCTACCAGTATTCGTTCGCGCAGCTGGCCGCCAACACCCATGCCCTGCTGCAACAGCTGCAACTGGGGGATGTACCGGTGCACCTGGTCGGTCATTCGATGGGCGGCATGCTGGCGGTGCGCTACGCGCTGATGTTCCCGCAGGACCTGCGCAGCCTGTCACTGGTCAATCCAATCGGGTTGGAAGACTGGAAGGCGCTGGGTGTTCCCTGGCGCAGCGTCGACACGTGGTACGCCGGCGAAATGAACATCAGCTATGACAGCATCCGCCGCTACCAGCTGGACGTGTACTACGACGGCAAGTGGAAGCCGGCGTATGAAACGTGGGCGCGGATGCAGTCGGGCATGTATGAAGGCCCGGGCAAGCAGGTCGTTGCATGGAGCCAGGCACTGGCATCGGACATGGTGTTCAACCAGCCGGTGGTCTACGAACTGAAGAATCTGCAGGTGCCGACCACGTTGTTCATCGGCCAGAAGGACCGCACCGCGATCGGCCGTGACCTGGCGCCGCCTGCGGTGAAGGCGACGCTGGGCAATTATCCGGTGCTGGGCAGAGCAGCGGCGGCGGCCATTCCGGGCGCGACGCTGGTCGAGTTCGCCGAACTGGGCCATTCGCCGCAGGTGCAGGACCCGAAGCAGTTCAATGCGGCATTGTTGAAGGCGTTGAGGTCGCGTTGAGATTGCGGGCCCGCCGGGCATGGCCCGGCGAACGCAGCAGCACGGACATCAACCCACGATCCGCAGCACGTCATCCAGCAACGCGGCCGCAGTGACTTCCGCACCCGCGCCCGGCCCCTGGATCAGCAACGGCTGGCGGCGGTAGCGATCACTGTGGATGGCCACGCGGTTGTCGGTGCCCGCACCCTGCGCCAAGGGGTGATCGGCCGGCAACTCGCGCAGACCTACCTGCGCACCCTCGCCATCAACGCGGCCGACGAAACGCAGCACACGACCATTGTCGCGTGCCTGCTGCCAGCGCGCCTGCAGCGGCGCATCCAGCTGCTCAAGCGCAGCCACCGCATCCTCCAGCGGCAGCGCTGCCAGCGCTTCAGGCACCAGTGAATCCACCTGCACCTGCGAAGCATCCAGCGCCAGCCCGCTGCTGCGCGCCAGGATCAGCAGCTTGCGGCGCACGTCCTCGCCGGACAGATCCAGACGCGGGTCCGGTTCGGTATAACCGGCCGCCAGCGCCTCGCGCACCGCCGCCGAGAACGGCGATTGGCCGTCATAGCGATGGAACAGCCACGCCAGCGAGCCGGACAGCACGCCCTCGATGGCGTGGATGTGGTCGCCACCGGCTACCAGCGCGCGCAGGCTGCTCAGCAACGGCAGGCCGGCACCGACGGTGGCGCTGTCGCCATAGCGTGCGCCACTGTCTGCGCAGCTCTCGGCGATGGCCGTGGCACGTGCCAGCTGCGCACCGCGGCCCAGCTTGTTGGCGGTGACCACGTGCACCCCACGCGCCAGCCACTGCACGTGACGTGCGGCCACATCTTCGCTGGCAGTGGCATCGACCACCACGTCACCCCGTTCCAGCCCTTCGGCGCTCGCCCATGGCGGTGAGCTGAGACCGTCACGCGGTGCGCGTCGTGCCAGCTCCAGCGGCAACGCCAGATCACGGTCGATCGCCAGTGCGGTGCGCGAATTGGCCAGCCACTGCACGCTGGGCAGTTCCAACCCGCGTGCCTGCAACGCCTGGTAGCGCTGCACGAAGGCAGAGCCCACCGTGCCGGTGCCGAGCAGCGCCAGGCGTCCCACGCCCAGCGCAGGAATGTCAGCGGCGAGCGCGCTCATGCATCCACCACCTGTTTGCGGCGCGCAGCCGCATCGATCACGGCTTCGGCGCGCTGCAGCGCTGCGCCGAGATCAGCCAGCAGGTCACGCTCGGCCTCGATGCCGACCGACAGGCGCAGCAGGCCTTCGCTGATGCCGGCGGCCGCGCGCGCTTCAGCGGTCATCGCCGCATGGGTCATGGTGGCCGGGTGCGCGATCAGGCTTTCGACGCCACCCAGCGATTCGGCCAGGGTGAAGCAGCGCAGGCCATCGACGAAGGCACGCACTGCGGCATGCGGATCATCGCCTTCGCAGTCGGCCAGTTCGAACGACAGCATCGCGCCGAAGCCGCTTTGCTGGCGCGCGGCGATGGCGTGGCCCGGGTGATCGGCCAGGCCCGGGTAGTACACCGTGCCGACCGCCGGATGCTGGTCCAGCAGGGCGACGATCGACGCGGTGTTTTCCTGGTGCACGCGCAGGCGCGCATCCAGCGTGCGCAGGCCGCGCAGGGTCAGGAACGCATCGAACGGCGAACCGGTCAGGCCCAGTGCGTTGCCCCACCACACCAGCTGCTCGTGCAGTGCCGGATCGCGCGCGACCACCGCACCACCCACCACATCGCTGTGGCCATTGATGTACTTGGTGGTGGAATGCAGCACCAGGTCCGCACCGAACGACAGCGGCTGCTGCAGCGCCGGCGACAGGAAGGTGTTGTCGACCACCACGAGCGCACCGGCCTTGTGCGCGGCCTCGATGACGAAGCGCAGGTCGGTGATGCGCAGCAGCGGGTTGGACGGGGTTTCCACCAGCACCAGCTTCGGCTGCGTGGCCAGCGCCTGTGCCAGCGCGCGCGGATCGGTCAGGTCGGCGGTGACCAGCTCGAAGTGGCCCTTCTTCGCCAACGCGTTGAACAGGCGCCAGCTGCCGCCGTACGCATCGTGCGGAACCACCAGGGTATCGCCCGGCTGCAGAAGCGCGTTCAACACCAGGTTGATCGCGCCCATGCCGGTGGCAGTGATGACGCCGCCGGCGCCACCTTCCAGTTCGGCCAGCGCTTCACCCAGCAGGTCGCGGGTCGGGTTGCCACTGCGCGTGTAGTCGTATTGGCGCTTGTTGCCGAAACCTTCAAAGCTGAAGTTCGACGACAGCACGATCGGCGGCGTGACCGCGCCGTGTGCGGTGTCCCGATCGATGCCGGCACGGACGGCGGCAGTGGTGCGACTACAGGACGGCTCATTGGCGTGCAGGCTCATGCGGACTCTCCAGAAGTGCGGAAGGCGGTGGCGAGGATCGCGTCGATGCGATCGGTTTCTTTGAGGAAGGCGTCGTGGCCATAGGGCGAGCGCAGCACGCGCAGGCTGCCGCGCGGGCCCAGCCCTTCGACCAGACCGACCAGGTCGGCCAGCGGCACCAGGCGGTCACCCTCCACCGCGACAACTACGGTGGGCGGCAGGATCGCGGTGGGGTCGACGCGGTGCAGGTCGATCGATTCGGACAGGCGCAGGTAAGCAGTCACCGGCGTGCGCGCGACGTACTGCGCACCGGCCGCATCGAGATAGTCTTCGGCGGCCACGCGCACGCGGCCATTGATCACTTCCGGCGCGGCATCGAAGCGCTCGCCGAACTCTTCCGGGGTGCGGTAGCTGAGCATGGCGAACTGCCGGGCCAACGCCAGACCGTGGTCTTCGCCGCACTGCAGCTGGCCCAACGCGACCGAGCGGCGCTGCAATGCGCGCCAGGCGGCGGCATACGGATGCGGGCGATGCGCGCCACTGGCCAGCACCAGCTGGCGCACGCGTGCACGGTGGCGGATCGCGAACTGCTGGCCGACCAGCGCCCCGTAGGAGTAGCCCACGAACGCCTTCAGCGTGCGGATGCCGAGATGGTCCAGCAGCAGCGCCAGTGCATCGGCCTGGTCGGCGGTATCGATCGGCACATCCAGTGCACCGTCGGCGCCGATGAAGTCGAAGGCCAGTACACGCAGCTGCTGCGGATCCAGCGCGCGCCCGCTGCCGACCAGGTCTTCGGCCCAGCCCTTCTCGCTGAACTGTGCATTGGACGCCACGTGGCGATGGGCGGAAATGCCACCGGCCAGCACCACCACCGGCGCATTGGCCGGGCCGACCCACTCATAGCGCAGGCGCACCGGGCTGGGGCCGGCGTGACGCATCGACAGCACCGCGGCGAACTCACCGCGCTCGGCATGCACGCGGTCTTCGACCGGCACGCTGACGGGGACAAAGGGTTCGGGGCGAAGCGCGGTACTGGCGGCGAAGCTCATGGCGGGATCCGGTTGGGGAATCGGCCATCGAGCCTTCGCGGGGCCCGCGTTCGAGATGCACGTGGGGTGCATGGTTCGAACCATCTTTCGGTGGACGCCACGGTCCCCGCAGGATTTGGCACCTACGCAGACGCTTTCGCATCCGCGGGCTGCCCCGGCTTCAAAGGGCCTGTCCCTCTGCCGGTCTCGATGGTGGAGCCACGATGCCAGCCCTTTCCGGCACTGTCAATCCCTTCATGCGGATAAAGCGATGAATATTTTCAACGCGACTGTGCGAAGGCGGTCGCGGTCGTCCTGTTCAGGATCGGCTACAGTCCCGGCGGTCCCTACCCTCTGGAACCACTGATGCTGCGCCTGCCCCTGACCTGCCTGCTGATGTCCCTGCTGGCGAGCACGACGGCCAGCGCCGGTGACTGGCGCCAGGGCTGGGGACTGGTTTCCCCCGCCACCTCAACCACCCACGCTGGCAGTGCCGAGGGCGCCGCCCCCATGGCCCGGCTGCGCCTGCAGCCGGTCGGCACGCAATGGCAGGCCCGGATCGACAATGGGCTGGCAGGACCGCTGCAGATCGAACTGCGCGCTGCACCCGGACGCCCGGTCGAAGGGCTGCCGCTGCAATCGCTGATCCAGGGCGACAGCAGCCTGGTGGTCGGCCACCTGCCCGCCCCGCTCGATGGCCGCACGCTGGATCTGCGCCTGCAGTCGGTGCCGGGCAACCCGGCCGCACAGGCCGAAGATGTCGCCTATCGCCTGCCGTTCGATGCGGCCCGTCCGCGCGTGGACCAGGCGCCGCAGGGCCGGTTCAGCCACGATGACGAGGAGAACCGCGACGCGGTGGACTTCGCACTGGCGGAAGGCACGCTGGTGCTGGCCGCGCGCGAGGGCACGGTGATGCAGATCCAGGATGGCTTCCGTGGCAACGGCCAGGACCGCGAACGTGATGGTGCCCGCGCCAACTTCATCCGTGTGCTGCACAGCGACGGCAGCATGGCGCTGTACGGCCACCTGCAGGCCGGCGGCATGCGCGTGCGTCGCGGCCAGGCGGTGGGGGCCGGGCAGCCGCTCGGCCTGTCCGGCAACAGCGGCTTCAGCAGCGCGCCGCACCTGCACTTCGTGGTGCAGGTCAACCGCGGCATGGGCCTGCGCTCGGTGCCGGCACGCATCTTCGCCGAACAGGGCCAACTGCAGTTCGCCCGCCAGGGCGAGGCCGAAGGCGGCACCGGGCGCTGACCGCCCCCGGCCGGTATAATCGGGCGCTTATCTCTTTGAAAAGCGCCCCGGGCGGGCGCCACTGCCATGTCCGAAGTCGCCAACGAAGCGTCGCGTCGCCGCACCTTCGCCATCATTTCCCATCCTGACGCCGGCAAGACCACGCTGACCGAAAAGCTGCTGCTGTTCGGAGGCGCGATCCAGATGGCCGGTTCGGTCAAGGGCCGCAAGGCCGCCCGCCACGCCACCTCCGACTGGATGGCGCTGGAAAAAGAGCGCGGCATCTCCGTCACCTCCTCGGTGATGCAGTTCCCGTACGAAGGCAAGATCGTCAACCTGCTCGACACCCCCGGCCACGCCGACTTCGGCGAGGACACCTACCGCGTGCTGACCGCGGTGGACTCGGCGCTGATGGTGATCGACGTGGCCAAGGGCGTGGAAGAGCGCACCATCAAGCTGATGGAAGTGTGCCGCCTGCGCGACACCCCGATCATGACCTTCATCAACAAGCTCGACCGCGAGGGCAAGGACCCGATCGAGCTGCTGGATGAAGTGGAAACCGTGCTGGGCATCCAGTGCGCGCCGGTGACCTGGCCGATCGGCATGGGCCAGCGCCTGAAGGGCGTGGTCCACCTGCTGACCGGCGAAGTGCACCTGTACGAACCGGGCCGCAACTTCACCCGCCAGGACTCGACCATCTTCCCGTCCATCGATGCGCCCGGCCTGGCCGAGAAGATCGGTGCACAGATGCTGGCCGACCTGCGCGACGAACTGGAACTGGTGCAGGGCGCCAGCCATCCGTTCGACCTGGACGCCTACCGCGCCGGCAAGCAGACCCCGGTGTTCTTCGGTTCCGGCGTGAACAATTTCGGCGTGCAGCCGCTGCTGGACTTCTTCGTCGAACATGCCCCGTCGCCGCAGGCGCGTTCCACCACCGGCCGCGAGATCGCCCCGGAAGAGAACAAGCTGACCGGCTTCGTGTTCAAGATCCAGGCCAACATGGACCCGCAGCACCGTGACCGCGTGGCGTTCATGCGGGTCTGCTCGGGCCGCTTCAGCGCCGGCATGAAGACCTTCCACGTGCGCACCGGCAAGGAAATGAAGCTGGCCAACGCGCTGACCTTCATGGCCAGCGACCGCGAGATCGCCGCCGAGGCGTGGCCGGGCGATGTGATCGGCATCCACAACCACGGCACCATTTCCATCGGCGATACCTTCACCGAAGGCGAAGCGGTCACCTTCACCGGCATCCCCAACTTCGCCCCGGAACTGTTCCGCCGCGCACGCCTGCGCGATCCGCTCAAGCTCAAGCAGCTGCAGAAGGGCCTAGCCCAGCTGTCCGAAGAAGGTGCGACCCAGTTCTTCCGCCCGCTGACCAGCAACGACCTGATCCTGGGTGCGGTCGGCGTGCTGCAGTTCGACGTGGCCGCCTACCGCCTGAAGGACGAGTACGGCGTGGAAGCCACTTTCGAGCCGGTCAGCGTGACCACTGCGCGCTGGGTCCACTGCAGCAACGAGAAGAAGCTGGAAGAGTTCCGCGAGAAAAATGCGCTGAACCTGGCGCTGGATGCAGCCGGCCACCTGGTCTACCTGGCACCGACCCGGGTCAACCTGCAGCTGGCGCAGGAACGCTCGCCGGACGTGCGCTTCTCGGCCACCCGCGAAGCGGCGCATACGGTTTCGGTGGGCTGATGCCAGCGGGCCGGATCCCTTTCCGCAGGGAAAGGGCTCTGCCCCCGGCCGTCGCGGGTGGTTCATCCACGCATGGCGTGGATCTACCGCTCACGGATTCATCGGCGCAACGCAGGGATTCACCCACCATACGGTGACGGGCGTGCACACGGCGGCCATCGCGGCGATGATAGGGGGACGCGGGTCCCCCTCCCCGTGAACGATGCCCATGCCCATGTCCACGACGTCCATTGCTTCGATCCGTGAAGAAATCGCCAGCGCCCTGACCCATGGCCTGGGCGCGGTGTTCGCCCTGGCCGCCAGCGCGGTGCTGATCACCCTGGCTGCGATCTACGGCGACGGCTGGCAGCTGGCCAGCGCGATCGTATTCGGTATCGCGCTGTTGCTGCTGTACACCGCCTCCACCCTGTATCACGCCATCCAGCATCCGGTCGCCAAGGGCCGCTTGAAGGTGTTCGACCACTGCGCGATCTACGTGCTGATCGCGGGCACCTATACCCCGTTCACCCTGATCGGCCTGCGTGGTCCGTGGGGCTGGGGCCTGTTCACCGCGATCTGGGCGCTGGCGCTGGGCGGCGTGGTGTTCAAGCTGTTCTACACCGGCCGCTTCAAGGTGCTCTCAACGGTGATCTACATCGCCATGGGCTGGCTGGTGGTCGTGGCGATCAAGCCGATGTGGGCTTCGATCGACGGCGGCACCCTCACCTGGCTGTTCGCCGGTGGCCTGTCGTACACGCTGGGGACCTACTTCTACCACCGTGAATCGATCCCGTATTCGCATGCGATCTGGCACCTGTTCGTGATCGGTGGCAGCGTCTGCCACTTCGTCGCGGTCACCATGCAGGTGCTGTAAACCAGCGTTCGAACGCGGCGTGTGCACACCACGCACATGGACGCTTCGCGCCCTGTCCACGAAGAGGGGGCAACCATGGCGGCGTGAATGCTGCCGCCTCCCCTGCCGCAAAGCGCACGACCCGCTGGCGCCTCCGCCGCCCCGGCCCACGAGGCCGGCGCTGGCTCACGATCCTGATCTTCCTGCTGGCGGCACTCCTGCTGCTGATCGCGCTGTGGGACTGGAACTGGCTCAAGGGGCCGGTTGAGCGCGCGGTGCAGGCACGCACCGGCCGTGCACTGCACATCGGGAACCTTGATGTCGACCTCGGCCGCACCAGTACGATCCGCGCCGATGCGATCACCTTCGCCAATGCAAGCTGGGCGAAGCAACCCGATATGGCCACCGCAGACCGCGTCGAGATCGACGTGCGGGTGTGGCCCCTGCTGCGCGGCAGCGTGCAGCTGCCCGAAGTACGCCTGACCCGGCCGGACGTGCTGCTGGAAACCGCCCCGCGCAAGGGCGAACCGGGCAATTGGGATTTCCTCGGTGACAGCGCCGGCGGGACCAGCCCCCAGCTCAAACGGCTGCGCATCGATGACGGTCGCCTGCAGTTCCTCGACGCGCTCGGCCGTACCGATATCCGCGTGGACGTGCGCAGCGGCCAGCCGAAACAGGCCGATGCGGCGCCACCGCTGCTGGTACAGGGCAAGGGACACTGGCAGGGCAATCCGTTCACCCTGCGTGGCGGCACGGAATCACCGCTGGAGCTGACCGACAGCGACCATCCGTTCCGCATCCATCTCGATGGCCGAGCAGGCGCCACCCACGCGGTAGCCAGTGGCACGCTGACCAATCCCTTCCAGCTGCGCGTGTTCGATCTGCAGTTTGCGCTCAGCGGCCAGGACCTCGCCGACCTCTATCCGCTGCTCGGCATTGCCATTCCGCCGTCGCCACCCTATGCGTTGAACGGCCGGCTCAAGCGTGACCACAACGTCTGGCGCTACGACGCCTTCACCGGCAAGGTCGGCGACAGCGACCTCGGTGGCAATCTGCAGTTCGAAGTGGGCGGTGCGCGGCCGCGGCTGACCGCCACGCTGGAATCCAAGCGCCTGGACTTCGATGACCTTGCCGGCTTCGTCGGTGCCCCACCGAAAACCGGCGGCGGCGAAACCGCCAACGCCGAACAGAAGGCCGAGGCCGCACGGGTTGCCGCCCGCGCACGCGTGCTGCCCGACACGCCCTACAACCTCGGCAAGCTGCGCGCGATGGATGCCGACGTGCGCTGGAAAGCCCACCGCATCAACGCGCCATCGCTGCCGCTAGACGACATGAACGCGCACCTGTTGCTGGATGACGGCGTACTGCGGCTGGACCCGCTGAACTTCGGCGTGGCCGGAGGCGATATCCGCAGCACGATCCGCATGGACGCGCGCCGTCCGCAGATCAGCACCGCCCTGAAGGCCAGCGTGCGCGGCGTGCAGCTCGGCCAGCTGTTTCCGGACGCGAAACTTGCCGAGCAGGCCAAGGGCGGCATCGGCGGCGAGGTGGACCTGAGCGGCCGCGGCAACTCGATCGCCGCGATGCTCGGCAGCAGCAGTGGCAAGGTCGGCCTGGCGATGGGCCGCGGCCATGTCGGCAACCTGGTGATGGAACTGGCAGGGCTGGACATCACCGAATCACTGAAATTCCTGGTGACCGGCGACAAACAGATTCCCCTGCGCTGCGCCTTCGCCGACTTCGGCGTGCGCGACGGCCTGATGACCAGCCAGGCGCTGGCGGTGGACACCACCGATACGATCCTCATCGGCGAAGGCACGGTCAGCCTGCGCGACGAGACCCTGGACCTGCTGCTGAAACCACGCCCGAAGGACAAGAGCATTCTGGTGCTGCGCTCTCCACTGCACATCAGTGGCACGTTCAAGGACCCGTCATTCCGACCGGACTTCAAGGCGTTGGGCATCCGGGGAGCCGTGGCCCTGGCACTGGGCAGCATCGCCCCACCGGCGGCGTTGCTGGCGACCATCGAACCGGGGCCGGGGAAGGATGCCGACTGCGGGGGGCAGTATGCGAAGTAGAGTTACAGCGTTGTTCGCGGCGCCTCTTTTCCCGCGCGTAGAGCCGGAGCAAGGCGACAGGCAGGACACGCCGTAAATACGTCCCTGTAGGCTCGGTCGGCGCATCCATGCGCCTCACGGTCCTGCCTGCCGCCTTGCTTCGGCTCCGGACAGGTTCCTGCGCGCGGAACGAGAGCGGAAATTCAAAGTCAGAAGAAAAAAGCAAATTCAAAAGCTGTTGCCAACCAAGGTTGGCAGCTACCCAAAGCAGATCGTCTGCGGCGAATCTCACCGCGCTCGCGGCAATGTATCCAGAGGCAGAGGGCATGGGCGTGCAGGACCGTTGGCGCCATGGATGGCGCCATCGAGCCTACAGGGACGTACTTGCGGCGTGTCCTGCACGCCCATGCCCTCAGCCTCCCGGCGTACCAGGAAGGCGCTGCCCTCAGCTCTGGCTCTGGCTTCGAAAAGCGGGCCGGCGGGCCGCAGGCCCGCCAGCGAACAACTCACCCTGCCACGATGTACTGCTGCAGCTGATCCAGCTCGCGCCGCTGCGCATCGATCACCGACTTCACCAGGTCGCCGATGGAAATCACCCCCAGCACCTGTGCTCCCTCCACCACCGGCAGGTGGCGGATGCGGTAGTCGGTCACCAGCTGCAGGCAGTGCTCCACCTGCTCGCCTGGCGAGACCGTCACCACCTTCGCCGTCATGATCTCGGCCACCGCCGTATCCCGCGACGAACGATCACGCAGCACGATCTTGCGCGCGTAATCGCGCTCCGAAAGGATCCCGACCAGCCGCGGACCGTCCATCACCAGCACCGCGCCAATGCCCTTTTCCGCCATCAACCGGATCGCATCGATCACCGCCGCATCCGGCGCGACCGCATGCACTTCAGGAGACTTGCCGTCCAACAGTTGCCGTACCGTGGTCATCTGCCTGCCCTCCGAGGGTGGGTTGCAGGGCCGAGTCTGCCACGGCGGATGCTAGCCACGCGTCAACCAGGTACAACGGGCGCTGCTTGGATTCCTCGTACAGCCGTCCCAGGTACTCGCCGATCAGGCCCAGCGCGATCAACTGCACCCCGCCCAGGAACAGGATCACCGCCATCATCGTCGGCCAACCCGCCACGCGGTCACCGTACAGGGCCGCCTTGGCAATCACCCACACGCCGAATACGAAGGCCACCGCCGCCGTTGCCAGGCCCATGTAGGTCGCCGCCCGCAGGGGAACGGTCGAGAACCCGGTGATGCCCTCCAGCGCGAAGTTCCACAGCCGCCACAGGCTGAACTTGCTGGAGCCGGCCACCCGCGCGTGACGGTGGTAGGGCACAGCAATACGCTTGAATCCGACCCAGCTGAAAAGGCCCTTCATGAAGCGATGGCGTTCACGCATCTCGCGCAGCGCACTCAGCGCGCGTGGCGACAACAGACGGAAATCACCGGTGTCGGCAGGGATCGGCGTGCGTGACAGGCGACCGATCACCCGATAGAACGCCGCCGCCGTGGCGCGCTTGATCCAGGCTTCGCCATCGCGGGCCATGCGCGTGCCATAGACGTTGTCATGGCCCTCGCGCCAGCGCGCAACGAACTGCGGCACCAGTTCCGGCGGGTCCTGGCCATCGGCATCCAGGATCATCGCCGCGCCGTCGCGCACCAGATCCAGGCCGGCAGTCAGCGCGGCCTCCTTGCCGAAATTGCGCGACAGCTTCAACGCCGATACGCGCGCGTCGTCCTGCGCCAATCCTGCGATCACCTGCCAGGTACCGTCGTGGCTGCCATCGTCCACATACAGGATGTGGCCATCGATGTCGGGCATTCCGTCCAACACCGCACACAGGCGGGGATGCAGGCACGGCAGCGCCTGCTCCTCGTTGTAGGCGGCGATGACGACAGTAAGGCGTTCGCGGTTCATGCCCGGATTGTACGTCGCCTGCAGGTGCACGGCCTGCCGCCCCGATGACAGGTGTCCTCAGTCTTCCGACAGGTACGCCGCGCCGCCCAGCTGCCGTGCCTGGCGCTGGATCCATGCCGCGCGCCGCTGCACGTACGGCCCTGGCTTTGCCGCGTTGTAGCGCCGCGGTGCCGGCAACACCGCCGCCAGCCGTGCACTCTCGGCCGGACTCAACCGGGACGCATCCTTGCCCCAGAACGTCTGCGCCGCCGCCTGCGCGCCATAGACGCCGTCGCCGAACTCGGCGATGTTGGCGTACATCTCCAGGATCCGTTCCTTCGGCCACAGTGCTTCGATCAGCACCGTGTACCAGACTTCCAAGCCTTTGCGGATCCAGCTGCGGCCCTGCCAGAGGAACAGATTCTTGGCGACCTGCTGGCTGATCGTGCTGGCCCCCCGCAGGCGTCCGCCCTTGGCGTTGTGGTCGCGGGCCTTCTCGATGGCCTGCAGGTCGAAGCCATTGTGGTCGGGGAAGCGCTGGTCCTCCGCGGCCACCAGCGAGATCGGCAGGCTCGCTGCCATCTGGTCCAGGTCGCGCCACTGGTAATGCAGGCGATAGGACCAGTCGGCCTCCCCCAATGCCTCGCCATAGCGCCACAGCATGACCGTGGATACCGGCGGGTCGATGAACCGCAGCACCAGTACCTGCAGGCAGCTGAAAGCGGCCAGCAGCAGCGGCAGCCAGAGCAGCCGTTTCCAGCGCCAGCGCCTGCGGCGCGGGACTTCCGCGATGGCCTCCACCTTGTGCTGCTCTCCCCCTGCCCCCATTACTGGTGCATCCTTCTTCTATCCGGTTGTCGGCGCATTATCCGGCAACCGCCCTCGTTTACGCGCGATGTGAGCCGATGACCGCCAACCCCGATTCCCTGATCCGCTTCCTGCTTCCCGACGCTGGCGTCCGTGGCGTCCACGTGCGCCTGCAGGCGACCTGGCAGGAGATCCTGTCCCACGCCGAGTACCCGGATACCGCCGCCGAACTGCTCGGCGAGGCCTGCGTGGCCTCGGCGCTGTTCACCGGCCACACCAAGATCGATGGCCGCCTCTCGATCCAGCTGCGCAGCAGCACCGCGCTGCGCACCCTGTTTGCCGAGTGCACCGCCGCCGGTACCCTGCGCGGCATCGCCCAGCTCAGCGACGGCGCCGATGCGCCGCGCGACCTGTCCAGCCTGGGTGATGACGCCCTGCTCGCGATCACCATCGAGAATCCGGGCCTGGACCCGCGCGAGCCGCAGCGCTACCAGAGCCTGGTCGCGCTGACCGCACCGGAGCTGGACGAGGCCTTCGAGGACTACTTCCGCCAGTCCGAACAGCTGCCGACCCGCCTGCTGCTGGCCGCCGACCGCAACGGCGCCGCCGGCCTGCTGCTGCAGAAGCTGCCGGGCGACGAGGGTGACGAGGACGGCTGGGCGCGTGCCAGCGCCCTGTTCGAGACCCTGGGCAAAGCCGAGCTGCTGGCCACCCCGGCCGAGCAGCTGCTGCACCGCCTGTTCCACGAAGAGAAGCCGGAACTGATGGGCGGCAAGCCGCTGTCCTTCGCCTGCTCCTGTTCCCGCGAGCGGGTCGCGTCGATGCTGCAGTCGCTCGGCGAGGACGAGGCCCGTGCCGCAGCCGCGGACACCGGCGCCGTCGAGGTCCGTTGCGAATTCTGCGGGCGGGAGTATCACTTTCCTTTGACGGAGTTCGGCATACTGTTCCACGGTGCCGAGGGGACTGTACCGGCGCCTGAACGGCTTCAGTAAACAGCTTGTCTTGCATCTGGGGGGATCAAGGCTTGTTAAGAATTCATAAACACCCTAGGATCAAGTTCCCGTCTCCGCGGGAACTTCCGTTGTCCGTCCCTGTCTGAACTGGTCCGATGCGTACCTTCCTGCGTCTACCGCTGGCCCTGCTGATCGCCCTTGGCGCGATCACGGGCGTGCACGCGCAGAGCAAGGACACCCGGACCGTGCTGCCGGTATGGAACAAGGGCAGCGGCAAGGTCGAGGCCCTGCTGTACCTGGAGCCCACCGGTGAACAGGCCGCCGGCGCCCGCTGGCACTTCGGCCGCAACTCGCTGGATGCAGCCTTCGGCCTGTCCTCCGGCGATTCGCTGGGCCTGCTCTGCAACAGCAGCAGCGGGACCAGCATGAGCGGCCTGGCCAGTCACTGCATGCTGGCCAGCCTGGGTGACGACGACGACCTCAACAGCCGCCGCTTCACCGGTACCGCCGCGCTGAACCGCGGCAGCAGCCGTCTCGGCATCACCGCCGGCACCGGTCGTGAAACACTTCCGGCGTGGCTGTCCGGCCCGAACAAGACACCCTCGCTGCGTGCCGAGCAGAACGATCTGACCGTATTCGCGCAGAAGAACATCGGCCGCGAGGGTTTTGTCTCGATCGCCGGTACCTACGCCAAGGCCCGCCTGGTACCGCTGGCCGATGCCGCACCGTCCATCGTCGACCGCTGGGACAGCAAGAGCCTGAGCATCGGCGCCGGCTACGGCAACTTCACCGGCAGCATCATCGGCCGCGTGATCGACGTGCCGGGCAAGCCCGGCAAGTGGGAGGGCCTGGGCATCGGCCTGACCTGGCGTACCCCGTGGTCTGGCCAACTTACCGTTGGCGCCGAGAACGTGATCAGCCGCGGCAAGAATCCGTTCTCCCCGCGCAATGAAAGCAATGACGACGGCACCGTGCCGTACGTGCGTTACGAACAGGATCTCTGACCCCACCTCCTGGGTCTTCCTGCAGTGACTTCTCCCGGGCGCCGAAAGGCGCCCGTTGCGTATGCGCGTTCGTGATACACGCAGAGCGCTTTTCGACGAATTGGATACCGCGCAATTCACGTCGACACACTGCGATACACATCAACGGAAACTTTTTTCATCACTTTGCGCTAACAAACGAGACAGAGTGATGTCACCTGCGATTCAACCCCTTGATTTCGTGCATCAATTTTCATTTTTACCAAAATCATAGACTTGATTAACGCAGCTTTAATTCTTGGCGAACGCCCGCTACTATCGGCTCAGCCTCGCGATTTGGGAGCGCTTTTCGCTCCCCCGCCGGGCATTAACCCAGCCAAGATTTCTTGGAGAGAGAGAGCCAATGAATTTCCAGTCCAACAAGCTGCGCGATGCCGTTCTGATCGCGCTCGTTGCCGGTGTGGCGTCCACTGCCACCGCCCAGGCCCAGGAAGCGACCAACCTTGACCGCATCTCGGTCACCGGTTCGCGCATCAAGAGCACCGACATCGAAACCTCGCAGCCGGTCCTGAGCCTGACCCGCGCCGACATCGAAAAGCAGGGCGTGACTTCGGTCGCCGACATCCTGCAGCGCGTTGCCGCCAACGGTGCCGCCCTGAACCGTACCTACAACAACGGCGGTGACGGTTCTGCCGGCGTCAGCCTGCGCAACCTGGGTTCCGAGCGCACTCTGGTGCTGGTCAATGGCCGCCGCTGGACCACCGGCCTGGATGGCAGCGTCGACCTGAACACCATCCCGACCGCGATGATCGAGCGCATCGACATCCTGAAGGACGGCGCATCGACCATCTACGGTTCGGACGCGATCGCCGGCGTGGTGAACATCATCACCAAGCAGAACTTCGATGGCGCGGAAGCCAACTTCTACAAGGGCCAGTACAGCGCCGGTGACGGCGACCGCGAAGCGGCCGACTTCACTCTGGGCACCACCACTGACCGCGCTTCGCTGGTGCTGGGCGTCTCCTACGTCAACGAAAAGGCCGTGATGGCCGGCGATCGCAAGATCTCCGCCGGTGGCCCGCCGTTCTTCAGCGGCCAGAGCAGCACCGGTATTCCGGGTTCGTATCTGCGTAACGACGAGCGTTACATCATCCTCAACGGCGTTGAAACGCCGTTCGATCCCAATGTTCACGGCTACAACACCGCGCCGGACAACTACCTGCTGACCCCCAACGAGCGCACCTCGCTGTTCGCGGTGGGTTCTTACAACGTTACCGACAACATCACCTTCCGCACCGAGGCGATGTACAACGAACGCAAGTCCGAACAGCTGCTGGCTGCCATGCCGGTCACCGGCCAGCGCCTCAGCGCGGGCAGCATGTACAATCCGTACGGCGTTGATCTGACTGGCGTCGCGCGCCGCTTCAACGAAACCGGTGGACGTTCGTTCAACCAGAACGTCAAGAACTGGCACTTCTACGGTGGTTTCGAGGGCTTCTTCGAATTCGCCGACCGCAATTTCGACTGGGATGTCGGCTACCGCTACGACAAGACCGACCAGAACGATCTGACCTACGGCCTGTTCAACAAGCAGCGTCTGGCCGAGGCATATGGTCCCTCGGCGATCCGCGATGGCAAGGCTGTGTGCCTCAACTCCGCTGGCGCAATCATTCCGGGCTGCGCCCCGATCAATCCGCTGGGTGGGATGGGTTCGATCTCGCAGGAGGCACTGGATTACACCTCGTTCACCGCGCATGACTCCGCCAGCCTGGTGTCCAAGGGTTATTACGCCAACATCTCCGGCGAAATCGTGCAGCTGCCGGCGGGTGCATTGGGCTTCGCAGCTGGTTACGAATATCGCAAGGAAACCGGTCAGTTCGATCCGGACGCCTTCATCGCCTCTGGCCTGAGCACCGGCAACGGAGCATCCCCCACCAAGGGTAGCTATGACCTGGACGAGTTCTTCCTGGAACTGTCGATCCCGGTGCTGGCTGACCTGCCGGGCGCCAAGCTGCTCGACTTCAGCGCGGCAACCCGCTACTCGAAGTACAGCAACTTCGGCAACACCACCAACAACAAGTTCGGTTTCCGCTGGAAGCCGATCGACGACCTGATGGTGCGTGGTAACTACTCGGAAGGCTTCCGCGCCCCGAGCATCAACAACCTGTATCGCGGTGATGCTGACTCGTTCGAGAGCTACATCGATCCGTGCTCCTCAACGTCTGGTCGCCGTACCGGCGCTATCGCGGCACAATGTGCGGCAGAGGGCGTGCCGATCGGCTTCGTTCAGCCGGGCGCTGGTAGTGGTGCGAAGCAGACTCCTGAGCCGTTCACCTGGCAGGCCAACCCGAACCTGAAGCCGGAAACCTCGACCAGCAAGACGCTGGGCCTGGTGTGGAGCCCGAGCTTCGTGCAGGGTCTGAACGTGACCCTGGACTGGTGGCAGATCAAGATCGAGGACGCCATCACCCGTCCGGCCATCCAGGACATCATGGATCGTTGCTATGGCGGCACCGCGCAGGAGCAGGCAGCCAACTGCGGCCTGATCACGCGTGACCCGAACTACGGCAGCACCAACCAGCGTTACACCATCACCAACGTCAACATGCCGCTGCAGAACCTGGCGTCGTACAAGGTGGAAGGTTGGGATCTGGGCATCCTGTATAAGTTGCCGGAAACTTCGATCGGCCAGTTCACCATCACTCTGGACGGCACCTACCTGTCCAAGTGGGATACCAAGTCGACTCAGGATGCTCCGATCGAGGGTCGCCAGGGACGCTATCTCGACCAGGATCCGTACTGGCGCATCCGTTCCAATCTGTATGTGGACTGGTCCTACGGGGACTTCGGGGTCAACTACGGCATTCGTTACAAGTCCGGCATGACCGAACCGTGCCCGTTTGATCCAGTCAAGGAACCGGAAACCTTCGCATACTGCTCTGATGGCGCGAAGGGAACGAACCACATTGGTGCCACGACCTACCACGACATCCAGTTCCGCTACAACACGCCGTGGAAGGGCACCATCATGGTCGGCCTGAACAACGCGTGGGACAAGAGCCCGCCGGTTTCGTACTACACCTCGTACAACATGTTCGACCCGCAGTACGACCTGCCGGGCCGCTACATGTACATGCAGTACAAGCAGAAGTTCTGATCGATCCACTGATCAGCTGATGCAGCAACGGCCCCGCAAGGGGCCGTTGTTTTTTTGTGCCTGCCAGATCGCGGCAGCACCAACGGAAAAGGCCGCGGCATTGCCGCGGCCTTTCTGCATTCAACGCAGCAACGACGCTCAACCGTTCGGAATCAGCGTCTCGATGAGATGCTCGACATAGGCCTCGAAATCCTCGCGCGCCTGCTTGGGCTGCTGCAGCTGCAGCGACAGCTGGAGGAAGCCGACATAGGCCGCGTAGGCCAGGCGTGCGCGGTGGCGCGCATCGGTCGAGCTGAGCCCTGCCTGGCGGAACGAGGCGATCAGATAGTCGAGGCGGCGCTGCGACACGCGGTCGATCACCGGACGCACCATCGGATGGTCCAGTGCCTTCAGCAGCTCGCTGTAGATGATGTGCGGCTGCACTTCATGCGCCACCATCTGGAACAGCTGGCGCAGGCGCACGCGCGGGTCCGGCACGTCTTCCAGGCTGCCGAACACCTGTTCCTGTTCGAACAGTTCCCAGCGTTCCAGCGCGGCCTGCAGCAAGGCGTCACGCGAGGGGAAATGCCAATAGAAACTGCCCTTGGTCACGCCGAGGCGCCGCGCCAGCGGTTCCACCGCAACGGCGCCTACGCCTTGTTCAGCAATCAGGTCGAGGGCCGCCTGGGCCCAGTCTTCGGCACTCAGGCGGCTGTTGCGGCCGGCGCGCGGTTCGCCGGCGGAAGCGTCAGGTTGATTCATGGGCTGATTTAACCATACGCCGGGGTTCGTTGCAGTACGCCGTTGCGGGCGAAACCGTCAAAGGGCTCTCCCGCAGGGCTGCCGCACCGCACCATACGATGCAGTATTGACTTCCCTCACAAGCGATCCATACTAGCAAGTATGGTTACGTCCCCTACTCCCGCTGCGTTCCATGACCTGCACCTGGAGGCGGCCCATGGTGCCCGCCTCGCCGCCACTGCCAGCGACCACGGTCGTCGTGGCCGGGTGCTGTTCGCGCACGGTTTCGGCCAGACCCGTCACGCCTGGAATGCCACCGCGCGTGCCCTGTCTGCAGCCGGCCTGCAGACGCTGGCTTATGACGCACGTGGTCACGGCGATTCGGACTGGAATGCCGCCGACCTGCCCTACCACGGCGAACAGTTCGCCGATGACCTGATCGTGCTGGCCGGTGAACAGCCGCGCCCGCCGGTGCTGGTTGCGGCCTCGATGGGGGGCCTGTTCGGCCTGCTGGCCGAGTCGCGCTGGCCGGGCCTGTTCTCGGCGATGGTGCTGGTCGACATCACCCCGCGCTGGGATACCGCCGGTGTCGAGCGCATCCTCGCCTTCATGACCGCCCATCCCGACGGCTTCGCCTCGCTGAGCCAGGCCGCCGACGTGATCTCGGCCTACATGCCGCACCGTCCGCGCAAATCCGAGCAGTCGCTGCGCGCGCTGCTGCGCGAAGACGGTCACGGCCGCTGGCGCTGGCACTGGGATCCGCGCCTGGTGGCCGAACTGGCCCGCGACAGCGAACAGCACCAGGACGCACTGGCCGAAGCCGCGCGCCAGGTAAAGTGCCCGCTGCTGCTGGTCAGCGGCGGTCGCAGCGACCTGGTCACGCCGCAGACCGTGGCCGAATTCCTGGCGTTGGCGCCGCACGCGCGTCATGTACAGCTGCCGCAGGCCACGCACATGGTCGCCGGCGATGACAACGACGCCTTTACCGCTACTGTGTTGGACTATCTGGACGTGTTGCCCGCAGCAGACGCTGCGGCTTCGTCCGCCACAAACGAGCACGTCACCGGAGCACGCTCATGAGCATCGTTCTTCCCTTCCTCGCCCTGCTGCTGGCAGGCGCGTTCGTCGCCTACCACCGCATGCGGCTGGTTACCTGGACGCTGATCAGCGTGGCCCTGCTGGCCGCCTGCTGGTTCATTCCCTACGTCAACCAGACCGCCACGATCGTCGCAGCCGCTGTATTGGCCGTCATCGCCGTGCCGCTGCTGCTGCCGTTCATCCGCAAGCCGCTGCTGACCGGCCCGATGATGAAGGTGTTCCGCAAGGTGCTGCCGCCACTGTCGCAGACCGAGCGCATCGCGCTGGAAACCGGCTCGGTCGGTTTCGAGGGTGAACTGTTCACCGGTGATCCGGACTGGAACATCCTGCTCAACTATCCCAAGCCGCAGCTGACCGCCGAAGAACAGGCCTTCCTCGATGGCCCGGTGGAAGAGCTGTGCACCATGGTCAACGACTGGGAAATCACCCACGTCCACGCCGACCTGCCGCCGGAACTGTGGGCCTTCATCAAGAAGAACAAGTTCTTCGGCATGATCATCCCGAAGGAGTACGGCGGCCTGGGCTTCTCTGCGCTGGCCCACCACAAGGTGATCCAGAAGCTGGCGTCGGTGTCTTCGGTGGTCAGCTCCACCGTCGGCGTGCCCAACTCGCTGGGCCCGGGTGAACTACTGGTGCATTACGGCACCCAGGAACAGAAGGACCAGTATCTGCCGCGCCTGGCGGATGGCCGCGAAGTGCCGTGCTTCGGCCTGACCGGTCCGTTCGCCGGCTCCGACGCCACCTCGATTCCGGACTACGGCATCGTCTGCAAGGGCGAGTGGAACGGCGAGCAGGTGCTCGGCGTCAAGCTGACCTTCGACAAGCGCTACATCACCCTGGCCCCGGTCGCTTCGCTGATCGGCCTGGCCTTCCGCATGTACGATCCGGATGGCCTGATCGGCGATACCCGCGACATCGGCATCACCCTGGGCCTGCTGCCGCGCGACACCGCCGGCGTTGAAATCGGCCGTCGCCACTTCCCGCTGAACTCGACGTTCCAGAACGGTCCGATCCGCGGCAAGGACGTGTTCATTCCGCTGACCCAGCTGATCGGTGGCGCTGCCATGGCCGGCAAGGGCTGGAACATGCTCAACGAGTGCCTGGCCGTGGGCCGCTCGATCACCCTGCCGTCCACCGCCAGTGGTGGTGCCAAGGCCGGTGCCGCGGTGACCGGCGCCTATGCGCGCATCCGCAAGCAGTTCGGCCTGTCGGTCGGCCGCTTCGAAGGCGTGGAAGAAGCGCTGGCCCGCATCGGCGGCAAGGCCTACAAGATCAGTGCGCTGTCGCAGGCCACCGCCGCGGCGGTTGACCGTGGTGACGTGCCGTCGGTGCCGTCGGCGATCGCCAAGTACCACTGCACCAACATGAGCCGCGAAGTGATCTCGGACATGATGGACGTGATCGGCGGCAAGGGCATCATCCTGGGGCCGCGCAACTTCGCCGGCCGCAGCTGGCAGGCCGCGCCGATCGCGATCACCGTGGAAGGCGCCAACATCATGACCCGCAGCCTGCTGATCTTCGGCCAGGGTGCGATCCTCTGCCACCCGTGGGTGCTGAAGGAAATGAAGGCCGCGCAGGATCCGGATACCCGTGCCGCTCTGCAGGAGTTCGATCGCAGCCTGTTCGGCCACATCCGCTATGGCCTCTCCAATGCCGTGCGTTCGTTCTGGTTCGGCCTGACCGGTGCACGCTTCGGTGCTGCCCCGGGTGACGCCTACACCCGCCGCTACTTCCGCAAGCTGGACCGTTACTCGGCCAACCTGGCGCTGATGGCCGACATCTCGATGATGACCCTCGGCGGCAAGCTGAAGTTCAAGGAATCGCTGTCCGGCCGCCTGGGCGATGTGCTGAGCCACGTCTACATGACCAGCGCCATGCTCAAGCGCTACCACGACGAAGGCGCACCGCAGGCCGACCAGCCGCTGCTGGCCTGGGCCTTCCATGACAGCGTGCACAAGATCGAAGAATCGCTGTCGGCCGCGCTGCGCAATTTCCCGATCCGTCCGATCGGTTGGCTGATGTGGGCGTTGATCTTCCCGCTGGGCCGTCGTGCCGAGGCCCCCGGCGACCGCCTGAGCCGCCGTGTTGCTGCTCTGCTGATGGCGCCGAACGAAGCCCGCGACCGTCTGGCCAGCGGCGTGTTCCTGACCCCGTGCGAGAACAACCCGGGCGGCCGTATCAACAGCTACCTGAGCAAGGCGATCATGGCCGAGCCGGTGGAGCGCAAGTTCCTGAAGGCGCTGAAGAGCAAGGGCATCGAAGCGCTGGACTTCAAGAGCCAGCTGGACGAGGCCGTGGCCGAAGGCGTCATCACCCAGGACGAGCGCAGCCTGCTGGAAGAACTGCGCACGCTGACCCTGGACACCATCACCGTGGACGATTTCGACACCCACGAACTGCGCGCGGCCAGCTACTACGACCGCCAGCACAAGGACCCGCATTCGCAGGCGGCCTGATCGCCCGCGACACGCGTTGCCACGACGGCGGGCCTCGGCCCGCCGTCGCTTTATCCGCCGACCGGAACATCAACCATGTCCACGCCCCTGCTCTCGCTTTACCACCGCCTGCAGCGCTGGCCTGCCGGCAACTGGCTGTTCTCGCGCGCGGTGTGCTTCAAGGCGCCCTACTTCGCCAGCATCGCACCCACCATCACCGCACTGGAGCCTGGCCGCTGCGAAGGCGTGATCCGCCAGCACCGCCGCATCAACAACCACATCGGCACGGTACATGCGATCGCGATGTGCAACCTGGCCGAGCTGGTCGGCGGGGTGATGGTGGACGCCAGCCTGCCGGCAGACATGCGCTGGATCCCCAAGGGCATGGAAGTGAAATACCAGGCCAAGGCCTTGGGCACGTTGAAGGCCGTGGCGACGCCCATGTTGTCCATCGTCAGTGCTGCGGACGGCTACGACCTGCCCGTGAAGGTCAGCGTGACCGATGCGGCAGGGACCGAGGTGTTCCATGCGACCATCGCGATGTGGGTATCGCCGCGCCCTCCGCGTATAGGCTGATCAACCATGACGACCGCTGAACTGCTTGTGCGCCTGGCAGGCATTCACAGCCTGGGGTTTGCCGCCTTCCATCTGGCGTTCTGGCGGCTGTTCGGCTGGAAACGCGAGCTCGCCCAGCTCGGCACAGTCAACCGCGCGATCATGCAGATCCTCAATCTGCGCGTGATCTATGTGTTCCTGGGAATGGGGCTGATCGCGCTGATCTTTGCCCCGGACCTGGTCGGCACTCGTCTGGGGTTGGTCCTGCTGGGTTTCATGGCGGTGTTCTGGGTGGGCCGCGCGCTTGAACAATTCGTCTTCCTGCGCATCAACGACTGGCGCGTACACCTGCTGACGGGCCTGTTCGTGCTGGGTGCGGCGCTGCATGCCGTGCCAATGTGGCTGGGCTTCATGCGCGCCATCAGCCGCTGAGCGGCGGCGCCTGCCAGCACGCGCCCACGTCAGAGCGCTCGCGACACCAGCGCCAGAATGGCCGGTACGGCCTGGATCATGAAAATGCGCCGGCTCACGCTGTACGCGCCATAGCACCCGGCCACCACCACGCAGGCCAGCGAGAACGTCACCAGCACCGGCTGATCGATCACCAGCCCCACCACGATGCCCGCCGCCAGAAAGCCGTTGTACAGGCCCTGGTTGGCCGCCAGCACGCGCGTGGTCTCTGCCTTCTCTGGCGTGTTGCGGAAGGTCTTCAGGCCCAGCGGGCGCGTCCACAGGAACATTTCCAGCACCAGGAAATAGACGTGCAGCAGGGCGACCAGCAGGGTCAGGGCGAGGGCGATCCAGTACATGGGCGGTTCCTTGGATAGATGGATGGGGTGATGGGGTCAGAGCCTCTCCGTGGGAGAGGGAGCCGACCCCGCGCGGCTCAGCGGTCGCGCGGCAGCTTCTTTTCTTCGCGCAGCACACCGAATGCGGCGGCGGTCATGCACGCGGCAACCACCACGCCGCCGATGAACACCACGTGTGAACCAAACAACGACAAGCCCTTGTGCACCCACGCAAAGCTCAGGTCCGCGCCGCGGTACACCACGGTATCGATGGCCGCACCGGCCTTGTAGCGCCACTGCCGGTCCACGCGGGTATAGATGGTTTCGCGTGCCGGCTTGGCCAATGCGAACTCGCTGGCGCGGGTCATCACCTGCACCACCGCCACCATCATCGGCAGCGGCGATGCGGCCAGCACCGAGAAGCCGATCAGGATCGCAAAACCAGGGATCAACAGGGCCGGCGCGATACCGTGGCGCGACAGCAGCCAGCGGGTCAGGCCGAGCTGCATCAGCAGCGCCAGTGCGTTCACCGCCAGGTCGATACGCGAAAAGAAGGCCGTGGCAGCGCCTGCATCGTTGAACGCCGCACGCACGATGCTGGCCTGCTGGTTGTACAGCAGGGTGCCCACGCCCACACCGAACACCACCATGATCGCCAGCCAGCGCAGCAACGGCTCACGCACGATCAGTTTCAGACCGTCCAGCACGCTGCCACCCATCGGCTGCTCGCCGGATACCAGCTGCTGCTCCTGCTCACGCAGCACCGCCCAGTGCCGTAGTCGCCAGATGCTCAACAGGCAGATGGCGAGGAATCCGGCCGAGACCAGCATCAGGTTGGCGATGCCCACACGCTGCACCAGTGCACCGGTGATGATCGGCCCGAGAAAGGCACCGATGGTGCCGGCCGCGCCGATGTAACCGTAGAAGGCACGTGCCTGCGCGTTGGAAAACACATCGGCCATGAAGCTCCAGAACACCGCCACCGCGAACAGGTTGAAGACGGTGATCCAGAAAAAGAACGCCATGCCGCGGCCTGGCACACCGCTGTCGAACAGTACGTAGAAACCCAGCAAGGTGACGATGAAGAACCCATACACCGCCGGCAGGAACACCCGCCGTGGGAAGCGGCTGACCAGCCAGCCGTACACCGGCTGCAGCACCAGCATGATCACGAACACGCAGGAGAACAGGAACTGCAGGACGAAATCCTTCAGCGCGATGCCGTGGCTGGCGAACCAGGCGATCAGCATCGGCGGAAACACGGTCTCCAGGTCGGCCGAGGCGGCCATCGCCTCCCGCACCGGGCGCAGCACGTAGTAGCCGCTGAGCAGGCAGAAGAAGTACAGGAACGACCACCACAGCGCCGGCGACTCACGCAGTGCCGCCGTCAGCCCACGCAACGGCCCCTTGCCCTTCACCGCGCTCACGCGGTGTCCCTCGCCAGAAGACGGCGGTTGGACAGCGGCATGGCAGGCTCCGGGGCGGTGAAGCGCGTACGTTAGCCAATGCACTGCAACATCGCCAGCAGCAGCCTCGCAGAAGGCCGCAACGCAGTGTCACGGCCCCGCCCGGACGGCACGTTCCGACACATGCTTTCGGGGCGTCAAAATTCCAACTTTTTCAACGAGATGCGCATTCATCTTCGCTTTGTTTGTGCACAAGGGAAAAGCGGCGCTAGAATCGCCATCAGCAGTCGCGCACGGGTCTCCACGATGAAAAAGAACAGCCTGCGTCGTCCGATCCGTTCGGCGGCCACCGGTTTGCTGGGCATGTTGATGCCCGTTGCCTTGTCCACCACCGCGCAGACCCCGCCGCCATTGCCGCCGATGCCGGCCAACATCGAATCCGCCGCCACCGCCGTCGCCCACACCCAGCCCGCCGCTTACCGCACCGGCCTGGTGCCGCAGGTGCAGCTGCCGGCGGCCGGCTTCAACGTGGCCAACATCGAATCGATGGCGCAGCAACTCACCTATGGCGAGCGTGTGCCCGGCATGGCCGTGGCCATCGTGCAGGGTGGCCGCGTACTCAGCGCGCGTGGTTATGGCGTTACCGATGTCAACAACCCGCTGCCGGTCGACGCCCACACCGTGTTCCGCCTGGCATCGCTGTCCAAGGCCTTCGCCGGCACCATGGCCGGACTGCTGGTCAACGATGGCACGCTGCGCTGGGACAGCAAGGTCACCGACTATGTGCCGGGCTTCCGCCTGAACTCTCCGGAAGCGACCGATCGCCTGACCGTGGCCGACGTGCTCAGCCACCGCGTCGGCCTGCCGTACAACGCCTACGACCGCGACATCGAAGGCAACGCCGAGTACTACGCACTCACCCAGAAGCTGGCCAATACCAGCCTGAAGTGCCTGCCGGGCGACTGCTACGCCTACCAGAACGTGGCCTTCAGCCTGATCGGCGACGTGGTCTATGCCGCCTCGGGGAGCTTCTACGAGCAGTCGGTCGAGCGCCGCATCTTCAAGCCGCTGGGCATGAACGATGCCAGCCTCGGCCTGGCCGGCATCCAGGCCAGCTCGCGCTGGGCGCGTCCGCACGTGCGCAGCCGCAATGGCTGGGTGTCGCTGACACCGAAGCCGACCTACTACCGCGTCGCCCCGGCCGCCGGCGTCAACGCCAGCGCCAGCGACATGGCGCAGTGGCTGCTGGCCCACACCGGCCATCGCCCGGACGTGCTGCCGGCACCGCTGCTGGCCACCCTGCATTCGAGCCTGATCAACACCCCGGGCGAAATGCGTTCGGGCTGGCGCCGCGAGCGCCTGCATTCGGCCGGCTACGCACTGGGCTGGCGCACCTTCGACTACGCCGGCCACGATGTGGTGTTCCATGCCGGTGCCGTGCAGGGCTATCGCGGCCTGGTCGCGCTGGTGCCGGAACGCGATCTCGGCATCGCCATCATGTGGAACGGCGAAAGCGGCCTGCCCAGCGGCCTGCTGCCGACGGTGCTCGATTCCGCGCTCGGCCTGCCGACGCAGCGCTGGCTGGACGTGGACACCGACTTCGGCAGTGACAACCTGATGGCCGAAGGCGCGAGCCCGGCGCAGCAGGACAAGCGCAAGGGCAAGGGTGCTTCGAGCAACCGTGCGGTGGCCTCGCCGCGCTGAGTTGGCGGGCTTCACCGTGTGTGCGAAGGGCGGCCTGCGGGTCGCCCTTTTTGTTGGCAGTTGTAGAGCAAAGCAGTCGAGCACCGCTCGACTCTACAAACGGAAGGCTAATGCGCGAAGTAGTGCATGCCGCCATCCACCGGAATCACCGCGCCGGTGATGTAGCCGGCCAAGGGCGAGGCCAGAAAGGCCACCAGCGGCGCCACCTCCTCCGGATCACCAAAACGCCCGATCGGAATGTTGCGTTCGATGAACTCACGCCGGCTTTCCTCGGTGGGATGCAGGCGGTCCCGGATCTGAGCACTGTTGATGCGTCCCGGCGCGATTGCATTGACCGTGATGCCCTGTGAGGCCAGCGCCGACGACAGCCCTTTGCTCCACAGATGCAACGCCGCCTTCGCCGCCGTGGCAGCATTCACCGCGCGCGGTTCCATTGAACCGCTGAGGTTGATCACCCGCCCCCAGCCCTGCGCCTGCATCGCCGGCAGCAGTGCCTGGGTCAGGCGTCGTGCCGAAGAGAAGTTCAAGGCCATGGCTTCCTCCCAGACATCGTCCCCCGCATCCACCGTGGTCGGCCGGCCTCCTCCAGCCGCATTGACGAGGATGTCGACACGCGTCAGTGCCGCCGAGGCTGCATCCGCAATGTGGCGTACCTGCTCCGCATCGGTGAGGTCGCCCAGCAGGACGATCGGTGCCGGCGCGCCTGCAGATTCGATCTCTGCCGCCAGTGCATGCAGCGGCTCGGCACGCCGTGCACTGATCGCAATGCGTACTCCCTGGGCCGCCAGCAGCCTGGCCACACCGGCACCGATGCCACTGCCCGCCCCGGTGATCAGCGCGGTACGCCCTTCAAGCCCCAGATCCATGATGTTCTCCCAATCCGCCAGCCGGTACATCCGGCCCGTGCAGTACATGCTGTTTGATCACCCCTGATTGATAAACTCCGCGCAGGTTTCAGCATTCAACACCCGGGGTGTCAGATGAATCTGCTGGAGAGCATGCAGGTCTACGTGCTGATCGTGGACAAGGGCAGCCTCAGCGCTGCGGCGGCGGCGATGGATATCTCGGCGACGATGGCCGGCAAGCACCTGCGTGCGCTGGAAGCACGGCTGGGGATGCAGCTGTTGAGCCGTACCACCCGGCGCCAGCACATGACGCCCTTCGGCGAGGACTACTACACGCGCTGCCGGGAGATCCTGCGGCTGGTGGAAGAAACGGACGCACAGGCGCAGCACCAGCAGCTGGCACCGGCGGGCACGTTGCGCATCAGTGCACCGGTGATCTTCGGCACGCACGCACTGGTACCGGCACTGGCCGAATACATGGCGCGCCATCCGGATGTCCGGGTCGAAGTCACGCTGAGCGACCGCGTGGTCGACCTCCCCGAGGAGGGTTTCGAAGCGGCGCTGCGCATCGGCACGCTGGCCGACAGCAGCATGCTGGTGGCGCGTGCGCTGGCACCGTATCGCTTGATGATGTGCGCATCGCCGGCGTACCTGGCCAGGCATGGCACGCCTCGCAGCCTGCAGGACCTCGCCCTGCATCAGTGCCTGTCCTTCGAACCGAGCGCACTCGCACAGTGGCTGCAGGCCGATGCTGGCGAACTCGAGCGTGTGCCCGGCGGCCGGCTGCAGATCAACAACGGCGAAGCGCTGCGCACGGCAGCGCTGCATGGGCTGGGCATCGTGCTGCAGTCGGCACTGCTGCTGGCTGCCGACATCGACACCGGACGCCTGGTGCAGCTGTTCCCTGAGTTCGGCCAGACCGGTCGGCCGATGCACGTGGTCTACGCCCACGATCGCTACCACTCGACCCGCCTGCGCAGCTTCCTGGACTTCCTGGTGGAGCGCTTTCCACCGGCGCCGCACCGCTAGCGTCGCCCGTCGGAAAAGCAGTCGAGCACGGCTCGACCCTGCAAACGGCCCATAAAAAAACCCCCTCCCCGCTGGGCAGTCAGGGAAGGGGGTTTCAGGATGCGGCTATCGGGAAGTACTTAGATCAGCGGCGCCGGGGTTGCCGGCAGAGCGACCGGAGCAGCCTTCTTCTTGCGGGCGGCCGGCTTGCGCTTGGCAACCTTCTTCGCTGCCTTCTTCGGGGCAGCCTTCTTGGTCGCCTTCTTCGCGGTCTTCTTTACTGCCTTCTTGGCGGTCTTCTTGACAGCCTTCTTGGCAGTGGCCTTCTTCGCGACCTTCTTGGCCGGCTTGCGGGCCGTTGCCTTCTTGGCAGTCTTCTTGGTGGCCTTCTTGGCTACCTTCTTGACGGCCTTCTTCGCGGTCTTCTTGACGGCCTTCTTGGCAGTGGACTTCTTGGCTACCTTCTTCGCCGCCTTCTTCACTGCCTTCTTCGCAGTGGTCTTCTTGGCGACCTTCTTCGCAGCCTTCTTCACTGCCTTCTTGGCGGTCGCCTTCTTCGCGACCTTCTTCACTGCCTTCTTGGCAGCGGCCTTCTTCGCGACCTTCTTCACCGCTTTCTTGGCGGCGGGCTTCTTCTTCGCAGCTTTCTTGGTTGCCATGGGATGGCTCCTCGTCAGTGATAGGGAGTTGAAACGCCCAGGTGGATCAAACCCGCGGATGCTGCGTGCGGGGACCGCCGGCGCGTCAGGCGCGCCGTTACGGATGCGGCAATGCCCGCCTCGATCGGCGGAGCGGACATCGGAACGGGAGTTGCCTTGCATTTCTCCGGGGGAAGCGGGGCCATGTCCACCGTCATCAGGGTCGCGGTGGTCTTGAAGGGGCTGCTTCGCATCGGACGATTGATTCTGCGCACTCGGTTGGGCAGGCAAGGTCTGCTGAGGCGAAACCTAATCACGGTTTTTTTTACTGTCAACAACCCCCGCGAAAAATTTTCACATCCGCGCCATCCCGGACGCCGCCCTCGCCACCGCCGTGCGCGCCCTGCAACGACCATTGAAGCGGCGCGCACGCGCGCCGCATACGACGAAGTCGATGCGCTCTCTGAACAAAAAACACTTGAAATAAGCACTCTGCGCAGATAGGCACATGTTCCGGACAACAGCGCACGTGCATCGCCGATGGTCACCCGCACCGTCGCCAACGCCAGCACAACGGGGCCGCAACGGGGGGCGAAAAGTTTTCACATTCGATCGCTTCGGCGCGGGGCGGAAACGCGGATTTGCGCAAAACTGCGCACGCTGATCGGCACCGTTCGTCTGTCGGCTGATGCCACGCCAAGGGTGCAGAGCGAACCCGCCGTCATGAGTCCGACGCACTCGCCAAAACAAAAACGGCCACCCGAAGGTGGCCGTTCCAGAACCCGGAAGTGACGACTCAGTGGTCGTCGTTTTCCAGGGCTTCGGCATACGCGTCCGGATCCAGCAGTTCGTTGACCTCTTCAGCGTTGGTCAGTTCGACCACGAACATCCAGCCTTCGCCGTAGGCATCTTCATTGATGGTTTCCGGCTTGTCGGACAGCGCCGAGTTGACCTCGACGACCTTGCCGCTGATCGGGCTGTAGACGTCCGAGGCGGCCTTCACCGACTCGACAACGGCGATCTGCTCGCCAGCCTTTGCGTCGGCGCCGACTTCCGGCAGTTCGACGTAGACCAGGTCACCCAGCAGGCCCTGGGCGTGGTCGGAAATACCGACGGTGACACGGCCATTGCCTTCGACACGGGCCCACTCATGGGACTTGAGGAACTTGAGGTCGCCGGGGATCTCGCTCATGGGACTGCTCCAGAGATATGCAGGGGTGGAAAAAACGGGGCTAGTGTAACCAACCGGCCGCCACTGCTGTCAGTGACGATCGGCAGTTTCGGATCAGGCGTCGGCGAGCACGCCGGGCTGGGCCTGGCCTTCGCGCACGAACGGGAACTTGACCACGCGCACCGGCACCTGCCGGCCACGGATGTCGACGGTGACCTCACCGAGTTCACCGGCCGGTACACGGGCGAAGGCGATGCCCTTGGCCAGGGTCGGCGAGAAGGTGCCGGACAGGATCTCGCCCTGGCCGCCGGCGGTGGTCACCGCCTGACCATGGCGCAGCACGCCCTTCTCGTCCATCACCAGACCGATCATCTGGCGGGCGGTGCCGGCAGCCTTCTGCGCTTCCAGCACCTCGCGGCCGATGAAGTCGCGGCCTTCGTCCAGCGACACGGTCCAGGCCAGCGCCGCTTCGTACGGGCTGATCTCTTCGTCCATGTCCTGGCCGTACAGGTTCATGCCGGCTTCCAGGCGCAGCGTGTCGCGTGCGCCGAGGCCCGCCGGCTTCACGCCCGCCGCCAGCAGGCGGTTCCAGAACGCGACCACGGCATCCTGCGGCAGCAGGATTTCGAAGCCGTCTTCGCCGGTGTAACCGGTACGGGCGACAAACAGTTCGACGCCGTCATCGGACTGCACCTGCAGGGCGGCGAAACGGCCCAGCTTGGCCAGCGCTGCGCGATCGCTTTCGCGGGCCAGGCCGATGACGATGTCGCGCGCCTGCGGGCCCTGCACGGCGAGGATGGCCAGGTCCGGGCGCTGCTCGACGGTGACGCCGAACGGTGCAGCCTGCTCGCGCAGCCAGGCCAGGTCCTTCTCGCGGGTGGAGGCATTGACCACCATGCGGAAGAAATCGTCGCCCAGGTAGTAGACGATCAGGTCGTCGATGACGCCGCCGCGCGGATTCAGCATGCACGAGTACAGCGCCTTGCCGGTCACCTTCAGCTTGTCGACCGAGTTGGCCAGCAGGCGGCGCAGGAACGGCTTGACCTGGTCACCGCGCAGGTCGACCACGGTCATGTGGCTGACGTCGAACACACCCGACTCGCGACGAACGAGGTGGTGCTCGTCGAGCTGCGAGCCGTAGTGGATGGGCATGTCCCAACCCCCGAAATCGACCATCTTGGCGCCAAGGGCGCGGTGGGTATCGTTGAGCAGCGTCTTCTGGGTCATGACCGGGTCCGGCAGCAGAGGAAACAAGAATCCCCATTATCCCAGATCGGTCGTCCGCAGGTCGCGCCGCAGCGCAGCGGGGTGTTTGGCCGGCCTGCGGCCGGCGCCGCTTTCTACAGCTGGAGCGCAAAGCCTGAGTTCATCGGCTCTGGATTGACTCGGCCTGGGCGGGTCGGAGCGAGTGCTTTTGCTCTTTGCTCTTTGCTCTTTGCTCTTTGCTCTTTGCTCTTTTTCTTTTTCCGTGGGCTGGACGCGCACGGAAACTGTCGGGGGGGGGGGGGGGGGGGGGGGGGGGGGGGGGGGGGGGGGGGGGGGGGGGGGGGGGGCGGCCGGGGGGGGGGGGGGGGCGGGGCGCGGGGGGGGGGGGGCGGGGG
>NZ_JAWIRT010000004.1:96427-136467 GCF_036320045.1 Stenotrophomonas sp. SMYL20 | reverse complement strand
TGTTTGTGAGCGGGGGGGCTGCCGGCGCCGTAAATGGGGGGGGGGGGGGGGGGTTGGGGTTCGCGGGACCGTTGGCGCCATGGATGGCGCCATCGAGCCCCCATGGGTGAGGGCGCTTTGCTTGCGAAGCACTGCTTCGCAAGCGACCGAACGCGCAGCCGCCAGCGGCTGGGCCGGACCGCGGAGCGGGGTCTACGGCGTGTCCCGCGAACCCAACCCGCCCGACCCAGACACATGAACCACCTTCCGCGACCACCCACGAGGGGCTCCGCCGTTGGCTGGGAACCCCTAGGCCACCGCTTCGACCAGCAGCGTGCTGCCCTGCACCGCCACCACCCGTACCCACGTACCTGCAGGCAGCTCCGGACCGCTCACCTGCCAGGACGCATCGTCAATGCTGACCCGTCCCTGGCCACCGACGATGGCCTGCTGCAGTACCACCTCCCGGCCGACCAGCTGCTCGGCACGGCGGTTGAGCAACGGCGCATCGCTGGGCCGTGCCCGCGGCCTCCCCCAGCGCCGGTAGCACTGGATCGAGACCACACTCAGCAGGACGAAAGCGATCACCTGCCACAACAGTGGAATGTCGCTGAACACCGCAACCAGTACGAACACCGCCGCCGCGCCAATGCCGATCCACAGCATGAACGCACCCGGCGCCAGCGCTTCGGCAGCGAACAGCAGCAGCGCCAGCGCGCCCCAACCGACGACTTCCCAGCGCATGTCAGCCTCCGAGCGGCGGCGGCCGCTTGCCGGCGGCCTTGTTGTCCTGGCTGGCCAGCGCCTGCTTCGCCAGTTCGGCCACGCCCGCGATCGAACCGATCACGCCACTGGCCTCCATCGGCATCAGCACCAGCTTCTGGTTCGGCGAACTGGCCAGCTCCTTGAACGCTTCCACGTACTTCTGCGCGACAAAGTAGTTGATCGCCTGCACGTCACCCTCGGCAATCGCGGCCGACACCACCTTGGTCGCCATCGCTTCGGCCTCGGCCAGGCGCTCGCGCGCCTCGGCATCGCGGAACGCAGCTTCGCGACGGCCTTCGGCTTCCAGCACGGTGGCCTGCTTCTCGCCATCGGCGCGCAGGATCTCCGACTGCCGTGAACCCTCTGCCTCGAGGATCTGCGCGCGCTTTTCGCGCTCGGCCTTCATCTGCCGCGCCATCGCATCCAGCAGATCGCGCGGCGGCTGGATGTCGCGGATCTCGATGCGGTTGACCTTCACGCCCCAGGGATTGGTGGCATGGTCGACCACGCTCAGCAGCTGGGCATTGATCACCTCGCGCTGGCTGAGCGATTCATCCAGATCCATCGAACCGATCACGGTACGGATGTTGGTCTGCACCAGGGCGATCATCGCCACTTCCAGGTTGGCCACCTCATAGGCGGCCTTGGCGGCATCCAGTACCTGGAAGAACACCACGCCGTCCACGCGCACGGCGGCGTTGTCCTTGGTGATCACTTCCTGGCTGGGCACGTCCAGCACCTGCTCCATCATGTTCACCTTGCGCCCCACCCCGTACACGATCGGGATCAGGAAATGCAGGCCGGGGGTCATGGTGTGCGTGTAGCGCCCGAAGCGCTCGACGGTCCACTCGTAGCCCTGGGGCACCATCCGTACTGCCTTGAACAGGATCACCACGGCCACGAAGGCCAGTACCACGGTAAAGAACATGGTCGGGAACATCTTGCTTTCCTTATCTATGACGTCCAGGCCCCAGCATAGCGCGTGAAGGCCACATTCACAGCGGAGCTACCAGGGCACGCGCCCGCGCAGGATGTCGGCGAACATCACCCAGTCGCCCATGAACGAGTACAGCGGGTGCTGGAAGGTGGCCGGGCGGTTCTTCTCGAAGAAGAAATGGCCGACCCAGGCGAAGCTGTAACCGCAGAACAGGGCGGCCAGCAACAGCACCGGCTGCCCGCGCAGGATCGCTGCAACGACCAGCAGCAGCACGCCGCAGCTGCCGACGAAGTGCAGCCGGCGCGATACCGGGTGGCGGTGCTCGCTGAGATAGAACGGATAGAACTCGCGGAAGCTGGCGAAGCGGGACATGTGCGTGTTCCGGGGGCCGTGGTCACCGCCATCATGCGCCTTCCCGGGAGGGAAAGCGGCCTGGACAGCGTGGCCGATTCTGACAAGGCAGTGCATGATCCGGTGGCGCTGCCTTTGTAGCGGGGGGGGGGGGGGGGGGGGGGGCCCCCGGGGGGGGGGGGCCCGGGGGGGCGGCGCAGTAGGAGGGGCGGCGGGTGGCGCCGCCCCCCCGCCCACCGCCCCCCCCCCCCGCTCCCTCCCCTCTGCCCCCCACGCTACATAAGAGCGGAAGCCGTCGAGCATGGCTCGACGCTACAAAAGCCGAAGCGGCCGAACATGGCTCGACGCTACACCGGGGGCGTGCGCGGCCCGAACATGATCACCGCCATGCCGGCCAGGCACAGGGCTGCGCCGAACAGGTCCCAGCGGCTGGGGCGGATGCCATCGACCAGCCACAGCCAGAACAGCGCGGTGCCGATGTAGACACCCCCGTAGGCCGCATAGACCCGGCCACTGGCGGTCGGGTGCAGGGTCAGCAGCCAGGCGAACAGGGCCAGGCTGGCGGCAGCCGGCAGCAGCAGCCACACGCTGCCGCCCTTGCGCAGCCACAACCACGGCAGGTAGCAGCCGACAATTTCGGCCAGCGCGGTCAGCAGGAACAGCGCGAGCGTCTTCACGCCTTCTCCGCCGCCTTGGCGTGCTGCCACAGTGCTTCCTGCGCATCCAGGTCCATCGACGCCAGCGCTCCACCCTGGGCGTCAGCCTGCGCTTCCATCGCACGGAAGCGGCGTTCGAACTTGTGGTTGGCCCCGCGCAGCGCCGCACCCAGATCGATATCGGCGTGGCGTGCCAGGTTGGCGCAGACGAACAGCAGATCGCCCAGCTCTTCCTGCAGGCGCGCTTTGTTGCCGGCAATATCGCCGCGCTCGAACTCCTCGCGCAGCTCCTGCAGTTCCTCCGCCGCCTTGTCCAGCACCGGCAACGGGCCCGGCCAGTCGAAACCGACCTTGGCCGCGCGCGACTGCAGCTTCACTGCCCGCTGCCATTCGGGCAGGCCACGCGAGATGCCGGCCAATGCGGAGGTGTCCTGCTCGCCCTTGGCGGCACGCTCGGCACGCTTGATCGCATCCCAGTTACGCGTCACCCCGTCGGCGTCATCGACGCTGACATCGGCGAACACGTGCGGGTGGCGGCGCTGCATCTTGTCGCTGATCGCGCGCGCGACCTCGGCGAAGGCGAAGGCGCCCTGCTCCTCGGCCATGCGCGCATGGAACACCACCTGCAGCAGCAGGTCACCGAGCTCATCGCAGAGATCATCGAGGTCGCCCCGATCGATGGCATCGGCCACCTCGTAGGCTTCCTCGATGGTGTACGGCGCGATGGTCGCGAAGTTCTGCTCCAAGTCCCAGGGGCAGCCACCCTGCGGATCGCGCAGGCGCGCCATGATCGACAGCAGGCGTTCCAGTTCGTTGCTGGCGGCACTGCCGGTGGTGGGGGTGTCGTGCGCGCTCATGCGGTCTCCAGGGTCAATCGGACAACCAGTCGCGCCACGGCAGGCTGGTGTCACCAAGGGCAATGAAATCACCGTTCAACAGGGTCTCGCGGCGGTTGTAGCGGAACGGCTTTCCGGTCGCCGCCGACAGCACCGCGCCACCGGCGGCGTGCAGCACGCACTGGCCGGCGGCGGTGTCCCATTCGGAGGTCGGGCCCAGACGCGGATAGACATCCAGACCACCTTCGGCGATCCGGCAGAATTTCAGCGACGAGCCCTGCGCGATGGTCTCGATGCGGCCCATGCGCGCCAGCAGCGCCTCGGTTTCCGGTGAGCGGTGCGAGCGGCTGGCGGCAACCCGCAGCGGTGCGGTGGCCGGCGTGCGGGTGCGCAGCACGGTGTCGTGCAGGCCCTGCCGGCGATAGGCCAGCTCGCCGCGCATGGCATGCCAGACGATGCCGGTGACCGGCGCCAGCACCACGCCGAAGGCCGGCGCGCCCTGGTAGATCAATGCGATGTTGACGCTGAACTCGCCGTTGCGCTTGATGAACTCGCGGGTGCCGTCCAGTGGGTCGACCAGCCAGTAGGCGCCCCAATGACGGCGTTGCTCCCACGTGACCTGGGCCGACTCCTCGGACAGGATCGGCAGATCCGGGGTCAGCTGCTGCAGGCCCTGCTCGATCACCTGGTTGGCGGCCAGGTCGGCTGCGGTGACCGGACTGTTGTCATCCTTGATCTGCACGTCGAAGCCGTCGGCATAGACCTGCATGATGGCCTGTCCGGCTTCCTGGGCAATGGCGATGGCGGTCTCGCGCAGGTCCGTGGTCAGTTTGATCATCGCAATCCCTGCAGCCACTGGCGGGCAATGAACAGCGCCGCCAGCGAGCGTCCCTCGGAGAAGTCCTCGCGCAGCATCAGCTGGTCCAGCTCGGCCAGCTTCCACGGGACGACTTCCAGCTCTTCCGGCTCGTCGCCGGCCAGCTTTTCCGGGTACAGGTCGCGCGCCACCACCAGCCACGACTGGTGGCTCATGTAGGTCGGGGCCAGGGTCATCGCGCGCAGCACATCCACCCGGCGCGCGCCGTAACCGGCCTCTTCCTTCAGTTCGCGGTCGGCGGCCTGCTCGGGGGTCTCGCCGGCATCGATCCGGCCCTTGACCAGGCCCAGTTCGTAGCGGTGCATGCCGGCGGCGTATTCACGTACCAGCAGCACGGTTTCGTCGTCGAGCATCGGCACCACCACCACCGCGCCATGCCCCCGGCTGACCAGCCGCTCGAAGCGGCGGCGTTCGCCGTTGGAGAACTCCAGGTCCAGGTGCTGGCGCTGGAATGGACCGTTCTCCTCATCGGTGATCCGATGGATGATCGGCAAGCGACGGCCGGCACGGTCATCGTTCATGCGGAATCTCCGCGGCGGCCGGCGCCTGCGCCGGGGCCGATAGAATGTGCAGGCAGCAACATGTTCATGAGCCCGAAATGCTAGCAGACCCAACCCCCTCCCCGCTGGCCCGCCATTGGCGGCAGCGCGACCTGCAGGTGCTGTGGCACCCCTGCACGCAGATGCGCGAGCATCCGCACACCCTGCCGCTGGTGCCGATCGCCCGCGGCGAAGGTGCCTGGCTGATCGACCACGACGGCAATCGCTATCTGGATGCGGTCAGCAGCTGGTGGACCAACCTGTTCGGTCATGCCGAACCGCGCATCGGTGGTGCCATCGCCGCCCAGGCCACGCAGCTGGAACAGGTGATGCTGGCCGGCTTCGGTCATGAGCCAGCCATCACCCTGGCCGAACGCCTGCTGGCGCTGGCCCCGCGGCAGCCCGGCCGCGAACCGCTGGCCAAGGTGTTCTACGCTGACAACGGCTCCGCCGGCGTGGAAGTGGCGCTGAAGATGGCCTTCCAGTATTTCCAGAACCGTGGCGAGCCGCGGCGCACGCGGTTCATCGCACTGGAGAACGGCTACCACGGCGAGACCCTGGGCGCGCTGGCGCTGGGTGACATCCCGCTGTATCGCCGCGTCTATGCGCCGCTGCTGGCCGAAGGGCTGTTCGCGCCCTCGCCCGACGCTTACCTGGCCGAGCCCGGCCAGAGCGCCGCCGATCGTGCGCGCCAGGCCGCGGACGGCCTGGCCACACTGTTCGACCAGCATCCGGGCGAAATCTGTGCGGTGATCCTGGAGCCACGCCTGCAGTGCGCGGGCGGCATGCGCATGCATGACCCGGTGTACCTGCAGCGGGTTCGCGAACTGTGTGATGCGCACGGTGCATTCATGATCGCCGACGAGATCGCCACCGGATTCGGCCGCACCGGCACCCTGTTCGCCTGCGAGCAGGCCGGGGTGATGCCGGACCTGATGTGCCTCTCGAAAGGCCTGACCGGCGGCTTCCTGCCGCTTGCCGCGGTACTGGCCACGCAGGCCCTGTACGACGCGTTCCTCGACGACTCGCGCGAGCGCGCCTTCCTGCATTCGCACAGCTACACCGGCAACCCGCTGGCCTGCGCCGCAGCGCTGGCGACGCTGGACATCTTCCGCGACGACGATGTGATCGTGCGCAACCGGGGCATCGCCTCGGTGATGGGCACGCTGGCCGCACCGTTCAGCGACCATCCGCACGTGGCCGACGTGCGCCAGGCCGGCATGGTGGTGGCGTTCGAGCTGTCGCGCGATGGCAACAAGCGCACCCCGTTCGACCCGGCCATGCGGCTGGGCCTGCACGCCTACAAGGCCGCGCTGAAGCGCGGTGTGGTACTGCGTCCGCTGGGCGACGTGCTGTACTGGATGCCACCCTACTGCGTGGATGACGAACAACTGGAGCTGCTGGCACATACCACGCTGGCGGCGATTGACGAGGCGATTGCATGCGCGTGACCCGCTGCCCCATCGACCTGGCGCTGCACAGCGGCCAGACCGTGACCCTGCCGGAAGAGACCGCCAACCACCTGGTACGGGTGATGCGCCTGCGCGAGGGCGATACCTGTGTGCTGTTCAACGGCGACGGCCATGACTACAGCGCCACGCTGACCGTGGCCGGCAAGCGCGAAGTGCAGGTGCGCATCGACGCCGTGCAGGCCATCGACACCGAATCGCCGCTGGCGATCACCCTGCTGCAGGGCATCGCCCGCGGCGAGAAGATGGACCTGATCCTGCAGAAGGCCACCGAACTGGGCGTGGCGGCGATCATTCCGGTCAACGCCGAGCGCACCGAGGTGAAGCTGGATGCAGCACGGGCGGAGAAGCGCGTGGCGCACTGGAACAATGTGGTGACCTCGGCCTGCGGCCAGTCCGGGCGCGCGCGCATTCCGCAGGTGGGATCACCGCTGTCGCTGGCGCAGGCGGCAGCGGCGCTGCCGCCCGATACGCTGCGGTTGACCCTGGACCCGCTGGGCACACATCGCTTGTCGACGCTGGCGGCCGCTCCGGCAGGCGGCATCGTGATCGCGATCGGCCCGGAAGGTGGCTGGTCGCCGCGCGACCGGGATCAGTTGGCGGCGGCAGGCTTCCAGGGCCTGCAGCTGGGACCGCGCATCCTGCGCACGGAAACGGCCGGCCTGGCCGCGATTGCAGCGTTGCTGGCAGGTTTGGGGTTGGTGGGGTAAGGCCCGATTCCTGGTAGTGCCGGCCGCTGGCCGGCCTCCACGGAATCATGCGGTTGCCGGCCAGCGGCCGGCACTACCAGGAATTCAAAATGCCCGGCGGATGTCCGATCAGGCCGCCAGCGAATCCAGGGCGGCTTCCAGCGCGTCCAGGTTCGGCAGCAGCGCGCTCTGCTCGCCCAGCAGCACACGCATGTGCACGATGTCCGGCAGGGTTTCTTCCGAGGCGTCAGCCAGCAGGCCGTCGCGCGGCACCGAAATCAGCTGCGGGAAGTTCTGCGTCAGCAGGGCGTAGTACGGGCGTTGCGCGTTGCCGCTGAGGGCCTTCAGCACCACCACCTTGTTGTGGCCGCCCACGGCTTCTTCGCCCAGTCCCGAAAGACGTGCGAACGACACCAGCGGCACCTGCCAGCCATGCCAGCCGATCTTGCCGACCAGCCAGCGCGGCGCATCGGAGACCGGCTGCACCGGCACGCGCGACATCATTTCGGCCACGGTGGCATTGGGCAGCAGCACGCGCGCGTTGCCGGCCTGGATCAGGACGCCACGGATTTCGTCATTGCTGGCATAGCTCATGGTGCTTCTCCGTTGTCGTCCTGCTCACCCCAGCGCGCGGCAATCGCCTGCGCCAGTTCCTGCGGTTCACCGGCCACCATGCCGGCAGCAACCACCGCCGTGGCTGCAGCCGGGTCGTAGCAGCCCTCGCCCACCTGCCCGGCCACCCATGCACCGGCGGCGGCCAGATCCAGCGCCGGACCAACATGCGCAAGGTCAGCGCCGCTGAGCAGGACCAGCGCGGTGTGGTCAGCTGGCAGCGCGGCAATCGCAATGCCCTGCGCGTCGCTGACGAAATGCAGGCCGTCACTGGCTGCCTGCACGCCGATGTCATCGGCCAGCACGTGCACTTCACCCGGAGTTGCACGCTGGCCGGCTTCAGCCAGCTGCACCGGCAACGGCGACACGCGTGCCATCTGCTTGACCAGGTTGCCGTAGCGCCCGCCATCCAGGCGCATGTGCACCAGGACGGGCACGCTCAGCGAAGGCGGCAGCGCGCCGAGCAGGCGACGCAGCGCATCCGGGCCACCGATGCCGGCCAGCACCAGCAGCGATCCGGCCCGTGCGCCCACGGGCGCTGCGGCATCCAGATCGACCAGGCTCAGATGACCGGTATCGAAGGAAGGCAGCGGAGCCTCCACGGCAGCGTGGTGCGGGCCGGTTGCCGAGGCATCGGCCTCGTCCTCGACCAGCGACCAGGCGGTGTGGTCGAAGGAGACCGGCGGTAGCGGCGGTGCTGCAGCAACGGGCTCAGCCAGCGACGGCAGTGCCGGTGCCTGCAGCGGCTCCGACACGATCGGCTGCAGCGCGGCCAGTGCCTGTTCCAGCGCGATCGGTTCGTGCAGCTGCGCAGGCGGCGAGTACAGAGTGTCAGCGGGGACCTCGTCGGCCCAGCTCAATGCCTGCTCCAGGTGCGGCTGCAGCGCTCCTTCCTGCGGCGCCGGTGGCGGTGCCGGGTGGCCCGGCTCCAACTGCAGGCTGGGTTCTTCTTCGGCCCCCGGCGGCAACACCTGCTGGTGGCCATGCAGCTTGGCGGACAGATGACGGCCCCAGCGCTGAGCCTCCCAGCCATCACGGCGCGCGGCCAGTTCGGCCTCGTCGAAGACCAGGGTCAGACCCGGTGCGGACAGCACCGCTTCCAGGCGCTCCAAGGCGTCCTCGATGGCGGCTTCCAGCGCGATCACCACGAACTGTGGGCGCGCCTCCTGCAGGACCCGCGCCTCCAGCGTGTTGGGATCATCTTCCAGCACCAGCTGCACATCGGCGTGCGCCAACGCCTCACGCAGGCGCTCACGCGCCGCGCCGGGACGGGCCAGCAGGGCCACGGCCGGAGCCGCTTGGGTTTCACTCACGGACACGGGCGATCCCCAGCAGGTCGTACACGTTACGCATCAGGTCCAGTTCCTGGTACGGCTTGCCCAGGTAACGCTGGACACCGATCTCGAAGGCGCGCTGGCGGTGCTTGTCACCGCTGCGCGAAGTGATCATCACGATCGGCACGTCCCTGTAGCGCGGGTCGGCACGCATCGCGGTGGCGAGCTCGTAGCCATCCATGCGCGGCATCTCGATATCCAGCAGCATCAGGTCCGGCACGCGCTCTTCCAGGCGTTCCAGCGCTTCCACGCCGTCGCGGGCGACGCTGACCTCGAAGTTGTGGCGTTCGAGGATGCGGCCGGTGACCTTGCGCATCGTCAGCGAGTCGTCGACCACCATCACCAGCGGCACCTGGCGCTCCTGGCGCGGTGCGTTGGCCAGCACAGGCAGCGTCGGGTTGGCGAGGAAGCGGCGCACCAGCGGCGCCACGTCCAGGATCACCACCACGCGGCCATCGCCGGTGATGGTCGCGCCGTAGATGCCCGGCACCGACGCGATCTGCAGGCCGACCGGCTTGACCACGATTTCGCGGTTGCCCAGCACCTGGTCGATCGCCACGGCGGCACGCAGATCACCGGCACGGACCAGCAGCAGCGGCACCTGGTCCTGGCCATCGGCACGCGCCGGGGCCTGCCCGACCAGGCTGCCGAGGTCGTACAGCGGATAGTCTTCGCCGCTGTAACGGTAGCTGCTGTCGGCGGCTTCGAAACGCTCGCGCGACAGGCGGCCGATACCACTGACCGAGGCCACCGGCACCGCGAAGGTGGTTTCGCCGATCTGCACGAACACCGCCTGGGTGACGGCCAGCGTCTGCGGCAGGCGCAGGGTGAAGCGTACGCCCTGGCCCCGCACCGACTGGATGTCGACCGAGCCACCGAGCTGGCGCACTTCGTTGCGCACCACGTCCATGCCCACGCCACGACCAGCCAGCTGGCTGACCTGGTCGGCGGTGGTGAAGCCGGACGCGAAGATCAGGTTGTCCAGCTCCTGCTCGTTCGGCTGCGCATCGGCGGCCAGCAGGCCACGGTCGATGGCGCGGCGGCGGATCGCCTCGCGGTCCAGGCCAGCACCGTCATCGGCCACTTCCAGCACGATTTCCGAACCTTCGCGGTGCAGGCGGATGGCGATCTCGCCCTCCTCCGGCTTGCCGGCGGCGCGGCGCTGTTCCGGCGCTTCCAGGCCATGGGCCACGGAGTTGCGCAGCATGTGTTCCAGCGGCGCGACCATGCGGTCGAGGACGTTGCGGTCCAGTTCGCCGTGGGTTCCTTCCAGGGTCAGGTGGACCTGCTTGCCGGTATCCATGCCGGACTGGCGGACCACGCGGCGCAGGCGCGGCACCAGGCCATCGAACGGCACCATGCGCGCGCGCATCAGGCCATCCTGCAGCTCGGAGCTGACGCGCGACTGTTGCTGCAGCAGCGAATCGTACTGGCGCGACAGATCGTCCAGCACGCCCTGCAGGCCACCCAGGTCGGCCGCCGACTCGTTCAGCGCACGGCTGAGCTGCTGCAGGGTGGAGAAGCGGTCCAGCTCCAGCGGATCGAACTTCTGGTCGGCCTGGTCCTGTTCGCGCTGGTAGCGGGCGACGATCTGCGCCTCGGTTTCCAGGTCGAGTCGCCGCAGCTGGTCGCGCAGTCGCGCATTGGTGCGCTCCAGTTCGCCCATGGCACCACGGAAGGCACCCAGCTGCTGTTCAAGCCGCGAGCGGTAGATCGCCACTTCACCGGCATGGTTGACCAGGCGGTCGAGCAGGTCGGCACGCACGCGCACCTGCTCCTGCTGCGGACGCGCCAGCGGATCTTCATCGACCACGCCCTCGGCCGGAAGCGGAGCCGACAGCGGCGCTTCGATCGGGGTCGCCAGCGGGCCCGCAGCCTGTGCGGGCACGGTCTCGATCTCGCTGGCCGCACGCGCGGCCGCAGCGGCTGCGGCGATATCGATGGTCGTGCGGACCTCGAAGGCTTCGACCAGATCCTGCGCCGGCTCCACCACGCGGTGCGCGCCGGTGCGGGTGAGCAGCTGGTGCAGGCGGTCAAAGCCACGCTCCAGCAGCTGCACGTCGCGACGTTCGATCTCGGTACGGCCAGCGGCCACCGCCTCCAGCAGCGATTCGATGCTGTGGCCAAGATCGCCGATGGCATTGATGCCAGCCATGCGTGCGCCACCCTTCAGGGTGTGCAGATCACGCTGCAGGCCGGCCAGCACCTCGCGGTCCTGCGGTGCATCGCGCAGTTCGCTGATCAGGCCATCGCAGTGGTCGAGCAGGTCCTTGCCTTCCTCGACAAAGATATCGACCAGCTCGCGGTCGTACACGCTGAAGTCGAGTGCATCGGCGCCGTCCTCGGCATCCGCCGCAACAGGTGCCTGCTCGTGGTGCGGCGCATGCGGCACGATGTCGGTCGCTGCAACCTGGGCATCGGTATCGACCGTGCCCTGGCCCGGTGCGTCTTCCATTTCGAAGAAGCGCACCGCAGCAGTGCCGCCCTGCGGCGCCTCTGCGGTGATCTCCTCAATCACCGTCGCCGGGGACGGCTGATCGGCGCTCTCTCCTTCACCGACCGCCGCCTCCCCGCCGACGTCCGCATCCTCGGCAAAGGCATCTGCCTCACCCGGCGCGAGTTCGCTGGCCTGGAGGCCGATCACGGGCCATTGCCCGTCGTCGTCCAGGGTCTGCTCCTCCTCGATCACGTGCAGGCCGGCCTCGAGCGCGGCTGCCAGCGTGACCGGTTCTGCAAAACCCGGCACAGCCATTTCATCCTGCAGGCTCGACAGCTCGCTGTCGAGTGGCAGTGCAGCAGCGTCATCAATGACGTTGTCATCGTCACTGCCCGAATCAAACGGCAACGGCGTATTCAGGTCGATCGCGTCAACTTCCGCAGACACCGGCAACTCTTCCGCGTCGCGGTCATCCACCGGCAGCGCACTGGCGTCGAGGTACGGCGACAGATCGTCCGCCATGGTCAGGTCAGCGTCGTCGACCGTCGCGATCGCCGGCACGGCATCTGATTCGTCCTGGGCAACATCAGGCGCACTTTCAATCGGCTGGATCGATTCAATCGCGCCGGTGTCCGCCGCGGCAGGTTCACCTTCGCCCGGCACCGACGGCCAGCCGGCGTCGAAGTAACGCGAAAGATCGTCGCTGGCGGTCAGCTCACCCACGTCCAGGCCGCTGTCGGCTGCGACGTCCAGCGCCTCCAGCCCGGTTGCAGCTGGAACCGGTTCCAGCGCATCTTCGGCATGCGACTGCGGCTCGGCAATGAAATCGGTCGCCGCATCGAAAGCGGACGGCATGCTGGTTTCGTCCAGCGTGTCCAGCCCGGCCAGCGGCGCTTCGGCCGCGGATGCCTGCTCGGCATCAGGCGCCAGCTCGACGCCCTCTTCGTCCTCGTCTTCCAGCGCGAACAGCGGCCAGCGCGCTTCCGGCAGCTCGCCGGCCAATGCCTGCAGCCGCTGCACCAACGCGCCCTGCGGAACAATCCGCGGCTGTTCGGCCTGCAGCGCCTCCATGGTCGCGGTGATCGCCTGCGCGGTCGCATCCAGTGCGGCTACGCCCTCGTCGCCAGGCACCACGTCGGCGGCCAGTGCGCGCTTGATGTAGGACTCGGCACCGCCGGTGACCGCCGTGATTTCCGGCACTTCGGTCATCGCGAAGGCGCCGTTCATGGTGTGCACCGCACGCAGCAGTGCGTCGCTGACCGGCTGCGGTGCCTGCTGCGCCGAACGCAGCCATTCCTGCAGGGTCGCCTGGTGGACTTCGACCTCGGCCTCAAGGATCTCGCGCAGTACGCTGTCGATGTTGGCCGGGGTACCGGCGTCTTCCGCCACCGCCGTGGCATCGGCCTGCGCCGACGCAGCGGCCTCGGCTTCCAGCAGGCGGCTGATTTCGTCTTCGCCTTCGGACTCGGCCAGTGTCGCTGCCGGTGCGGCCGCAGCCGGCAACGGCACGTAGAAGGTCTCCTCGCCAGCACCGACCCGATCGGCAATGGCCTGCATCGCCTGCAGGTCCACGCTGATGCGCTGGCCATGGCGCAGCGCGGCGTTCAGCTGCGGCAGCGCGGCATGGGCGTTGTCGACCATCGCCAGCACCGCCGGAGTCGCCGGGCGACTGCCATCGAGCACGCGATTGAGCATGCCTTCGATCTTCCAGGCGAACTCGCCCAGGGTGCGTGCACCCACCAGGCGGCCACTGCCCTTGAGGGTGTGGAAGATGCGGCGGATCGGCCGCAGCCGGTCCATGTTGTCCAGCTGCATGCGCCATGCCGGCAGCAGCGTGCCCAGGTTGGCCAGCTCGTCGTCGAACTCTTCCAGGAACACCTCGCGGATGTCCTCGTCGATGTTCTCGGCATCGTCGTCGAAGCCTGCCTCGAAGCCGGTCTCGGTGCCGGCCACGACCGGGATGTCCGCAGCGGGCGGAGCCGCCATGGCCTGCGGATTGAAATCGGCCGCCGCGGCGCTCAGCTCGGCGAAGAACTGCGCGTCGGCTTCGCTGAAGTCGATCGGCGCGATGGTGTCGATATCAATCACCGACACCGCCGGTGCGGGTGCATCGGAGACCGGCGTCAGCACCTCGGCCATCGGCGCGGGCACGTCCTCCTGCACATCCGCCGGAACCGCGTCCGCTTCGGCAACCACAGGGCTTTCGTCCACCCGCACGGATGCAGCGGGATCGACGATCTCCAGCGCCGGGTGCAATCCGGCGTCGTCGTCCAGCGACAGCGTCTCCATCGCGTGCAGCGACAGCACGTCGTCGGCATTGTCCAGCGCATCGGCGTCGAAACGGAACACCACGTCGTCACCGGCGGCGACCACATCGTGCTCGGCAGCCACCGGGTCGAACACGGGCGCGGCAACATCAGCGGTGTCGAAGGGCACCGACGCGTCGACGTCGTCCTCGACATCCATCACAGCCACATCGGCCAATGCCGGCGGTGTTGCCTCCGACAGTGTCCACTGCGGCGCCGGTTCCACGCTGGTTTCGGCCCGTTCGAAACTGACCGGGTCGAAGCTGGCGAAGGTCGGACTGCGCTCGTCTTCGGCACTCGCGGTCGGCTCGGAGTCCGGATGGAACGGTGCGAGATCCCATTGCGGTACCTCGGGCGCAGGCGCGCTGGACGCGGCGAAGACCAGCGGTGCATCCGCGTCGTCATGCAGCGACAGCGGTGTGGAGGCGACACTCCCCAGCGCCCCGAACATCAGGCGGTTGTCCACCACCTCCGGTGCAGGCGCGGCCGGTGGCGGATCGAAGGTGAAGTCCGGCAGCGGCACCGGCACCGTGCCGGCGGCGGGCGCGGCCGGCTGCACCGGAATCTCGATGGGCTCCGGCTGCAGCGGCTCGGCCTGCAGCGCGATCGGCTCGCGGTCCACCAGCAGCGATGCGAACGGAATCGGCGCGGCGGCAACAGGCGCCACCGCATTGCGGTCCGGCAACGGCCAATAGCGCAGCGCTTCAAGGCTGCTGCGGGTGATGTCGAGGATGTCCTCGCGGCCCGGGCGGCGGTCGCGCAGAGCCTCGAGGTAGTACTCCAGGCTGGCCATGGCATCGGCCAGGGTGTCCAGCTGGCGGCCACTGGGCACGCGCTGGCGACCGATCAGCTCGGCTTCGATGTACTGCTGCACACCGCGCAGGTAATCGGCGGCGGTGTTCAGGTCGAGCATGCGCAGCGCACCGGACACATCGCCCAGCAGGCGCGGCACGTCCTGCAGCTCGGCATGGTTCCAGCTGGTTTCAATGAAAGCGACGAAATGCTCACGGGCCGCCGCGAAGTTGGCGATGGCTTCATGCGCCAGCACTTCCACGGTGCGCCGGTTCTCGACCGCGCTCGGATCGTCCTCGCCACTGCCACCGGCGCCCAGATGGGCCACCTGGTCGTCCAGCGAGGCATCCACGTACAGCAGTGCGCCGGCGATATCCAGCAGCAGGTTCTCATCGATCTGCTGGCGACCCTCGACCACGCCACGCAGCGCGTCGCGCTGCTGCACGACCACGCCACGGGCCACGCCCAGGCCCATCATGCCCAGCGTATCGGCCACCGCGCCGAGCTCGTTGGCCTGGGTCTGCAGCTGCTCCGGTGCACCACCGGTACGCAGGTGCAGGTCCAGCGCATCCTTGATGCGCAGCAGTTCTTCCTTCACCGCGCTGCCCACGGTATCCAGCAGCTCGCGGTTGCGCCCGCTCAGGCTGCCCCGGGCATGGTCCAGCTCGGCCTCGGTGGCGCTGACGCTGTCCGGCGCGAACGCCAGCAGCACGCTGTCATGCACGCCCTCTTCGCCACGCGCGGCACGGATTTCGTTGAGCAGCGGCATCAGCACGATCGGAATGTCGCGGTGGCCGTTCTGCAGGCGCTCCAGGTAATCGGGCAGCAGCACGCTGCCGCGCATCAGGGTCGCGCAGGCTTCATCCCGATCAGCCACGCTACCGGCGCCGATGGCATTGGCCAGCTGTTCCAGCTCCTCGGCCACCATCGCCGGGGCGTACAGCTCGACCATGCGCAGGGTGCCCTGCACCTGGTGCAGGTAGCCGGCGCAGATGCGCATGCGGCTGGCATCGGCCGGGTCTTCCGCGTAGTACTCGACCTCGTTGCGCACCTGGCGCAGGGTCTCGTCCAGCTCGGGCTTGACCCAGCCCAGCGCTGCGTGGCTCATCGCATCGCGCAGACTGCTCATGGACGCGCTCCGTTCGCCGCCGCGCGGAAGCCGCGCGAGTTCTGGCGTGGGGAATGGAAATGCTTCATCGACTGGTTCCTTGCTCGCCGCCCTGCCCGCGTCACGCCGGCAGCTTGAAGTCGGCGACCGAACGACGCAGGTCGGCCGCCAGCTGCGCGAGGTGACCGATCGATTCGGCGGTCTGCCCGGCACCCTGCGAGGTCTGGCCGGTGATCTGCCGGATCACGCCCATGGTGCGGGTGATGTCCGAGGCCGCAGCCGACTGCTGCTGGGCGGCGATGGAGATGTTCTTGATGAGGGTGTTCAGTGCATTGGACACGCGCTCGATTTCGGTCAGTGCGGTGCCGGCGTCCTCGGCCAGGCGTGCACCGGACACCACTTCGGCGGTGGTCTGTTCCATCGAGGTGACCGCTTCGTTGGTATCGGCCTGAATGGCCTGGACCAGGTTCTCGATGCGTCGGGTTGCGCCCGAAGTGCGTTCTGCCAGGCGCTGCACTTCGTCGGCCACGACCGCGAAACCGCGGCCCGCTTCACCGGCCGAAGCCGCCTGCACCGCCGCGTTCAATGCCAGGATGTTGGTCTGCTCGGAAATGTCGTTGATCAGTTCCACGATCGAGCCGATTTCCTGCGACGACTCGCCCAGGCGCTTGATGCGCTTGGAGGTTTCCTGGATCTGGTCACGGATCTGGTCCATGCCCTGGATGGTCTCGCGCACCACGCCGGCACCTTCGGCAGCGATCACCACCGAGCGCTGTGCCACGTCGGCCGACTCGGCCGAGTTGCGCGACACCTGTTCGATGCTCGCCGCGATTTCACCGATGCGGTCCGAGGCCGAGGTGATCTGGTTGGCCTGATGGCCCGCCGCCTCTGCCAGCTGCATGGCGGTGGCCTGGGTTTCCTGGGTGGACAGCGCGACCTTGGCCGAGGTGTCGTTGATGGTGGTCACCAGGTGGCGCAGCTCGTCCACCGCGTAGTTGATCGCGTCGGCGATGGCGCCGGTCATGTCCTCGGTCACCGAGGCCTTCACGGTCAGGTCGCCCTCACCCAGCGAGGAGATTTCGTCCAGCAGCCGCATGATCGCCTGCTGGTTGCGGCTGTTGAATTCCACCTGGGTCTGGTAACGCAGTTCCTGCTCGCGCGAGCGGCTGCGCACGTTGGTGGAGACGAAGCCGATGATCGCGATCAGCGACAGCGCACCGGACACCACGCCGATCCAGAAGTTCGGGAACAGGCGGGTATCGGACACCGAACCGAACGAGGAGAACGCCTCGAACAGCTTGCGGCTGTCGTCCAGCATGTGCGCCGAGCCCTGGCCCAGCGCGGTGGCGGCGGACTGGGCGGCGAACAGCTGGCGCGAGCTGGCCAGGATCGCATCGGCGTCCTGCTTCATTGCCTCCCACTTCTGCTGCGACTGCTCCAGCGCGGCCACGGCGGCGGCACCGCGCACGGCGGTGATGCCCAGTTCCTCGTTGCCGTTGCGCAGGCCGTCGAGCACCTGCGAGAACACGGTAATGTCGCGTGCCAGTGCATCGCCCGAGGTGGCAGCGGCGCTGCCACCGGCACGCATTTCGGTCACGCGGCGGGCCATCGAACCGGCCACCACGACCTGCTGCAGTGCGCTGTACACCTGCGACGACGGCGCGCCCGAGGCGGACATCGCGCGCACCAGCTCGTTCAGCTGGGCCTGCAGGCCCGGCACCGCGCCGGTGAAGTTGTTGGCATTGCCGGCCAGCGCCAGCACGGCGGGCTCGCTGGCGACCAGCTGCCCGGCCTGCTTGCCCAGCGGCGCCCAGGTCTCGGCCAGGGTGGCGATCGCACCGGACACGCCCGGTTCCTTGCCGTAGCGCCCCTGCAGGGTCGACACGTTCTGTTCGATCGCGTTGCGGGTGGCCTTGAAGGCGGTGAACGCCTGCGCGTTGCCGCCCACCGCATCACGGCCCTGGTTGGCCAGCTGCTGTGACAGCACCTGCAGGTCGGCCGCCTTGGAGCCGGCATCGGCCAGGCGACTGCCCTGCCAGGTGGCGACGCCGGTGTTGACGCCGAACAGGATCATCGATGCCAGCAGCAGGAACAACCAGAGGTTGCTGCCGCCCAGCCGCAGCTTGCCGGTCTTGGTGGCGTCCGAAGCAGTACTCATCGTTCAACCTCGATCTTCAATGCAGGGGGCGATGCCCGGCCTCAGGCCGCGGCTTGCCGGAATTCAGGGGTACGCGACAGCAGCGAGAGCGAGAACACGCCCCAGTCGTGGCCGTCGGCGTGGAAGGCGCGATCGACGAAGTGGCCGTAACGTCCTTCGGCCAGCGTGCCGGCCGCGATCTGCTGGTCCAGTTCGAAGCTGCGCTGGCCGAACAGTTCATCGATGGTCAGCGCGACGTCGCCGCCGGCCTGGCGCATGATCAGCACGCGCTGGCCTTCCTGCTGCACGGTACGCGTGCCTTCCAGGAAGTACTTCAGGTCGACCACCGGGAACAGGTTGCCGCGCAGGTTGCCCACGCCCAGCAGCCACGGCTGCGCGCACGGCACCGGGGTGACCGGCGGCATCGGCACGATTTCCACCACTTCGCGGAAATCGGACACCAGCCGGCGCTGGCCGACGCGGTAGCCCACGCCACGCCAGAGGTCCTGGGCGAACTGCCGTTCGGGCAGCTGCACCGCATGGGCCAGGCTGCGCCGTTCGTAGGCTTCGAGAATGTCGAAGGGCGAGCGCATCAGGCCACCAGTTCGTTGATCCGCGCGATCAGTTCATCCTCGCGCGGCGGCTTGACGATGTAATCGGCTGCGCCCTGGCGCAGGCCCCATGCCTTGTCGGTTTCCATCGCCTTGGTGCTGACGATGATCACCGGGATGTGCTTGATCGCTGCGTCACGGGCCATCGCGCGGGTGGCCTGGAAGCCGCTCATGCCGGGCAGGACCACGTCCATCAGTACCAGCTGCGGCACCTGGTCGCGGACCAGCTGCAGTCCATCCTCGGCGTTGTCCGCTTCCAGCACCTCATGGCCGGCACGGCGCAGCCACTGGGTGAACACCGCGCGGTCGGTCGGTGAATCCTCGATCAGAACGATACGAGCCATTGTGCCTTTCCCCCCTGGTCAGGCGTTGACGTATGTGCGGATGGCACCCAGCAGTTCTTCACGCGTGAAAGGCTTCGTCAGGTACTGCTCCGAGCCGACGATGCGTCCCCGCGCCTTGTCGAACAGGCCATCCTTGGACGACAGCATGATGACCGGGGTCGCCTTGAACAGCTGGTTGCCCTTGATCAGCGCACAGGTCTGGTAGCCGTCCAGGCGCGGCATCATGATGTCGACGAAGATGATCTGCGGTTGCTGGTCTGCGATCTTCGCAAGCGCTTCGAAGCCGTCGGTGGCGGTGACCACCTCGCAGCCTTCGCGCTTGAGCAGCGTTTCCGCAGTCCTGCGGATGGTCTTCGAATCATCGATGACCATCACCCGGAGTCCTGCGAGTTCCCCGCCCGCAGTCGTGTTTTCAGTCATTGCCTATCCCCAAGCGCACGGCCCGATCTCTGGCGGGGGCCGCTACGAAAGCGTATCTATATCGCACTTTCCGCGCCCGCTTCAAGGCCGCCCCATGGCGCGGGGCATGGCACCCTCCTGAACGTGACGGGTTTCGCAATGCGTGCGCGACCGCCGGGCGGACGCTGCGTTGCAGTACGGCGGGGAGGCGCGCGACCGACGTTGCCGCTACCATCAACGCCTTGCCAGACAGGTGCGCCCATGCCGTTGAACATCATCGTGGTGATGGACCCCATCGCCCACATCAAGATCGCCAAGGACACCACCTTCGCCATGTTGCTGGAAGCCCAGCGCCGCGGCCATGCCCTGCACTACGTGCGCCCGGGCGGGTTGGCCCTGGAAGGTGGCGTGGCGGTGGCCCAGACCGCACCGCTGCAGGTGCGCGACGACCCGGCCGGCTGGTATGAGCTGGGTGCGTTCAGCCGTACCGAGTTCGGTCCCGGCCAGATCGTGCTGATGCGCAAGGACCCGCCGGTCGACGCCGAGTACATCTACGACACCCAGGTGCTGGACGTGGCCGCCGCTGCCGGTGCCTGCGTGGTCAACAACCCGCAGGGCCTGCGCGACTACAACGAGAAGCTGGCCGCCCTGCTGTTCCCGCAGTGCTGCCCGCCGACCCTGGTCAGCCGCGACGCCAAGGCGCTGAAGGCCTTTGCCCTGGAACACGGCCAGGCGGTTCTGAAGCCGCTGGATGGCATGGGCGGCCGCTCGATCTTCCGCAGCGGCAAGGGCGATCCGAACCTGAATGTGATCCTGGAAACCCTGACCGACGGCGGCCACAGGATGGCGCTGGCACAGAAGTTCATCCCCGACATCACCGCCGGCGACAAGCGCATCCTGCTGGTCGATGGCGAACCCGTCGACTACTGCCTGGCGCGCATCCCGCAGGGTGATGAATTCCGCGGCAACCTCGCCGCCGGTGGCCGCGGCGAAGGCCGCCCGCTGAGCGAGCGCGACCGCTGGATCGCCGCCCAGGTCGGGCCGGAGATGAAGCGTCGCGGCATGCGCTTCGTCGGCCTGGACGTGATCGGTGATTACCTGACCGAGGTCAACGTGACCAGCCCGACCTGCGTGCGCGAACTGGACGCACAGTACGGCCTGAACATCGCTGGCACCCTGTTCGACGCACTCGAGGCCGGCCTGCGCTGATGTCTGCCGCACCTGCCGTACTGCCCCCGCCGCCGCGCGAAGCGCAACGGCTGGGGGCGACCATCGCGTTGTCGGTGCTGGTCCACGCCCTGCTGATCCTGGGCGTGGGCTTCGCCGTGAAGGGCGATGCGCCGCTGGTGCCGACGCTGGAAGTGATCTTCAGCCAGACCCGCACCGCACTGACGCCGAAGCAGGCTGATTTCCTGGCCGCAGCCAACCAGGAAGGCGGTGGCGAACACGACCGCGCACAGCGTCCGCGTGACAACCAGGCCGGCATCGTGCCGCAGGCCCAGTCCGGAATCAGCCCGATTCCGCAGCAGCAGCAATCGGCCGCACCGGTTCCGCCGCCGCAGGCGCGGGTGGTCAGCAGCCGCAATGGCGAAGAGGTGGTCGCGCAGGCACAGTCCCGGCCCACGCCGGATCAGCCCGAACCGGACGCGCCGCTGAGCGCGCGCGAGCAGCGCGATGTGGAAATGGCCCGCCTGGCCGCTGAAGTCCATCTGCGCTCGGCGCAGTACGCCAAGCGCCCAAACCGCAAGTTCGTGTCGGCCAGCACGCGCGAATATGCCTATGCCAACTACCTGCGTGCCTGGGTCGATCGCGCCGAGCGCGTCGGCAACCTGAACTACCCGGACGAGGCCCGGCAGCGCCGCCTGGGTGGCCAGGTGGTGATCAGCGTGGGTGTGCGCCGCGATGGCAGCGTGGAAAGCAGCCGGATCCTGCGTTCGAGCGGGACGCCGTTGCTGGATGAGGCGGCTCTGCGGGTGGTGAAGCTGGCGCAGCCGTTCCCGCCGCTGCCGAAGACCGAAGATGAGATCGATATCCTGCAGGTCACCCGCACGTGGGTGTTCCTGCCGGGCGGCACCCTGCACGACGACCGGTAGGGTTTGTTGCCCGGGCCTGCGGCCCGGGACCCGCTGAACGTCAACGTCAACGTCAACGTCAAAGGCGGCGGTTGGACTGTGGATTTGGTGTGGCGGGGTGGCTGGGCAGGACACGCCGTAAACCCATCCTTGGGGGCTCGATGGCGCCATCCATGGCGCCAACGGTCCTGCCCAGCCACCCCGCCCCACCTCTGACAGATCCCGGCGCATCGCGTCCCGCTCCGCTGTTGGTAGGTGTCGACCTTGGTCGACACACATCCACGCTATGCGTGGATGCGAGCGAAACGATCCGCTTTTGACTTTGATTTTCCGTGGCGGACGCACACGGAAACTGTCAGAGGTCGGGCGGGGTGGGTTCGCGGGGGTATCCGCGCCATGGATGGCGCGGCTAAGCCCCCAGGGGTGAGGGCGCTTTGCTTGCGAAGCACGGCTTCGCAAGCGCCCGAACGCACAGCCGCCAGCGGCTGGGCCGGACCGCGGAGCGGGGTTCACGGCGTCCCCCGCGAACCCACCCCGCCCGGCCAAGCGCGGCTTTTGATTTACGCGATCAACCAACCCCGCCACGAGGGGCTCAGCCGTTGGCCTTCGCCTTCGCCTCGCGCGCGACCTGTTGCTCGACCAGGGTCAGTGCCACGTTGTCACGCAGGTACGCCGGCTCGACCTTCTCCGGTGCGATGGCTTCGCCGCGCGCGAAGGCCGGCACCGCCAGTGCCAGCACGTCCGACGCCCGCGGCAACGCAGTGGCATCAACGCCGCGCAGGCCAGCGCCCAACTGCGTAACAAGCGCACCCTCGGCCGCACCAAACCCGGTACCGACGCCGTAGGCGGACAGCCCTTCCGGCAGCGATACCGCAGCGGGTGCGCATACGCGCTCGGCATCACGCGCCACCGGCAGGCCGTCCACGCGCTCGAAGCGGGCAACGTAGAGTTCGCCCATCCGCGCATCGATCGCTGACAGGATCTGCGTTTCTTCCGTCGGTGCCCGCAACGCCAGCACCTGCAGCGTCGAGACCGGCAACAGCGGACGGTCCAGGGCCAGCGCAATGCCCTGGGCAATCGCGATCGCAAGACGCACGCCGGTGAACGCGCCGGGGCCGCGGCTGAGCGCGATGCCGTCCAGCTGGCGGCGGCTGATGCCGGCTTCGGCCAGCAGCGCCTCCGCCCACGGCAGGCTCAGTTCGGCGTGCCGGCGCGGGGCAATCTCGAAGCGTTCCAGCACCTGCCCATCGACATGCAGGGCAACGGAACAGGCTTCGGTGGCGGTTTCAAAGGCGAGCAGTTTCATCGGATCGGGTCAGAACAGGGGGAACGTGGCACCGGGCGCCGGCTCAGGGCCGGTCGCAACAGCGACTGGGGCAGCCGCATCATCGGACACGGGCGCCCATTGTGGCGTAAAGAAGGCCTGCACATCGGCCAGGCTGCGAGTACGCCGGAACGGCGGCAGCGAATCGAGGAAGACCCGGCCATAGCCCCGGTTGAGCAGGCGCGGGTCGCACAGTACCAGCACGCCACGGTCGCTCTCGCTGCGGATCAGGCGGCCGACACCCTGCTTCAATGCGATCACCGCCTGCGGCAACTGCTCGTCGCGGAACGGATTGCCGCCCTGGCTGCGGATCGCCTCCAGCCGCGCCTCGTACACCGGATCGTCCGGCGCCGCGAACGGCAGCTTGTCGATCATCACCACGCTCAGCGCTTCGCCGACCACATCCACGCCCTCGCGGAAACTGGCCGAGCCGAGCAGCACGCCATTGCCGGATTCACGGAAGCGCTGCAGCAGCGTCGCGCGCGGTGCCTCGCCCTGCACGAACAGCGGCCATGGCCCGTCGCGCAATGCCTCGGCGGCCTCACGCAATGCACGGTGCGAGGCGAACAACAGGAAGGCCCTGCCCTGCGAGGCCTGCAACACCGGCCGCAAGGTCTGGATCAGCGCGGTGCCAAACCCGCGCGCCGCCGGATCGGACAGGCCTTCGGGCAGGTAGCACAGCGCCTGCTCGGGCCAATTGAACGGGCTTGGCTGCACCAGCGTGTGCGGATCGTCCAGGCCCAGGCGGGTGGCGATGTGATCGAAACCACCGCCCACGGTCAGCGTTGCCGAAGTGAAGATCCACGCGGCACGGCTGCGCTCGCGATGCTCACGCAGCGGACCGGACACATCCATCGGTGTGCGCTGGCAACGGAAACCACGCGGCGTAAGCTCGTACCAGAGCACATCGGCCGCACTGCTCGCTTCCGACGGATCGGTGTCGAAATCGAGAGTGGGTTCGTCATCGCCCAGCCAGCGGCTGAGCCGCGAGACCGCCTCGCGCGCCCGCGCATGACAGGCATCCAGACCCGCCGCCGCTTCGCGCAGCGGCTGCAATGCCTGCTCCAGGGTCACCAACCCTGCCATCACCGTATCGAATCCGTCGCGCACCTGTGGCATCGCCAGCGCGCGCCATTGCGTGCCACGCGGCGGCAGTCCCTCCATCGCCGAACGCAGCGCCAGCAGCGCCTGCTGCAACTGGTCGACCGGTTCCTGCAGCGCCGACTGCGCGCCGCCCACACCGCGTGCTTCAGCCAGGCAATCGCGCCCGAGCTCCTGCCACGGGCGCATGCCAAAACCCTCGCCGAAGAACTGCGCGGCCAGTTCGGGCAACTGGTGCGCCTCGTCGATGACGAAGGCCTGTGCACCGGGCAACAGCTCACCGAAGCCGTCCTGCTTCAGCGCCAGATCGGCCAGCAGCAGGTGATGGTTGACCACCACCACGTCGGCGGCCTGCGCGCGTTGCCGCGCGCGCACCACGAAGCAGTCATCCCAGAACGGGCAATCGGTGCCCAGGCAGTTGTCGACGGTGGAGGTGACCATCGGCAGCAATGGGGAGTCGTCGGCCAGCCCGTCGAGCTCGGCGATGTCACCGAACTCCGAGCGACCGGACCAGGCCAGGATGCGCTGGAACTGCGCCGCCTGTTCAGGGCTGGAAAAACGCGGCTCGCCGCGCGCCTGCTGCAGGCGATAGCGGCACAGGTAGTTCGCACGCCCTTTCAGCAGCGCACTGCGCAGGCCGACCCCGAGTGCTTGACGCACCCGTGGCAGATCGCGGTGGTAGAGCTGGTCCTGCAGCGCGCGGGTGCCGGTGGAGATGATGGTACGCAGCCCGGACAGCAGCACCGGCACCAGATAGGCGAAGGTCTTGCCGGTGCCGGTACCGGCTTCGGCCAGCAACAGATCACGCTGCTGCAACGCGTCGGCGATCGCTTCGGTCAGGCGCAGCTGTGCGGGACGCGGGACGAAGGCATCCAGGTGCGAGGCGAGCGCGCCGCCGTCGCTGAGGGCTTCGCGGCTGGCATGGACAAGGTCGGACATCAGAGGGAAAGGATACCCGGCCGGGCGCTGCCCGGCACCCGTTTCAAGCCGGAGCCAGAGCACCAGCAACGGCAACGGCGGTCATGGCTCTGGGTTGCACCGAGGGCTGGCAGGGGACTGTGGGTTTGCGGGGACGCCGTAAACCCGTCCTTGGGGGCTTGGCCGCGGCATCCATGCCGCGGACACCCCGCAAACCCACAGTCCCCCACCTTCGACAGTGCCCCGGTGACGGAGGCACGCGCTTCGTAGAGTCGAGCTTGCTCGACTGGGATGTCAAAAGCGGTTGAGGGAACGGGAAAAGAGGACGAATTACCGCGAGCGCGCGCAGCGCGCGACCCGCTTTTGATTTTGATTTTGTTCTTGCCTGCGGCCCGCGCGATGTATAGCGGGCCGGGTGGGTGGGGCGTGCAGGACCGTTGGCGCCATGGATGGCGCCATCGAGCCCCCAAGGATGGGTTTACGGCGTGTCCTGCACGCCCCACCTACCCGGCCCATCACCTGTATCCATCAGTGCGAGCGCGCGCCGCAGAGGGGGCAGCGCCCGATGGAGTGGAATACCTCAGTACCGCTTGATCCCCGGCACCGTGCAGCCTTCCAGCTGCGCATGCGCGGACACCGCGTTCTCCTTCTCGCCGCGCGCCAGACGCGACTGCTCGATCGTCGCCCAGTGCCGGCGGCACAGCGGCCCGGTCTTCGAGCCCAGATCCACCGCCTTGCGCGCGAACGTCTCAGCCTGTGCCCATTGGCCCTGCAACAGCGCCAGCTCGGCACGCTCCTGCAGCACCGCCGGGTCACCGGCCACGATTTCCAGCGCGTGGTCCAGGCTGCTGGCGGCACCGGCCAGGTCGTTGGCCTGGCGCTGCGTCTGTGCGGTCACCCGCAGGTCTTCCACCTGCGAATCACGCAGCGGCTGCACCGACAGCTCCTTGTCGTCCGGACCTGCGGCCGCATCCACCGCAGCCAGGCGCTGTGCCGGCGTGGTGGTATCAACCGGCGGCTTGGCCACCGGCGGTGCGCTGCTGACGCAGGCGGCCAGGGCCAGGCTGAGGCCGGTCAGGGCCAGGGGCTGCAGCAGGGATCGCATGTTCATCGGCATCATCGGCTCGGAGGAGGAGTGGCGGCGGCGGGCGCCGCAGCAGGTTCAGCAGGCGGCTCAGGCTTGCGGTCCAGGCCGAACCAGCTACGCCAGCCACCGCCCTCGCCTTCGGCACCCTGCCCGTCCGGCGACACCGCCGGCGCACACGGTGCATAGGCCGGCGCGTAGCCCACCACGAACGGGAAACGACGCGCGCCCGGACAGCCTTCATCCGTGCTGTTGAGTCCGGTCGGCGCCACCGACTGCCAGTCCAGGCCCTTGTTGCTGACCCGCAGCGGCGCACTCGGCAGGCGCTGGAAGATGCCCGACCACACCCGCATCGCACCGGTGGCACCGTACAGGCCGGCCTGCTCGTTCTGGTCGTTGCCGATCCAGATCACCGCCAGATGATCGCCGGTGTAACCGGCGTACCAGCTGTCACGGCCATCGTTGGTGGTACCGGTCTTGCCGGCCGGCTGCAGGCGGCCGAGGCCATCGGCGTTGAGCCGCTGCGCGGTGCCGCTGGCAACCACCTGCTGCAGGCCGACACTGATCAGGTTGGCGGCAATCGAGTCGCCTTCCTGGGCCGGTGCCGGGGTCTTGTCGTAACGCTTGAGCAGCTTGCCCTGCGGATCGAGCACGCCACGCACCGCATGCAGCGGCTGGATTTCGCCACCGGACGCGAGGAACTGGTACAGCTGGGCCATCGCGTACGGGCTCTGGTCGGTCGAACCGAGAATCACCGCCGGATTCGCCTCGGCCTTGATGCCGGCCAGCACGTGGATCAGCTGGGTCACGCGCTCGGGGCCGACCTGCATGCCCACGCGCACCGTGGCCTGGTTGTAGGAATGCGCCAGCGCGTCGATCAGGCGCACGGTGCCGTGGCTGCGGTTGTCGGCATTGCCGGGATTCCAGTTGCGGCCGCGGCCGAGCTGCACGGTCACCGGTGAATCGTCGACCCAGCTGGCCAGCGAGTAGCGGTCCGGCTGCGCCAACGCGAGCAGGTACACGAACGGCTTGAGCAACGAGCCGACCGGACGCTGTGCTTCGATCGCACGGTTGAAGCCGACCTCGGACACTTCACGGCTGCCGATCACCGCCAGCACGTCACCGTTGTGCACGTCGGTCAGCACCATGCCGGCCTGCAGTTCGGGGCGACGCTTGCTCTCCAGCGACTTGATGGTGCGGGTCACCGCGCCTTCGGCATAGGCCTGCGCGGACGGCGACATACCGGTCATCACGCTCAGGCCGGCGCCCTGCAGGGCAGATTCCGGATAGTCGTGACCCAGTTGGCGGCGGACCAGATCGACATAGGCGGGGAAGCGGTTGGCGGCAACCAGGCCCGGCGTCTTGGGCACGCCCAGCGGGGCCTTCAACGCACGCTGGTACTCGGCGTCATCGATCAGCGTGGCTTCGTGCAGTTTGCCCAGCACGAAGTTGCGGCGATCCAGCGCGCGTTCCGGATTGCGCCGCGGGTCGTAGAAGGACGGGCCCTTGACCAGGCCGATCAGCAGCGCGATCTGCTCAGTCTCCAGCGACTGCAGGTCGCGACCGAACCAGAACTCGGCGCCAGAGGACATGCCATGGATGGCCTGGCTGCCACGCTGGCCCAGGTACACCTGGTTGAGGTAGGCCTCGAAGATGGTGCGCTTGTCGTAGCGCGCTTCCATGATCAGCGCGTAGAGCACTTCGTTGAATTTGCGGGTAACCGTCTGCTCCTTGCCGATGCCGAGCAGGCCGCTGCGGGCCAGCTGCTGGGTCAGCGTAGAGGCGCCCTGGCGGCTCTGGCCACCGGAGCGGATGGTTACCCACACCGCGCGCGCGATGCCGGACAGGTCGATGCCGTGGTGGCGGTTGAAGTCCTTGTCCTCCACCGCCTGCAGGCCGGTCACCAGCAGGTCCGGCGCCTCGTCCATGCGGATCAGGCGGCGTTCTTCCTGCTTCTGGCCGTACAGGGTGGCGATGCGGGCCGGGTCCAACCGCGCGGCCTTCAAGGCATTGCGGTTGTCGGCGTCGCGCAGCGAGGCGACCGCACCATCGGCCAGTGACAACTCGAGCCGGCGCGGGGCAACCCGGCCATCGACGTCGTTGTAGCCGCGGCTGGAGATGACGAAGCGCCCGCCGTTCACCGCATAGGTGGCCGGCTCCTTGCCCTGGCCGTCATCGCGGTAGGCGGAGGCGGCCAGCTCGGTCTTCAGCGTGGACGCATCCATCGCCTTGCCGGGGGTGAGCACCAGCGGGCGCGCGTAGACGCGCGTCGGGATCTGCCAGCGCAGCTCGCCGAAACGCTGGGTCACCTGCTGGTTCAGGTACAGCGTATAGGGAATGAGGAAACCCAATCCCAACGCGACCGCAGCCATGCTCCAGGTGATCAGCCGGCGCCGCCACAGCGGGCCGTTGTCCTGCTGGTCGTCGTCGTCGAAATCGTCGATGTCGTCGGAATCGTAGCGTCGGGGCACGGGAATGCGAGAATGTAGGGTCTGGCGAGTCTACCCCAGCCGCTGCGGCTGGCGAATTCTCCCGGGTTCCCCTGCTTAAGCTGGAGTTGCAACCGGATGGCGATGTCCCTGGCCGAGATCCGATACCTGATCAACCGCCTCACGGGCCTGGCCCGCCGGAGCCTGGCCAGCCTGCGTACCCGTGGGTGGCGGGCGACCTGGCAGCGCATCCGCGTGCATACCCAGCGCGCCGTTCCCGCGCCGCGAACGCCGCTGTTCCTGCCGCCGGCACAGGATTTCGCCCCCTTCACGGTGCCGTTCAGCGAAACGCCGGAAGTGAGTATCGTCATCCCGGTCTACAACCACGTCGGCCATACCCTGGCCTGCCTGCGCGCCCTGGCGGCACATCCGCCGCTGGCGGCGTGCGAGATCCTGGTCGTGGATGACGGCAGCAGCGACGCCACCGTGCAGTGGATGCCGCAGGTCGCCGGACTGCGCTATGAGGTGCGCGAGCACAACGGCGGCTTCATCGAGGCCTGCAACGATGGCGTGTCGCGCGCACGCGGCCGCTATGTGGTGCTGCTCAACAACGATACGGTGCCACAGCCGGGCTGGCTGGATGCCCTGCTGGACACGTTCGCCAGCACACCCGACGCCGGCCTGGTCGGCAGCCAGCTGCTGTACCCGGATGGCCGCCTGCAGGAATCAGGGGGTGTGATCTTCGCCAACGGCAGCGGCTGGAGCTACGGCCGTTTCGAGGCGGCGGACGACCCACGCTTTGCCAGCCTGCGCGACGTCGACTACTGCTCCGGCGCGGCGCTGATGCTGCCGCGCGCCCTCTGGCAGCAGCTGGGCGGCTTCGATACCCGTTACAAGCCGGCGTACTACGAGGACACCGACCTGGCCTTCCGCGTTCGCGCCCAGGGCCTGCGTGTGCTGGTGCAACCAGCCAGCCGGGTGATCCACGATGAAGGCACCAGCAACGGCACCGATACCGGCAGCGGTGTGAAGGCCTACCAGGTGCGCAACCAGGCCATCTTCGCCGCCCGCTGGGCCACCGAGCTGGCCCGCCATCCGGCGGTGGGCGAAGTGCCGTCACCCGCGCTGCTGCTGCGTGGCCGACGCCAGGTGTTGATCCTGGACGAGGAAGTACCCCAACCGGATCGCGATTCGGCGTCACTGCGCCAGGTGAACCTGATCCGCCTGCTGCTGCAGGGCGGCGCTCATGTGGTGTTTGTTCCCACCCGCCGCGAACATGGCGGTGCCGCCACCGAAGCACTGCAGCGGATGGGCGTGGAAGTCTGGTATGCGCCGTTCCTCGATGGCGTCGCCAGCTGGCTGCGAACGCACGGTGCGCGTTTCCACGTGGCGCTGCTGGTCCGCCACCATGTCGCCCACGAGTGCCTGCCGCTGCTGAAGCGCTATGCGCCGCAGGCCCGCACCGTGTTCGACACCGTGGACCTGCATTACCTGCGCGAACGTCGTGGTGCCGAAGTCGCCGGTGATGCCGGGTTGCTGCGCGCCGCCGAGCGCACCCGCGCCAGCGAGCTGGCGGTGATGGAGCAGTGCGACGTCACCGTGCTGGTCAGTGCCGCCGAGCGCGAGCAGCTGCAGGCCGACGCCCCTTCCGTGCAGGTGGAGCTGATCTCCAACCTGCACGACGTCGCCGGCGCGGGCAAGCCGTTCGAACAGCGCCATGATCTGGTGTTTGTCGGCGGCTTCCGCCATCCGCCGAACCTGGATGCCATGGAGTGGTTCATCGGCGAAGTCTTTGCCGGCATCCGCGCCCGCCTGCCCGAGGTACGCCTGCACTGCATCGGTGCCGCCACACCGGAATCGCTGCTGGCATTGGCCGCACGCCAGCCCGGCGTGCAGATGCACGGTTTCGTCGAGGACATCACGCCCTACATGGACGGCGCACGCATTTCCATCGCGCCGCTGCGTTTCGGCGCCGGCGTGAAGGGCAAGATCAACCTGAGCATGGCCCATGGCCAGCCGGTGGTAGGTACCACCTGCGCTGTAGAAGGAATGCACCTGCACCCGGGCCAGGACGTGCTGGTGGCGGATGATGCGGCGGGCTTCGCCGATGCGGTGGTCCGCCTGTACCAGGATCCGCAGCTGTGGCAGCAGTTGTCCGACGCCGGCCTGGCCAACATCGCAGAGCACTTCTCCCTCGACGCTGCCCGCGCGACCGTGCAGCGGGTGTTCTTCACCTAATCCGGGCGACCGCCGGCGCGGCGCAGGCGGTCTTCGAACGCCGGCAGCTCGGCCAGGTCCGGTTGCAGCAACCGGGCCTGTTCGGCGGCGTGTGCGGCAAACGCCAGGTCTCCATTGCCGAGCCGTTCGCTGCCGATCGCCAGCCAGCGCTGGGCCAGGCGCAGGCGTGCCGAGGGAAGTCCAACCGCGGTCGGCGACAGGGTCTGCCACGCCTGCAGGCAGGCACCGGCCGCCTGCACGCGATTCTGCCGCAGGTTGTCGTCGAAGCAGCGGCGACTGGCGGGCAGCAGCCGCGCTGCGGCAGCCTTCACCCGTGCATCGCGTGGCGCCAGTGACTGCGCTTCGCGCAACGCGTCGAACGCACTGTGCCCGGGGGGGCTGATCCATTGCCCGGCACGTTCGGCGCGCTCGATCCTGCGCAGGTGGTCGCGCAGTTGGCGCTCGCGCTGCGTGTTGCTGACCGCCGGCTGCTGCAGCGCCTTCTGCGCCTGTTGGGCGCGCTGCAGGCGTTGCGCGAGCTGCTGTTGCGCCGCCGGCGAAGCACCCAGTTCCGCTGCCAGTGCGGCATCGGCCTGCGCCGCTTCGAACTGGAAATCGTCGGCCTGCTTCTGGCTGCGTGCCAGCACCGCCTGCAAGGTCTGTTCGCGGCCGCGCTGGGCACTGGAATCATCAACCGCCACTGCCAGCACGGCGAGGAATCCCTTCGCTGCGGATTCCAGCTGCCGACGCTGCAAGGCGCGCTGGGCCTGGCGCAGGCGCTGGTCGACGGCCTGTGCCAATGCTTCCTGGCTGGCGGGCAGATCGGCGTGGCCGGCATCGAACTGGCGCGCACGCTGCAGTATCGCGGCTGCCTCGGCCAGCTCGCCGCGTCCGGCCAGGATGCGGGCCTGTTGCAGCAGATCGCTCAGTGCGTCCTCGCGACCTTCCAGCGCCGGCAGATTGTCCGGCTGCAGTACCAGGATGCGCTGGAACAGGGGCAGCGCGCTGCTGTCACCGTCGTCCAGCCGGCCCGCTGCAAAGGCGTTGCGCGCCTGCGCCAGCAGTGCACCGATGCCGGCGCCTGCGCTGCGCCGGGCCTGCAGCTGGCGTGCCACGGCGTCCGCATCGCCCTGCGGCACCTGCAGTTCCCGGGCCAGTGCCAGCGCCTGCGCGCTGCCTTCGAGGTCGTTGGCCTGCAGTTTTTCGCTGGCCTGCTGCAGGGCCGCGGCGCCGGTACGGGCCAGTCCCTCACGGGCCTGCGGACGATCACCATCCAGCGCCAGCACGGCCTGGTAGCGCTCACGCGCACCACTGCCATCGGCGGCACTCAGCCGCCCGGCCGCCAGTGCGCGATCGCCTTCGGCCAGCAACTGTTCAATCTGAGGCTCATCCCAGAACCAGTCGGCCAGCGGCTTGCGCAGCAGCACCAGCAGCACGAACACCGCCAGCGCCGCGACCAGCGCCCAGCGCCACACCCGGCGCGCGTGACGTGCCTGCAGCCACCACCAACGGCCTTCGCGGCGGACGCGGTCCAGCGCAGGATGTTCAGCGCCATGCGGGCGATGCGGAGGCTCGCGTTCCATGCGTGCAGGGTAGCCGGGGCAGCGTGAAGCTCAGCCGAGGCGACGCGCCTCGCTCACGCCGGGCAGCGCATCCAGCTTGCCCAGCAGGGTCGACAGCTGGCCGTAGTCGCTCACCTTCAGGCGCAGGCGCAGGTGGGCACGGCCACTGTTGCGCACGTTGTCACTGTGGATGTCGAGCACGTAGGCGTCTTCCTGGGCGATCAGGTTGGTGATGTCCTTCAGCAGCCAGCGGCGGTCGACCGCAGTGACCACCACGTCCACTTCGTAGCCGCCACCGGCCTGGCCCCACTCCACCGGCAGGATGCGCTGCGGGCTGGTGGCTGCCAGCCGGGCCAGCGCGGCACAGTCTGCACGATGCACGGTGACACCCCGGCTACGGGTCAGGTAGCCGACGATCGGTTCACCGGCCACTGGCTGGCAGCAACGCGCCAGCTGCACCAGCAGGTTGCCCACGCCCTGCACGGTGAACTTGGACTTGCCCAGGTTCTCGCGGCGCGCGGTCGGCCGCGGCAGGGCTGGCGCGGGCGTCGGCTGGCTCGCTGCACGTTCGGCTTCCAGCAGGGTACGACTGACCTGGTTCGGGCCGGTGTCACCGAGCGCCACCTGGATGTAGAGGTCGTCAACGCTGTCGGCATGGAACTTCTTCGCCGCCATCGCCAGATCAGAATGCTGCAGGCCCAGACGCTTCAGCTCGCGCTCGAGCAGTTCGCGCCCGGCCTGCACGTTGCGCGCGCGGTCCAGCTTGTGGAACCAGCTGCGTACTTTTTCGCGCGAGCGGTTGCTGGCCAGGAAGCCGTTGGCCGGCATCAGCCAGTCGCGGCGCGGATCGGCCTCCTTGCCGGTCAGGATCTCGACGCGGTCGCCGCTGCGCAGGCGGTAGGTCAGCGGCACGATACGGCCATTGACCTTCGCACCACGGCAGCGGTGGCCCACCATCGTGTGCACCTGGTATGCGAAATCGAGCGGCGTGGCGCCCTGCGGCAGGTCCAGCACCTCGTCCTTCGGGCTCAGTGCATAGACCCGGTCCTCGGTCAGCTCGGCATCGAGTGCCCCGGCCAGTTCATTGCCCTGCCCATCCTGCGCCTGCTCCAGCAGCTGGCGCATCCAGGTGATCTTGCGGTCGAAGGACTTCTCCGCGCCCTTGCCGCCTTCCTTGTACTTCCAGTGCGCGGCCACGCCCAGCTCGGCCTGCGAATGCATCTCGTGGGTACGGATCTGCACTTCGATGGTGCGCCCTTCCGGGCCGACCACGGCGGTATGCAGCGAGCGATAGTCGTTGGCCTTGGGCCGGGCGATGTAGTCGTCGAACTCGCTGGGCACCGGCGCCCACAGTGCATGCACCACGCCCAGCGCGGCGTAGCAGGCGGCGACATCGTCGACCATGACGCGCACCGCACGGATGTCGTACAGCTGGTCGAACGCCAGCCGCTTCTTCTGCATCTTCCGCCAGATGCTGTAGATGTGCTTCGGGCGGCCACTGACCTCGGCCTTGATGCCCTGCGCGACCAGTTCGCGCGACAGCACCTTCTTGACGTTCTCGACGTAACGCTCGCGGGCGATGCGGGTTTCGTCCACCTCCCGCGCAATGCGCCGGTAGGTCTCCGGTTCCAGGTGGCGGAACGCCAGGTCCTCCAGCTCCCACTTCAGCTGCCAGATGCCCAGGCGGTTGGCCAACGGCGCATGGATGTCGCGGGTCAGCTGCGCCAGCGCGCGGCGTTGCTCGTCGTCCAGCTTGTCGGCCGCGCGCATGCGCGCCAGCTGCCGCGCCAGCAGGATGGGCACCACGCGCAGGTCGCGGATGATCGCCAGCAGCAGGCGGCGCAGGCCTTCGCTGTTGCGCCCGGCCTCGCGGCCGGCGTGCAGCGCCCACACCGGATCGGCCGCATCCTGGCCATCCAGCAGGCCGATCACCGCGGCCTTGTGGTTGCCCAGCGGCAGTTGCTCCAGGCTGGCGCGCAGGCCGGGCAGATCGAACAGCAGGGCCGCGACCACCGCGCCTTCGTCGGCCGAGAGCATCGCCAGTGCGTCGAGGGTGTCGCCCAGCACCGACCAGCTGGCGCGCATCTGATGGTCGCAGTCCGGCGCTTCCCAGTGCCCGCGCAGGGCCTGGCGCAGCGGAGCAGGCAGCACGGCTGCCGAGGGGCGGTTCAACAAGGCATCCAGGCCGGGGACGGAAGCGCGGTTCACAGCATCGAGCAGGCAAGACAGAGGCCCCTACACTAGCGCCGGCGCCGTTCAGGGACAATCACCGCGGCCACCATCACCCGGCATGAAGACATGCCGCTACACTCGCGGGCAAACCCAGGAGAGTCCCGACATGTCCTCGATCGTCCCGCGTTTCCGCCTACGGCTGCTGGCCTGTGCCGCACTGTTGCTGTCCCTGTCGGCGCCTGCGCTGGCCCAGCGCGTGGTGGAGGGTGACCTGCAGCAGCAGATGTCACCGGCCGAGTTCAAGGCGGCCGGCCTGGACAAGCTCAACGCGCAGGAACTGGCCACGCTGAACCACTGGCTGCAGGGCAAGGTCGAAGCGGCCACCACCCAGGCGGTTGCGGCCGTACGGGAAACGGCGCGCGAGGAAGGCCGTCAGGAAGTGATCGTGAAGAATCGCGGCTTCTTCGATTTCGGCAGCAGCGAGCCGATCACCGGCGTGCTGCAGGGCGAGTTCCGCGGCTTCGGCAAAGGCCGCGTCTACGTGCTGGACAACGGCCAGGAATGGGAGCAGACCGATGCAAGCACCCTGGCCGGTGTGCGCAAGCAGTCCCCCGCCGTCAGCATCAAGCCCGGTGTGATGGGCGTGTGGTACCTGAAGGTCGACGGCGTGAACACCCAGCCGAAGGTGCGCCGAACCAAGTAGCGCCGTGACCTTGCTGCAGAGCCGAGCGTGGGCTCGGCTCTGCAGCAACGACGTCACGCCTGGCGCAGTGCGGTCACCCGCTGCGCCAGCTTCTTCGCCGAGATGCCGGTGCGCGCACCCAGCTCCTGCGCGAACAGTGACACCCGCAGCTCTTCCAGATCCCAGCGCAGCGCCTGCCATTGCGGGCGCTCGCGCAGTCCCTGCTGCTCCCCCGCTTCCAGCGCTTCCAGGAACGGATGCAGTTCCAGCATGCGTGCCTGGTCACGTGGCGGATCACGCTTGGCACGCTCGGTACGCAGGATCATCGCCTTCAGATAGCGCGGGTACTGCGCCAGCGCGTCGGCCGGCGTGTCGCGCAGGAAGCCGGGATGGATCAGCCCGACCAGCTGCGCTTCCATGTCGTCCAGATTGCCGCGCGCCCAACCCATCAACGGTGCTTCCAGCATCGGCTTCAGTTCCGCCACCAGCGCCAGGATGGTTTCGGCCAGCTTCAGCCGCGACATGGCCTCGCCGAACAGCGCCTTGGCCGCATGCTCACGACGCTGCTCGAAGGCTGCCGCATCGCGGATGTCTTCCAGCCCCTCGGCCAGCACCGCGTTCATCGCCGCATCGACCAGGTCACCACGCAGGCGCTCCTGCGACTCGATCGCCGCATACAACAGGCCGGTCTTGGCACCGACCGGCAGCTGCTTGCGTGCCTGCTTCACCTTCTCGGCCAGGGCAATCTCCAGCAGACGGCGCACGCCCAGCGGATGGGCCTCCAGCGCCTGCTGGCGATCGGCGAAGATGCGCAGCGCCACGCTGTCGCCCTCGTCCAGCAACGCCGGATAGGCCGGCACGCCGGCTTCACCGGGCACCTGCAGCGGTATCGGCATGGCCGGGAACGTGCGCAGGCCATCGGCCGCCATCTCGCGGCCAGCGCGTGCAGCGAACGCATCGCCGGCACGACCACCGAATTTCGCGCGCAGTGCGTCCAGATCGCGCGAGGTCGCCAGCACCTTGCCCTGCTCGTCGCGCAGCCGCAGGTTCATGTGCAGGTGCGGCTCGATCGAGCCGGGCTCGAAATCGAGCGCCGTCACCGTTGCGCCGGTCGCACGTGACAGGAAGCGCGCCAGCTCGCCGGTGATGGCATCGGCGCTGGGCTGCGGGAACGCCTCGTAGAACGCGCGACCGAAGTCCGGTGCCGGCACGTAGTTGCGGCGCATCGCCTTGGGCAGGCTGCGGATCAGTGCCGAGGCCTTGTCGGCGACGAAACCCGGCGCCAGCCAGCCCAGTTGCACCGGGTCCAGCGCGTTGAGCAGATGCAGCGGCACATCCAGGGTGACGCCGTCGTCGTCGGCTCCCGGCTCGAAGCGGTAATGCAGTGGCAGGCGCGCCTGGCCCAGCGGCAGGTACTTCGGATAGCGCTCCTGTTCGCTGCCCTCACCCGGCAACAGATCGACCAGGGACCAGTGCAGGGTCTTGCGCTGTTCCGGCGCCAGCCCCTTCCACCAGGTGTCCAGACCCGCCGCCGAATGGATCTGCGGCGGCACCCGGTCCAGATACCAGCGCGCCTGCCAGTCCTCGTCGGCGACGATGCCAGCACGGCGCAGCTTGGCTTCTTCCTCGCGGGCGATCTCCAGCACTTTCTGGTTGTCGGCCACGAAGCTGGCGCGGGTGTTGATCTCACCGGTCACCAGTGCCTGGCGCACGAAGATGTCGTGCGCTTCGCCCGGCGCGATGCGGCCGTAGTGCACCGGCTTCTTCGGCGCCAGCACCAGGCCGAACAGGCTGATCTGCTCGGAGGCCAGCACCTGGCCCTGTGCGCGCGACCAGTGCGGGTCGAAGTGCTTGCGCAGCAGCAGGTGCGGCAGTTCGGCGATGACCCAGTCCGGCTCGATCGCCGCCAGGGTCATGCCCCACACCTTCTGCGTATCCAGCAGATTGGCCACCAGCAGCCATGGCGGCGGACGCTTGGACAGGGCCGAGCCCGGGAACGGCAGGAAGCGGCGCTGGCGCGGCGCCTGGAAGTCACCCTTCTCGGTGCGGTGGCCGATCTGCGTCGGCAGGCCCGCCACCAGCGCCCGGTGCAGGGTCTGGTACGCAGCGGCACGCACGCGTTCGCTGAAACCGCCGCCCACCGGCGCCTGTTCCTTCTGCGCACGCACGGGCACCGGCGCCGGGGCCGCCTCGGCCTTGCCCTCGCGGGCCAGGCGCGCGGCACGGTGCAGCTGACCACGGGTGGCTTTCACTGCGGCGGCATCATCACGCGCCGGGGCGGGTGCACTGCTGCCGGCCAGCAGCGGTGCCATCGAGGCCTCGTTGGCTTCTTCCTTCCAGCCCAGTTCCTCACACAGCAGGCGCAGTTGGCGATGCAGCTCGCGCCACTCGCGCATGCGCAGGAAGCCAAGGAAGTGGCGGCTGCACCAGTCGCGCAGCTTGGACTGGGTCAGGTCTTCATGGGCCTGCCGATAGGCATCCCACAGGCGCAGCACACCAACGAATTCGGACCGCCCATCGGCGAACTGCGCATGCGCGCTGTCGGCCGCGCCACGCGCTTCCGGCGGGCGCTCGCGCGGGTCCTGGATGCCCAGGAACGAGGCGATCACCAGCATCGGCCGCAGGCAGCCGGCGGCCTGCGCGGCCACCAGCATGCGCGCCAGCTTCACGTCCACCGGCAGGCGTGCCATCTGCTTGCCGATGGTAGTCATGCGCCGCTCGGCGTCGATCGCGCCCAGTTCGGTCAGTTGCTGCCAGCCGTCGGCCACCGCGCGCTCATCCGGCGCTTCCAGGAACGGGAACTCCTCGATGCGGCCCAGGCCCAGCTGCAGCATGCGCAGGATCACCCCGGCCAGGCTGGAGCGGCGGATTTCCGGATCGGTGAACTCGGGCCGCGCCTGGAAATCGGCCTCGGCATACAGGCGGTAGCAGATGCCCTCGGCGATACGGCCGCAGCGGCCCTTGCGCTGGTTGGCGCTGGCCTGCGAGATCGGCTCGATGTGCAGGCGGTCCAGCTTGTTGCGCGGGCTGTAGCGCTTGACGCGGGCAAAGCCCGGATCGACCACGTAGCGGATGCGCGGCACCGTCAGCGAGGTTTCCGCCACGTTGGTGGCCAGCACGATGCGCCGGTTCGGCCCGGGGTTGAACACCCGGTCCTGGTCCTGGTTGGACAGGCGCGCGTACAGCGGCAGCACCTCGGTATTGCGGTACTTGCGGCGTTCCAGCGACTGGTGCGCATCGCGGATCTCGCGTTCGCCCGGCAGGAAGATCAGCACGTCGCCGCGCGCATCCAGGCGGGTGATCTCGTCGATAGCCGACACGATGGCGTCATTGACGGTGCGTTCGCCCTGGTCTTCGCCCTCGCCTTCCAGCGCGCGATAGCGCACTTCCACCGGGTAGGTGCGGCCTTCAACGCTGATCACCGGCGCATTGTCGAAATGCTGGGCGAAGCGTTCGGTGTCGATGGTGGCCGAAGTGACGATCAGCTTCAGGTCCGGGCGCTTGCGCAGCAGCTGCTTCAGGTAGCCCAGCAGGAAGTCGATGTTGAGGCTGCGTTCGTGCGCCTCGTCGACGATGATCGTGTCGTAGTTCGACAACCAGCGGTCACTGGCAATTTCCGCCAGCAGGATGCCGTCGGTCATGAACTTGATGCGGGTGTCTTCGCCGACCTTGTCGTTGAAGCGCACCTGGTAACCGACCAGCTGTCCCAGCTCGCTCTGCAGTTCCTGCGCCACGCGGCTGGCCACCGCACGTGCGGCAATCCGTCGCGGCTGGGTGCAGCCGATCATGCCGGCCTGGCCACGGCCTGCGGCCAGGCACAGTTTCGGCAGCTGGGTGGTCTTGCCCGAGCCGGTTTCACCAGCGATCACCACGACCTGGTGGTCGCGGATCAGCCCGATGATGGCGTCGGCTTCACGCGCAATCGGCAGCTGCGGGTCCAGAGTAATGGACGGCTGCTGCTGCGCCCGTGTCATCCGGCGCTGCACCGACGCCTGCAAGGCCTGCTCGAAGGTGGCGGCCAGTGCCGCATCCTGTGGCTTGGCCTGGCAACGCGAGAGCATCCCCAGCAAACGGCCCCGGTCGCGGCTCATGGCGCCGTCGATGGCGGCGCGCTGTTGGCGCAGGCGGGGCGATGGATTTTTATCGATAGAGTTCATCAATCGGTTCGTTCAAAACTTTGAAAGCGACCAGTCATCACGACCGGTTTATTGTGAAGGCCAACGATTCCACAAGGAGGAACCCCATGGCGAAGACCAAGAGCACGACCAAGGCCAAGACCGGCAAGCAGAAGCTTGCAGCGGCGGCACCGTCGGCGCCGAACATCGATATCGGGATCACCCAGGGCGACCGCAAGAAGATCGCCGACGGTCTGTCGCGCTTCCAGGCCGATGCGTTCACGCTCTACCTGAAGACGCACAACTTCCACTGGAATGTGACCGGGTCGATGTTCAACTCGCTGCACACCATGTTCGAGACGCAGTACACCGAGCAGTGGGCGGCACTGGACGACGTGGCCGAGCGCATCCGCGCGCTGGGCTTCAATGCCCCGGGCTCCTACCGGGAATTCGCTGCGCTAACCTCGATCGCCGAGGAACCGGGCCTGACCGACAGTGCGGACTGGCGTGAAATGGTACGCCAGTTGGTGGTCGCCAACGAAGCGGTCTGCCGTACGGCACGTGAAGTGCTGGACGTGGCGGCCAAGGGTGACGACGCCCCGACCGAGGATCTGATGACCCAGCGCCTGCAGACCCACGAGAAGTACGCCTGGATGCTGCGCTCGCTGCTCCAGTAAGGATTGAGGGGGGTCGGCAGGGCTTGCAGCCCTGCACCCGCCGAATCAACGTCAACATCAACGTCAAAAGCTGGTTTCCTGTGGGTAGGCGGGGTGGGTCCGGTAGCAGGGGACGCCGTAAACCCCCAGGCCGGCCCAGCCGCTGGCGGCTGTGCGTTCGGGCGCTTGCGAAGCAGTGCTTCGCAAGCAAAGCGCCCTCACCCATGGGGGCTTGGCCGCGGCATCCATGCCGCGGACACCCCTGCCACCGGACCCACCCCGCCTTCGACAGTTTTTCGCGATCTGCCGGGACAGCGTCCGCTCTGGTAGGTGTCGACCTTGGTCGACACGGATGAATTCATTCGATATCTGACAGATGTGTCGACCAAGGTCGACACCTACCAACAGCCGCGTGAACCTGTCGAGGGCGGGGCGGTGTCGGATTGCGGGGTGTCAGCCGCATGGATACGGCTGCCAAGCCTACACGGACGTACTTGCGGCGTCCCCGCAATCCGACACCGCCCCGCCAA
>NZ_JAWIRT010000004.1:46387-96417 GCF_036320045.1 Stenotrophomonas sp. SMYL20 | reverse complement strand
GGGGGGGGGGTCTCGGCGCCCGCGCCCCCCCCCCCCCCCCCCCCCCCCCCCCCCCCCCCCCCCCCCCCCCCCCCCCCCCCCCCCCCCCCCCCCCCCCCCCCGCCAACCCACGGATCACCCCAGAGCCAGCTGTTGCCTTTGAGGTTGCTCTGGCTTGTAGCAGGTGCAGGGCGCAGCCCTGCCGAGACACCCCCGCCGGGGTAAACTAGCCGGATGGCTTCCCGTCCCGCGCACGACCTGCTCCAACGCGTCTTTGGTTACGACGATTTCCGTGGTCCCCAGCAGGACATCGTGGAGCATGTAGCTGCCGGTCATGATGCCCTGGTGCTGATGCCCACCGGCGGTGGCAAGTCGCTCTGCTACCAGGTGCCGGCCCTGCTGCGTGACGGTTGTGGCATCGTCATCTCGCCGCTGATCGCGCTGATGCAGGACCAGGTCGAAGCCCTGCGCCAGCTCGGCGTGCGTGCCGAGTACCTGAATTCCACCCTGGACGCCGAGACCGCCGGCCGCGTCGAGCGCGAACTGCTCGCGGGCGAGCTGGACATGCTCTATGTCGCCCCCGAGCGCCTGCTGACCGGCCGCTTCCTGTCGCTGCTGTCGCGCAGCCAGATCGCCCTGTTCGCCATCGACGAAGCACACTGCGTGTCGCAGTGGGGCCATGATTTCCGCCCCGAGTACCGCCAGCTGACCGTGCTGCACGAGCGTTGGCCACAGATCCCGCGGATCGCGCTCACCGCCACCGCCGATCCGCCGACCCAGCGCGAGATCGCCGAGCGCCTCGATCTGCAGGAAGCACGCCACTTCGTCAGCTCCTTCGACCGCCCCAACATCCGCTACACCGTGGTGCAGAAGGACAACGCCCGCAAGCAGCTGACCGATTTCCTGCGCGGCCACCGCGGCGAGGCCGGCATCGTCTACTGCATGTCGCGGCGCAAGGTCGAAGAGACCGCTGAATTCCTCAACGGCCAGGGCTTCAACGCCCTGCCCTACCATGCCGGCCTGCCGTCGGAGGTGCGCGCCAACAACCAGCGCCGCTTCCTGCGCGAGGATGGCATCGTGATGTGCGCCACCATCGCCTTCGGCATGGGCATCGACAAGCCGGACGTGCGCTTCGTCGCGCATACCGACCTGCCCAAGTCGATGGAAGGCTACTACCAGGAAACCGGTCGCGCCGGCCGCGATGGCGAGGCCGCCGAGGCCTGGCTGTGCTACGGCCTGGGTGACGTGGTGCTGCTCAAGCAGATGATCGAGCAGTCCGAAGCCGGCGAAGAGCGCAAGCAGCTGGAGCGGTCCAAGCTGGACCACCTGTTGGGCTACTGCGAATCCATGCAGTGCCGCCGCCAGGTGCTGCTGGCCGGTTTCGGCGAGACCTATCCCCAGCCCTGCGGCAACTGCGACAACTGCCTGACGCCGCCGGCCTCGTGGGACGCGACCATTCCGGCGCAGAAGGCACTGAGCTGCGTCTACCGCAGTGGCCAGCGTTTCGGCGTCGGCCACCTGATCGATGTCCTGCGCGGCAGCGAGAACGAGAAGGTGAAGCAGCAGGGCCACGACAAGCTCAGCACCTACGCGATCGGCCGCGACCTCGACGCGCGCACCTGGCGCAGCGTGTTCCGCCAGCTGGTCGCCGCCAGCCTGCTGGAAGTGGACAGCGAGGGCCACGGTGGCCTGCGCCTGACCGATGCCAGCCGCGACGTGCTGACCGGCCGCCGCCAGATCAGCATGCGCCGCGATCCGGCCAGCAGTACCAGCGGGCGCGAGCGCAGCGCACAGCGCACCGGGCTGTCGGTGCTGCCGCAGGATCTGGCCCTGTTCAACGCCCTGCGCGGCCTGCGCGCCGAGCTGGCGCGCGAGCAGAACGTGCCGGCCTTCGTGATCTTCCACGACAGCACCCTGCGCAACATCGCCGAACAGCGCCCGACCAGCCTGGATGAACTGGCCAGGGTCGGCGGCATCGGTGGCACCAAGCTGAGCCGCTACGGCCCGCGCCTGGTGGAGATCGTGCGCGAAGAAGGGTAGCGGCTCTACATTGGTGCTGGTCCAACCTTGAACCGGCCATTCAGCCGGAAGTGCATCCGCGCCCGCTTGCAGCTAGATTAGCGTCATGTCCCTGGCCTCGACCCTGCTCCGTGTCGTGCTCATGCTCAGCCTGTTGCTCAACGGGCTGAACGCGGCCATGGCCAGCGGTCACGAGGAAATGGGCCGGATGGCCCACGCCGCAGCCGCTGTCGTTGATGGCGGCACCGCCGACTGCCACCACCACGCCGGCATGCAGGCCGACGAGGCTCCGCAGGCCAAGGCCCCCGCCCATGACGCTCATTGCCAGATCAAGGACTGCGTGCGCAGCTGTGCCCAGCACCCGCTGCTGGTAGTGCTGCCGTTGCCGGTCATGGCCGGCCCGGCGCTGTCGCTGGCCCCGCAGCCGATGCCGGCCACTGGCCGCCCGGCGCCGCCGCTGCCGCCGATCTCGCGTCCTCCCATCGGCTGATTCCACACGCATCGTGCGCCCTGCGCACCGCAGCCGGCCGCCTGCCGGCGTCTTTACGTGTCTGGAGTCACCACCATGAATACCCGCATTCCCCCCGGTCCGGGCGCTGTGCCCATGCCGTCGCGCCGCCTGTTCGTGCAGGGCCTGGCCGCCGGCGGCGTGGTTGCCGGCATCGCCGCTGTCGGCGTGCCGCAGCGCGCGCTCGCCGCCGCCACGGCCGCCCCACGGCTGGCCGGCGCCCCCGCCGTGCTCAGCGACACCCGCATCGAACTGGCCATCGGCGAATCGCTCGCCAATTTCACCGGCCGCACCCGCCCGGCGATCACCGTCAACGGCTCGCTGCCGGCACCGATCCTGCGCTGGCGCGAAGGCCAGACCGTCGACCTGTTCGTGCGCAACACGCTGGAACGCCACCCGACCTCGATCCACTGGCACGGCATCCTGCTGCCCGCCAACATGGACGGCGTGCCCGGCCTGAGCTTCAACGGCATCGGCCCTGGTGAGACCTACCACTACCACTTCGAGCTGAAGCAGTCGGGCACCTACTGGTACCACAGCCACTCCATGTTCCAGGAGCAGGCTGGTCTGTACGGCGCGCTGATCATCGACCCGGCCGAACCGGCGCCGTACCACCACGACCGCGAGCACGTGATCATGCTGTCGGACTGGACCGACATGGACCCGGGCGCGCTGTTCCGCCGCATGAAGAAGCTGGCCGAGCACGACAACTACTACAAGCGCACCCTGCCCGACTTCCTGCGCGACGCGAAACGCGACGGCTGGTCGGCGGCGCTGTCCGACCGTGGCATGTGGGGCCGGATGCGGATGACGCCCACCGATATCTCCGATATCAACGCGCACACCTATACCTACCTGATGAACGGCACCGCCCCGGCCGGCAACTGGACCGGCCTGTTCCGCAGCGGCGAGAAGGTGCTGCTGCGTTTCATCAATGGCGGGTCGATGACCTACTTCGACGTACGCATTCCTGGCCTGAAGATGACCGTGGTCGCTGCCGACGGCCAGTACATCCACCCGGTGAGCATCGATGAGTTCCGCATCGCCCCGGCCGAAACCTACGATGTGATCGTCGAACCGAGCGGCCAGGACGCCTTCACCATCTTCTGCCAGGACATGGGCCGCACCGGCTACGCCGCCGGAACACTGGCGGTTCGCCATGGCCTGCAGGCACCGATTCCCGCGCGCGACCCACGTCCGTTGCTGACGATGAGCGACATGGGTCACGACATGGGCAGTGGTGGCCACGGCGGTCACGACATGGCCGCGATGAAAAGCATGGAAGGTGGCTGCGGCGCCAGCATGGGCCACGGCGCGCACGGCGGCGGCGATGCCGCCAGCAAGGCACCGAAGCACCCTGCCAGCGAACGCAACAACCCGCTGGTGGACATGCAGAGCTCGGCCTCCGAACCGAAGCTGGACGACCCCGGCATCGGCCTGCGCGACAACGGCCGCCAGGTGCTGACCTACGGCGCGATGCGCAGCCTGTTCGAAGACCCGGATGGCCGCGAGCCGAACCGCGAGATCGAGCTGCACCTGACCGGACACATGGAGAAGTTCTCCTGGTCGTTCGATGGCATCCCATTCGCCAGCGCCGAACCACTGCAGCTGAACTACGGCGAGCGCATGCGCATCGTGCTGGTCAACGACACCATGATGCAGCACCCGATCCATCTGCACGGCGTGTGGAGCGATCTGGAAAACGCACAGGGCGAGTTCCAGCTGCGCAAGCACACCATCGACATGCCGCCGGGCACCCGCCGCAGCTATCGCGTGCGCGCCGATGCACTCGGCCGCTGGGCCTACCACTGCCATCTGCTGTACCACATGGAAGCGGGCATGATGCGCGAAGTGAGGATCGAAGAATGAGCCGCTCACTGCTTTCCCCCAGCCTACTGGCCCTGGGCCTGGCCGCTGCATTGCCCGTGTTCGCGCAGTCGCACGCTGGTCATGACATGGCCGCGATGGATCCGCCCGCGAAAACCGCGAAGACGCCGGTCGAACCTGTCGATCATTCGAAGATGGATCATTCGAAGATGGATCATTCGAAGATGGATCATTCGAAGATGGATTCGGGCGCGATTGACCACTCAGCCATGGATCACTCGAAGATGGATCATGGCGCGAGGCAGCCGGCGACGATGGACCATTCCACGATGGACCACGCCGCGATGGACCACGGATCGCCTGCACCGACCGAACCGCGCGAACCCATCCCGGTGCCGACCGACGCCGACCGCGCCGCGGCCTTCCCGCCCATCGCACACGGTGCGATGGAGCATGCGCCAGAGATCAACAGCCTGCTGCTGATCGACCGTCTGGAACATTGGGATGGCAAGAGCAGCAATGGTCAGGCCTGGGAGGCGACCGGTTGGATCGGCGGCAACATCAACCGTCTGTGGCTGCGCACCGATGGCGAACGCAGCCGTGGCCGCACCGAATCGTCGTCACTGGAAGCACTGTATGGCCGCAGCGTGTCGCCATGGTGGGACGTGCTGGTCGGCGTGCGCCAGGACTTCCGCCCGGCCGACTCGCGCACATGGGCGGCCGTCGGTATCCAGGGCCTGGCGCCGTACAAGTTCGAGAGCTCGGCCACGCTGTACATGGGCTCCGGCGGCCAGGTGCTGGCCAAGGCTGAAGTCGAGTACGACGTGCTGCTGACCAACCGCCTGATCCTGCAGCCGCTGCTGGAAGCCACCGTCGCGGCCAAGGACGAGAAGGAGTACGGCATCGGTCGTGGCCTGAACAAGGTCGAAGCCGGGCTGCGACTGCGCTATGAGTTCAGCCGCCGCTTCGCGCCCTACATCGGCATCAGCCACGAACGCACGTTTGGTGACACCGCCGACTACGCCGGTGACCACGCACGCGACACACGCTGGGTGGCCGGCGTGCGCATGTGGTTCTGAGCAGCAGTTCGTGAGCAATGGCCAGCCCCGGCAGCCGCCGGGGCCGGCTACACTGCGCCACGTTCCAATGCAGGCACCGCCATGTCGTTGCAGATCCGCCGCGCCACCCTTGCCGACGTCGACGCGCTGTCGGCCATCGCGATTGCCACCTACAACGAAACCTGGGGCGACTCGTATCCGCCGCAGGAGCTGCAGGATTTCCTGCAGGCGCACTACAGCAGCGAACCGCAACGCATCGAACTGTCCGATCCACGCAGTGCCATCTGGCTGTTGATGGACGGTGACGCCGTGGTCGGCTATCTGGCCGCCGGTGCCAACACCCTGCCGCACACGAATGCACGCGAGGGCGACATCGAACTTAAGCGGTTCTACATCCTGGCCGCACACCAGAACGACGGCCACGGTGCACGCCTGATGGACGCGTTCATGGCCTGGCTGGACCAGCCGCAGCGCCGCACCCTGTGGGTGGGCGTGTGGGAAGAGAATTTCGGCGCACAGCGCTTCTATGCGCGTTACGGCTGCAGCAAGGTTGGCGAGTACGACTTCATCGTCGGCGGCACCCACGACCGCGAGTTCATCCTGCGGCGGCCGTGATCACGCGCTCCATGTAGAGTCGAGCTTGCTCGACTATTGGTAACAAGAGCCAGTCGAGCAAGCTCGACTCTACAGCGCCTCAGAAATCGAACAGCTCCGACAGGAAGCTGTCCTTCTTCTTTTTCTTGTATCCATGGCCCCGATTGTCCTCGTAGCGCTGGCCCAAGTGGCGGGTATCACGGTGCATCACCGGCGGCGGAGAGGATGCCGGATGCTGCTGTACAGGCGCGGGCGGCGGCACGGCCGCACCGGCACCGGCACCGGCACGCTCGATGATCTTGTCCAGTTCACCACGATCCAGCCACACGCCCCGGCAGCCGGGGCAATAGTCGATCTCGATGCCATGGCGTTCGGCCATCTGCAGGGTCTGGGTCTTGCACACGGGGCACAGCATCGGCATTGCTCCTGTCGGTCCTGCATCGACTGTACCTGTGCGGTGATGACTGTGCGGCAACGCATGACCGATGGCACAGGGACTTCCGACGCGCGCCGATGCGGCGGCAGTCGCACACACTGGGCCCCTGTTCCGCAGGGAGTGCGTACATGACCGCGTTGTCCCGCCTGCCCACCACCGCGCGCCTGCTGCTGGTCCTGCTGGGCGTTGGCCTGGGCCTGAACCTGCGCGATATCGCCGCGGCCGCAGGGACTCCGATTCCTGCCCTGCCCATGCCCTACGGCGGCAGCCTGCTGGACAATGCGCTGGCGGTGCTGGCGGCACTACTGTTGGCCGCACTGCTGCGGCCCCGTGGAATGGGTCTGTCGGCCAGCCTCGGGCTGCGCGGAAATGGCTGGGGAGGCCCGATGTGGGTGCTGTTGGCCAGCCTGCCGTGCTGGCTGGGCCTGGCGCTGCTCGGTACCCCGAACACGGCGTTGACCACGCTGGATGCCACGATGCTGGGCGTGCTGTTCCCGCTGGCCGAGGAAGTGCTGTTCCGCGGCCTGGGCTTCGTGCTGCTGGTGAAGATCGTGCGTGGTCCGTGGCCGCTGCTCGCGCTGCCGCAGGCGCTGCTGTTCGGCATGGTGCACTGGCTGGGCTTCGGTGGGTTCGACGGTGGCGGCATCGCGCTGTTCGTCGGCGCGGTGATCGCCCTCGGCGGCTTCATCTTCGCCTGGCTCGACCACCTCGACGGTGACACCCTGTGGTGCGGCCTGGTCCTGCACGTTTCGATGAACCTGGCCTGGAATGTGTTCAGCCTTGACGACGCCGTCGCGCTCGGCTGGCAGGCCACCAGCCTGCGCATCGGCACCGCGCTGCTGGCGGTGGCGATGCTGGCCTGGCACGTGCGCCGCCAGCGACGCGGACAGCTGTAACGCCCACTTAGCTTGCCGTGCACGCCGGGATCACTACTGGCTTGCGCATACTTGCGCGCCTTTCGCTCCCCTTGTTGTCCGGAGTTGCCGCGTCATGTTGCTGTCCAAGCGCTTTGTGGAACCGCGCGTCCTGCTGATCGAGGACGCCGAGGAAACCCAGGAACTCAGTCGTCTCGCCCTGGAAAGCCAGGCCTGCCAGGTCACCGCTGTCAGCAGCGCCGAGGCCGCGCTGGGCCTGCTCAACGCCGGTGAACCGTTCGACCTGCTGTTCACCGACGTCTGCCTGGGCGGCATCAGCGGCATCGAAACCGCCAACCGCGTGCGTGAGCACCTGCCGCAGCTGCCGATCCTGGTCACCTCCGGCATGGACCAGCACCGCGTGCTGCCGCAGCTGCGCGCCGGCATCCACTTCCTGCCCAAGCCGTACAGCATGAGCGAGCTGCTCGATGCCATCCGCCTGTGTTTCCGCCATGCAGCAGATGCCACCTTGATACCGCCGCCGCACGCCAGCGCGGCCTGAGGCAATCATCCACGCCTGGCGTGGATCTACTGATTCCGTTTCTCTTCGGCATGGATCCACGTCAACACCACCGGTAGATCCACGCAATACGTGGATGCAGCCCTCCATCAACCGCCGGTGTACGGCCCTTCACCCGGCATCACCTCCAGCAGTGCGCGAGTGATCACCTGCGGGTAGACCGTAAGATGGTCCTCGCCGTCAATCACCACGTTGTCCACCTTCAACTTGCGCCCCGTGCGCTTCAGCTGGGCAGCGAAGTCCGCGGTCTGCTTCAGCATGTCATTGCCGGTGGAATAACGCGGCCCTGGCTTGTCCGTCTCGTAACTGCCCACCGACAGCAGCACGCGCGTAGGCTGAGCCGGAACCACAGCGGCATCCTGCATGCGCGGCAGCAGAAGCTGGTCGAACCACAGCGAAGGACTGGACAGGATGTAGGTGCTGAACATGTCCGGTTGTGTGGTCAGCACATAGGCACCGAACAGCGCGCCATAGGAATGACCAGCGAACATGCGCCGGGCGGGATCGGTGCGATAACGCGCATCGACCATCGGCAGCACCTGTGCGGCCAGGAAATCGCGGTAATGTGCCGCACCGCCGTAGGTGACGTCATCACTGTAATAGCCATCGACCGTGCGCGCCGGATTGCTGGGCGTGTAGTCGCGCGAGCGGCTCTGCTTTGAAGTCAGGCCTTCCTGCGGCGGCAGACCGACCAGGATGAAATTCTCGATGTTGACGCCCTGCTGCCCCACCAGATTGCGCACGCTGCGGACCAGCGGGAAGCTGTACAGCGCATCGGTCACGTACAGCACCGGATAGTGCTTTTCCGGATGCGCCGCATAGTCGGCCGGCAGCGCCACCCAGATCGGGTAGTCGCGCCCCACCGGGTCATGTACGCGCAGCGCTTCGGTATCCGGCAGCACTACGCCCGGCACCGCCGTTGCCGCGCTTTCCTTCGCGTCACTCTGCGTTGCCGGTGGTGCCACCGACATCGCACAGCCACCCACGGCCAGGCAGGCCGCCACACTCCATCCACGCACACGCTGCATCCACGCTCTCCCGTTGCGGGCGACGCCCTCAGGTGGCGCCGCTACCGCATCCTCACACGTCATGCGGTGCAGTGCCACGCCGGATCAGGGCGACGCCGGCGGCGGTGCCGGGAACAGCGTGCGCAGCGCCTGCAAGGCGGCTGGGTGATAGATCGTGGCGTGGGTTTCCTCCGGCAGCGGCAGGTACTTCACCAGCGGCGACGGCGACGCCTGCTGCAGCAGCGTGGCCAACTGCGCGGCGGACGCAGCCAGCTCCAGCTGCCCACTGCTGGCCAGGAACACGCGCGGCTGCGCACGCGTCACCGCCGGCAACTGCTTGGCCGCAGCGGCCAACATCGTGCCCCGATTCCACCACAGGCTGGGGTCCAGTGCGATGTAGCTGTTGAACAGTGTCGGCTCCTGCAGCAGCGTCTCGACCACGAACAGGCCGGCCAGCGATTCACCGATCAGCGCGCGCTCGTCGGTGGTCGGGTAGCGTTGGCGCACCTGCGGCATCAGTTCATCGCGCAGGAAGCTGCGGTAGGCCGCTGAACCGCCGATGCGGGGCGCGATCTTCTGGTCTTGCGGGTCGCTGCTGGGGCCCGTCATGTCGCGGCGGCGCTCGGTGTTCTCGATGCCTACCAGCAGGAACGGACGCATGCTGCCGTTGCCACTCAGCACCTGCACCAGCCCGGCCACATGCAGGAAGTCCTCGCCGATGCCGCCATCGGCCATGTACAGCACCGGCAACGCCGCCTTCGGGTCCAGGCCCCACGGCTGCGGGCGGTAGACATTGATGCGGCGGGTTTCGCCCAGCGCCTTCGATTCAATGGTGAAGGTCTCGCCGATGACCAGCGGGGTTGCGGCGGCGGCCTGTGCGGACGGTGCCGGCTCGGCGGCCATCAACGGCGCGGCGGAGACAGCGGACAACAACAGCGACAGCACGATCAAGCGCATGGAGCGGCCCATCCTGGGAAAGTGCCGAGCATAACGCCAAGGCCAAGGCGTCGGCCGATTCGGCAAGCCTGCACGTATGCTACGGCGCTGCGCGATGCTTGAACTGTATCGGGAAATGACTGCAATCGCGTTTGCTAGCATTCGTCGTTTCCTACAAGGAGTTGGGACATGGGGGGCTTCAGCATTTGGCACTGGATCATTCTTCTGGCGGTCGTCCTGATCCCGGTCGGCATCGCAGCCGTCATCGCAGCGATTGTCCTCAGGCGAAAGTAGATCCACGCCATGCGTGGATGCGCATTCTGGGGATGCCTCAAGCGCATCCGCGATGGCACGCGCGAAGCGTGCCGCCGTTGGCATGCTGACCGTGGCGGAAATGCTGCACGCCGCTGAGCGCTGCCGGTCGATGGCCACGCCCGACTGCCATCTGGATGAAAGGGGGGCGATGGGTTGTTCTTCGCCTGCCGCGGGCTGGCGGAACGGGTGTGCCGGGATATCCGGCCGGCGTACCCGCCGTTGCACCCAGAACCGGTCCATACTTGGGACCGACTGGTCACCAGCCACTTCGAAACCTACAAGGAGGTTTGCATGTTGAGTGCAGTACTCATCGCCGCGCTGGCCGCCAGCCCGGCCGCGCCCGTACCGTATGCCGATTGCCTGCTCGGCAACATCCAGCCCGGGCTGTCTGATCGTGCCGTGCAACTGGTGCAGGAGGCCTGCGCTGCAAAGCATCCGGAGAGCTTCGCCGCAGCAATGGAACTGGAACGCAGAACCAGTCTGCAGCGGCTCACCTATTTCGAGGCTGCAAGAGCGGAGGCGGCACGTTCTGCGAATGCGGCAGCAACGGCCGCACAGGAGGCTGCCGACGCGGCGGCGGCTAAAGCGAAGAATGCGCGGACAAAGTAGTTGCCTTGGACGAGCGCCACAAAAAAGGCACCGCATTGCGGTGCCTTTCTGAATGACCTGGGTCATTGAATGCAATGGTGGGCCGTGAAGGATTCGAACCTTCGACCAAAAGATTAAAAGTCTTCTGCTCTACCGACTGAGCTAACGGCCCATTGCACTGCCCCAGCCTTTCGGCGGGGTGGGCATTCTACCCTACTTTGCCGGGCCGGGTGAAACCCTGGTGCATGAGGTTGCCGGCCAGCGGCCGGCACTACCCGATCCAGTGAGCCCGCTTAAACCTTCCGGGCCTCCGTCGCATCCCATCTGTGATCCTTCCCCGGAGCCACGGATGCGCCTGCCCTTCTGCCTCATTGCCGCCCTGCTGGTGCCCTGCGCAGCACTGGCCGCCCCGCCCCAGGTCGTCACTGATGATATCGGCCGCTTCTGGGCTACCTATGACGCCGTGCGCACCGAGCCCGACGTTGAACGCCAGGTCGCACTGGTCCAGGAGCGCTACATCGATCCGGGCAGCCCCGGCCTGCATGCGCTGATGCAGGTCCGCAACTACACCGCCCGCGAATACGCCACGGCCATGCGTACGTGGCCGCGCTTCTGGACGTCGGTACGGCCATTGACCGCCAACGCGCAGCAGGCCAGCGCCACCCTGGAACGGGACCTGGCTGCGTTCCGGGAGCTTTACCCCGCCCTGCGCCCCGCCAACATCACCTATGCGGTCGGTGTTCTGCGTACCGGCGGCACGACGCTGGGTGACAAGGTGCTGATCGGAGCGGAGATGGCGCTGGGCGATGAGCGCGTGGACGTGAGCGAGCTGCCGGAGCCGATGCGCAGCCGCCTGCGGATCTTCTACGACAGCCGCCCGGGGGCGAACAACGCGCAGAACAACCTGCACGAGTACGTGCATACGCAGCAGCGCGAGACCACCGGCAGCCTGGCCCAGTATGCAGTGCGCGAGGGTGTGGCCGAGTATGTGGCGGAGCGGCTGAGCGGGCGCCGGCCAGCATTACCCTTCTACGACTACGGCGCAACACACGAAGCGGAAATCCGCACGCGCTTCATTGCTGAGATGAACGGGGAAAATCTCGACAACTGGCTCTACAACAGCGCCCGCAATCCGTTCGGGGTGAGTGATGTGGGCTATTACGCCGGGTATCGCATCGCGCAGGGGTACATGCGACAACAGGCTGATGAGAAGGCGGGGATCGCGCAGATGATCGAACTGGACTATGCCGATCCGGAGGCGGTGCGGGCGTTTATTGAAGCATCTGGGTGGTTGCGGCAGCGGTAGCGCCGGGCCCGGCCCGGCGGCCCGGGCAACCCCTGGTGGCCACCCCCGGGCCGGCCGGCCCGCGGCCGGCACTACCAGATTCCAGACCCCGGCGGCGCCGGGCCATGCCCGGCACCCGTATTTCAGGCGTACAGCGTCGGGTCGGCTACGCCGGCCTCAGTGAAGCCCTGCGCGCGCAGGCGGCAGGCATCGCAGTGGCCGCAGGCGGCGCCGTTGGCGTCGGCGTTGTAGCAGGACACGGTCAGGCCGAAGTCCACGCCCAGGCGCACGCCTTCGCTGACGATCTGGCCCTTGCTGAGGAACTGCAGCGGTGCGTGCACCTTGATGCCCGCGCCTTCCACGCCCGACTTGGTGGCCAGGTTGGCCAGCGCCTGGAACGCGGCCACGAACTCGGGACGGCAGTCCGGGTAGCCGGAGTAGTCCACGGCGTTGACGCCGCAGAAGATGTCGTTGGCGCCGAGCACTTCGGCCCAGCCCAACGCCAGCGACAGCATGATGGTGTTGCGCGCCGGCACGTAGGTCACTGGAATGCCGGCACCGCCGGCCTCGGGCACGTCGATGTCGTCGGTCAACGCCGAGCCGCCGATGCTGCGCAGGTCCACGTCCACGGTCTTGTGCGCGATAACGCCCTGGGCCTTGGCCACGCGGGCGGCGGCATCCAGTTCGGAGGTGTGGCGCTGGCCGTAGCGCACGCTCAGGGCATGCACGGCGAAGCCCTGTTCCTGGGCCATGGCGATGACGGCGGCTGAATCCATGCCGCCGGAGAGAAGCACGACTGCCTTCTTCATGGGAAAAACATCCGGTTGGGAGGGGAAAGCCAGCACGCTGTCCCGCGCCGGAGCTACATCAGGGAACGTTGCGCCGGCTCATCGGCCCGGCTCGTCGTTCCACAGGATTTTATGCAACTGCATCTGGAAGCGCACTGGCAGCCGGTCTTCGACGATCCAGTCGGCCAGCTGCCGCGCGGTGATCTCACCCTTGCTGGGCGAGAAGAACACCGTGCAGCGCTTCACCAGTTCATGCTCGGCGACCATGGCCTTGGCCCAGTCGTAGTCCTCGCGGTTGCAGATGACGAACTTGACCTGGTCGCGTGCGGTCAGCAACGGCAGGTTGTCCCAGCGGTTGCGCGCCACTTCGGCCGAACCCGGGGTCTTGATGTCGACCACGCGCGATACCCGGGAGTCCACGGCGCTGACGTCCAGCGCACCGGAGGTTTCCAGCGAGACATCCATGCCGGCGTCGCACAGCTTCTGCAGCAGTACCAGGCAGCGCTTCTGTGCCAGCGGCTCGCCACCGGTCACGCAGACGTGGCGCACGCCCTGGGCCAGCACCTCGGCTACGATGTCGTCGATGTCCCACCAGGTGCCGCCATGGAAGGCATAAGCGGTGTCGCAGTACTGGCAACGCAGCGGGCAGCCGGTCAGGCGCACGAACACGGTCGGCCAGCCGGCGGTATCGGCTTCGCCCTGCAGCGAGGTGAAGATCTCGGTGATCTTCAGGCGTGGCAGCGGCGACTGCACGATCTCACTGGGCGTGGCGGCGGCGCTGGACGAGGTAACGGCGGTCATGGCGGGGACTTCTTGGTGGGACACGTGGCGGGTGGGCTACCGTGGCCGGTAACGAAAGCAGCCGAGCATGGCTCGGCTCTACAACAGCGGCCGGTCGGGTGTGGCCCGGCCGGTAACGCGAGCTGCCGGATCCGGGCGGGTTTGCTGAACCGGAAACGAAAGCAGCCGAGCGTGGGCTCGGCTCTACAGGGCACCCATTGTACGCCCGGTCAGCGGATCAGCGGATCTGCTTGCCGAGGCGGATCGACTGCAGGCGGTCCTGCGCGGTGCGCGCGGCGTCCGAGCCAGGGTACTGCGCCACGACGGTCTCCAGCGTCTGCTGGGCCTGGTCGACCTTGCCCTCGCCATACTGCGAGAGGCCGACCTTGAGCAGGCCGCCAGCGGCCTTGTCGTGGGTCGGATAGCGCGAGAGCAGTTCACGGAACTGGGTCTCCGCCATCGGGAAATTGCGGGTGGCGTAGTAGCTCTCGCCCAGCCAGTACAGCGCGTTCGGCGCGTAGACGCCGTTCGGGTACAGCTGCAGGAAGCTCAGGAACAGCTGCGCCGAATCATCGTACTTGCCGGCCTTCAGCGAATCGAAGGCGACGTTGTAGGAGGTGCGCTCGTCGCCGGTGGCGGCAAGGCTGCCGGCATCACCATGGACGGAAGGCGGCCGCTCGGAAGTGGCCGCCGCTGCGGGTTTTGCCGGGGCCGGGGCGGCCTTCGGCGCGCTCGCCGGAACGGGCGGCAGGGCCGGGGCGGCATTGCCCCCTTCCAACCGGTTCAGGCGGCTGTCCAGATCCAGGTACTGGTCCTGGGCGGACTGCTTGAGCTGGGCGTTGTCGTGCTGCAACTGCTCGATCGAGGCCTGCAGGCTGGTGACCTGCTGCCGCAGCTGATTGATCTGGTTCAACAGGTCCTGGTTGGCACTGTTGTTGTACATCTGCTGCTCGATCGCGCCAACGCGGTCGGCCAGGCTCTGTCGCTGTGCATGCGCCGGTGCGGCAGCCACGAGGGCTGCCGCAACGACCAGCATCAGTTTGATGCCAATACGCATGGATTACTGCGCGGTGTAGACGATTTCGACGCGACGGTTCTGCGACCAGCAGGACTCGTTCGACTCGGTGCAGACCGGACGCTCTTCACCGTAGGACACGACGGTCAGCTGCGAAGCCGAGCCACCGTTGGCCTGCAGGGCCGAGTTGACGCCGTTGCCACGACGCTCGCCCAGGGCCTGGTTGTACGCGCGCGAACCGCGCTCGTCGGTGTGGCCCTGCAGGGTGATGCGCGAGGACGGACGGTCACGCAGGTACTTGGCGTGGCACGCCATGATGGCCTGGAATTCCGGCTTCACGTCTTCCTTGTCCAGGTCGAAGTAGACAACGCGCTGGCGCAGGCAAGCGTCGGTGTCCAGGTCGCCCGGGCCGTACAGGCCGGAGGTCGACGGAGCGGTCGGGGTGGTGGTCGAGGTGCCGGTGTCAACCGGGGCTGCCGGCTCTTCCTTCACCTTCTTCGAGCAACCGGCCAGGACGGCCACAGACAGCAGGGAAACAAGCAGAACGCGGGTGGACTTGTTCATGGCGATACCTTTGTGGCTCCTAGGCCGATGAGGGGTTCAAGACAGCGAAAATATTAACACTCTTTTAGCGCTGGGTACGGTATGGGGACCATGCCGGTTCGCGCACATCTCCGTCAGCCAGAACCAACCGCTGGCGCACGCGCGCATCGGCAGAAACGGCGTACAGCACACCACGGCCACCCTCGCGGGCGGCGTACAACACCATGCTTGCGTTGGGCGCAAAGCTCGGAGATTCATCCAGCGAACCCGGGGACAGCGTGCTCCAGCGGGGCGAACCCAGCGAGCTGTCCATCATCGCGATCTTGTAGCTGTTGCCCGAGCCCTGGGCGACGGCGATCTTCTTGCCATCGTAGGACACCGAGGGCTTGGCGTTGTAGTTGCCCTGGAAGGTCACGCGTTCGGCACTGCCGCCGCCCGCACCGACCTTGTACACCTGCGGACGGCCGCCGCGGTCGGAGGTGAAGTACACCGCGCTGCCGTCCGGTGCCCAGGTCGGCTCGGTATCGATGGCGAAGTGGTTGGTCAGCTGGGTCAGCTGCTTGCTGCCCAGGTCCATCACGTAGATTTCCGGGTTACCCGAACGCGACAGGGTCAGGGCCAGCTTGCGGCCGTCCGGCGAGAACGCCGGGGCGCTGTTGATGCCGCGGAAGCTGGTGACCAGCTCACGCGCACCGGTGCCGATGTTCTGGATGTAGATGGCCGAATTGCCACGCTCGAAGCTGACGTAGGCCAGCTTGCTGCCATCCGGGCTCCACGACGGCGACAGCAGCGGCTCGGCCGAACGCACGATGGTCTGCGGGTTGTAGCCATCGGAGTCGGCCACCATCAGCGCGTAGCGCATGGCGTCGCCCTTGCCGCTGGCGGTCACGTAGGCGATGCGGGTCCAGAAGGCGCCACGGACACCGGTGATCTTCTCGTAGATGGCATCGGCCATCTGGTGGGCGACGTCACGCATGGCGTTGCCACGGGCGGTCATCGCCAGGCCCAGCAGGCGCTCGCCCTTCGGTACGTCGAACAGTTCGTACTCGACACGGTAGGCGCCGGCACCAGCGTCGAGCACGCGGCCGACCACGATGTAGTTCTGCTTCAGCGCGCGCCAGGTGGCGAACTGGATGTCGCCGCCCCGCACGGGCTTTTCGACGATCTGTGCTTCCGGCAGCGTGCGGAACTGGCCCGAACGCTCGAGGTCGGCGCGGACCACCCCGGCGACGTCGGTCTGCGGTGCAGCCGCCGAACCCTGGTAGGGCATCGGCACGATGGTGATCGGCAGCGCGGAGGCATTGCCGCCGATGATGTCGATATCCAGCCCCTTCTGCTGCGCGACGGCAGCAAAGGGCAGCAACAGGGCCGCAAACACGGCAAGCCAGCGAGGCATCTTTTTCATGGAGCGCTCAATAGGGGGAAACCGGAACGAGGGATAACAAAGCGGGAGTGAACCGCTTCGCAATCATGAACCAAGGGTACGTGAATTCCGGGTCAGTTCCAGCCCGTCCTCTCACGCACCGTTAACGTCGTGGCTAACATCGCACCGCCTGCCCCGGCCACACCGCCCCGCAGGGTGGTATTCCACAGCAGCCCCCAGCTTGCCCGGCTGAAACCGGGCCCGCCAGAGGCAGGCGCGACATCCGTGGGCGCAGGTGGCCCGATGGCCACCCAGCCCTGCCCGCCTCAGCGATCCTGGGCGGTAAAGGTGAAGTTGAGCGTGCGTGCGAACACAGACTCGAAGCCGCGGTACGGCAGCGGCTGCGCGTTGAGCACGGCGGCCTCGATCGAACGCTTGCCGGCCTCGTCGTACGGGCAGTTCGGGCTGACCTTGGCCTGCATCACCGTGCCCCCCGGAATCTGGGTGATGGTGATCTGGCAACGCTGGCCGAGCGGCACCGTATCCGGGCGCACCCACTGCGACAGCACCTTGGCCTGGATCGCGGCCGCGTACTTGGCCGAAAGATCATCGCTGTTGCCACCGCCACCGGCGGCCGGCTGGGAGGCACCGCTGGAACCGGCAGCGGCACTGCCGGCAGCATTACGCGCGGCTGCCACCTGGCGCAGCTTCTGCTCGGCCAGCTTGGCTTCCTTCTCGGCCTGCTCGCGGCGGGCACGGATCTCGGCGATCTTCTTCTGCTTCTCGGCCTCGGCCTTGTCAGCCGCCACGCGCTCCTGCTCGGCCTGCTTCTTCTTTTCGTCCGCTTCCTGCTGCTTGGCCAGGCGCAGCTTCTGCTCCGCTTCCTCCTGGCGCTTGCGTTCGGTCAGGTCGATCTGTTCCTGGCGGCGCTTGGCTTCCTGTTCCTGCTTGGCCTTCTCCTGCGAGATGGCCAGCGCGCTCACCGCTTCCTGGTCCTTGGTGTCTGGCTGCGCGACACGCTCCTGCGCCTGTTGCTGCTGCGGCGTGGGGGCGTCCTGCGGCCGCGGTTCGGGAATCGGCTGCGGCGGCGGGACGGTGTCTTCAGGCACCGGGATCGGCTCGGCCACCGGCGGCGGCAGGTCCTCCAGCTTCTCCGACTGGCGCAGGGCCTGGCGCGCGGCGGAGGCCTCGGACGCGGACAGCGCCAGGCTGGCCTCGACCGAGGGGTCGCCGGCGGCGGCATCGGTGTTGCGCTCGGGCGACCAGAACCAGGCCACGATGAACACCAGCGCGACCAGCAGGTGCACCAGCAACGCCAGCGCCAGGGGCAGGCCCCAGCCGGGTTCGCGCTGATGCGGGGGTGGCAGGGCGTCAGCGTGCATCGGTGGCCAGGCCTACCTTGTCTACCTTGGCGCGCTTGATCACATCCATTGCAGCAATGACCTTTTCATAGGCCACGGCGCGGTCGGCGGCGACGATCACGCGCACGCCCTTGTCCTGGGCGGCGATGCCGGCCAGACGGCCTTCCAGTTCCTCGGCCGACACGGCGGTCGGGTCCTTGGCGTCGGGCAGCTTCAGGCTGAGCTGGCCGTCCTGGCGCACCGAGACGATCACCGGATCCTGCTTGCTCTCCAGCGCCTTGGCGTTGGACTGCGGCAGGTCGACGTCGAAGCTCAGGGTGAGCAGCGGTGCGGTGACCATGAAGATGATCAGCAGCACCAGCATGACGTCGATGTAGGGAACGACGTTGATTTCCGATTTCAGCTTGCGGCGCTTGCGGCGACCGATGGCAGCGGACATGGCTTGGACTCCCGGGTCAGGCGCTTACTCGTCGCCAGCGCTCTGGCGCTGCAGGATGGAGCTGAACTCTTCGGCGAAGGTCTCGAACCGCACCGACATGCGCTCCACGCGCGTGGTGAAGCGGTTGTAGGCCCACACCGCCGGGATCGCCACGAACAGGCCGATGGCGGTGGCGAACAGTGCCTCGGAGATGCCCGGCGCGACGGCGGCGATGCCGGCCTGCGCACCGCTGCTGATCATGTCGTGCATGGTCACCATGATGCCGAACACGGTACCGACCAGGCCCACGTAAGGCGCGGTCGAGCCGATGTTGGCCAGCAGTTCCAGGTTGCGCTCAAGCTGGTCCACTTCGCGGGTGTAGGTGGTGCGCATGGCACGCTGTGCGCCTTCCAGCTGGGCACGACCGTCCAGGCGGCGCTTGTCGCGCAGGCGGGTGTACTCGCGGAAGCCGGCTTCGAAGATGGCTTCCAGGCCGCCGACATTGCGGCTGCGGTCGGTGGCCGAGCTGTACAGCTTGCCCAGGTCCGCACCGGACCAGAAGCGGTTCTCGAACTCGTCGGCTTCGCGGGTGGCCTGCTTGAACACGCGGGCCTTGCGGAAAATGATCACCCAGCTGACGAACGAGCCGACCAGCAGCAGCAGCACGATGATCTTCACCGGCAGGCTGGCCTTGGCCATCAGTTCGAGGTAGTTGATGCCGCCGCCAGTGGTGGCCTGGGCAAGGGTCTGTGTCGCGGCATTGCTGACGTCGGCCGGCAGTGCCTCGGTGACCGTGGCCTGCAGGGCCAGGAGCGTTGCGATCATCCGTTGTTCCTCAGTGTTCGGATTCGGGGTGGAGGTGGGGTTGCAGCACGGCAAGGACGGCCTCGTCCATGCCACGCGGGCGGAAACTGGCCGCTTCCAGTGCGGCGATGCGGACCTGCGCCGACAGCAGCAGCTCGCCGTCGCGCAGGATCTGCTGGTCGAAGACCATGCTGGCCTTCTTCAGCTGGACCAGACGGGCACTCACCTGCAGGGTGTCATCCAGCCGTGCCGGCTTGATGAAATCCATCTGCATCGAGCGCACCGCGAAGACCATCCCGTGCTCGGCGCGCATGCGCTCCTGGCCGTAGCCCAGCGCACGCATCCATTCGGTCCGGGCCCGTTCCATGAAGGCCACGTAGCGGGCGTGGTAGACCACGCCACCTGCGTCGGTATCTTCCCAGTAAATGCGTGTCGGCCAACTGAATCGGGGCTCAACCGACATCGGGAACCTCCGCGAACAGGTCCTGCGGCGGGTTCTTCGGCTTCAGGCCCATGTGCCGGTAGGCCTTGTGGGTGGCCATGCGGCCACGCGCGGTGCGCACCAGGAAGCCCTGCTGGATCAGGTACGGCTCGACCACGTCTTCCAGCGTGCCGCGCTCTTCAGACAGCGCCGCCGCCAGCGATTCGATGCCGACCGGACCGCCGTCGAAGTAGTCGACCATGGTCTTGAGCAGGCGCCGGTCAAGCTCGTCGAAGCCCTCCGGGTCGACCTTGAGCATCTTCATCGCGGCCTGGGCCACGGCCTCGTCGATGTGGCCGCCGGCCTTCACCTGCGCATAGTCGCGCACGCGGCGCAGCAGGCGGTTGGCGATACGCGGGGTGCCACGCGCGCGGCGTGCGATCTCGCCGGCGCCATCGGCGGTGCAGTCGATGGCCAGGATGGCCGCCGAGCGGCGCACGATGCGGGTCAGCTCCTCGACACTGTAGAACTCCAGGCGCTGGACGATGCCGAAGCGGTCGCGCAACGGCGCGGTCAGAAGGCCAGCACGGGTGGTGGCACCGATCAGGGTGAACGGCGGCAGGTCGATCTTGATCGAGCGGGCAGCGGGGCCCTCGCCGATCATGATGTCGATCTGGAAATCTTCCATCGCCGGGTACAGCACTTCCTCCACCACCGGCGACAGGCGATGGATCTCGTCGATGAACAGCACATCGTGCGGCTGCAGGTTGGTCAGCAGCGCGGCGAGGTCGCCGGCCTTCTCGATCACCGGGCCGGAGGTGACCCGCAGGGCCACGCCCAGTTCGTTGGCGATGACATGGCTGAGGGTGGTCTTGCCCAGGCCGGGCGGCCCGAAGATCAGCACATGGTCGAGCGCGTCGCCGCGCCCCTTGGCCGCCTGGATGTAGATCTCCATCTGCTCGCGCACCGGCACCTGGCCGAGGTAGTCGGCAAGGCGCTTGGGGCGGATGCTGGCGTCGGCGGCGTCATCCTCGCGGGTGGCGCCGGCGCCGATGATGCGGTCGTCGGTCATGTGCTGATTATGCGGCAAAAGCGCGGGTTTCGGCCGGGCTGCGCCCGGCACCCGCAGAGGCAACGGTAACGGCAACATCCAGAGCAACAGCCGAAGCGGGCTTCCTGGGGAATGGCGGGGTGGGTCGGGCGGGGTGCCGCCGCGTGCGGGCCACGCGGCAAGTACGTCCATGTAAGCTCGGTCGCCGCATCCATGCGGCTCACGCCCCCGCAACCGGACCCACCCCGCCTTCGACAGTTTCCTGCGGCCTGTCGGAACGGCGTTCTGCTTTGGTGGGTGCCGACCGTTGGTCGGCACGGGGTCGGATCTGGTAGGTGTCGACCTTGGTCGACACGGTATATCCACGCCATGCGCGGATGGACCTGAGGAGTCGAGTGGTCTCCGCAAGCGGAGCCCCCTTGTTGTTCAAGGGGGCGCGCCGACAGGCGCGGGGATAAGGTGGAATGCGCGCGGGACCCACGGTTTGCGCAGCAAATCGTGGGACGTAGCGCAGGTGGAGATTAAATCTCCACCTGCGCGCCCAGTTCCACCAATCTGTTGCCCGGAATCCGGAAGAACCCGGTCGCCGGAGCGGCGTTCCTGTGCATCAGCGCGAACAGCTTGTCGCGCCAGATCGGCATGCCACGGTTGGCGGTGGCGACGATGGTTTCGCGGCTGGCGAAGAAGGTGGTGTCCATCGGGTCGAAGTAGATGCCGCCGTGGTCGCACGAGCGCATCAGCGCCAGCGGCACGTCCGGGGTCTCCATGAAACCGAAGCGCACGTAGACGCGATAGAACTCGTCGCCCACCGATTCGATCTTCAGCCGCTGCCCTTCCATCGCATAGGGAATGGGCAGGGTTTCCACGTGCAGGAACACGTTGCGCTCGTGCAGCACCTTGTTGTGCTTGAGGTTGTGCATCAGCGCGTGCGGGGCCACGGTCGGGTCGGCGGTGAGGAATACCGCGGTGCCCGGCACGCGTACCGGCGGCGCCAGCATCAGGCCCGGCAGGAAGGTATCCAGGCGGATGCCGTCCTTGCGGATCTCATCGCGCAGCAGCTCGCGGCCACGGCGCCAGGTGCGCATCATGGTGAACAGGAAGATGCCCAGCACCACCGGGAACCAGGCGCCCTGCAGCAGCTTGGCGCCGTTGGCGATGACGAAGCCGAGGTCGATGACGAAGAACACCACACACAGCGGCAGGATCCACTTGCGCGCCTTCGGCCACAGCGAGCGCGCCACCAGGGCCAGCAGCAGGGTGTCGATCAGCATGGTGGCCGACACCGAGATGCCGTAGGCCACGGCCAGGTTGGACGAGCTGCGGAAGGCCAGCACCAGGCCGATCACCATCACCGCGATACCCCAGTTGATTCCCGGGATGTAGATCTGGCCGATGGTGTCGTGCGAGGTGTGCTTGATGCGCATGCGCGGGATGTAGCCCAGCTGCATGGCCTGGCGCGAGACCGAGAACGCGCCGGTGATGACCGACTGCGAGGCAATCACCGCGGCCATGGTGGCCAGGATGATCATCGGATACAGCGCCCACGACGGCACCGCTTCGAAGAACGGATTTTTCACCGCCTCGGGGTGGTTGAGCACCAGCGCACCCTGCCCCAGGTAGTTCAGCACCAGGCACGGCAGCACGAAGAAGTACCAGGCGTGGCGGATCGGCTTGGCACCGAAGTGGCCCATGTCGGCGTACAGCGCCTCACCGCCGGTCACTGCCAGCACCACCGCGCCGAGAATGAAGATGCTGTGCCAGCCATGCTCCATGAAGAAGCGGATTGCCCACCACGGGTTGAACGCCTTCAGCACTTCCGGTGCATCGACGATGTTGTAGATGCCGATCGCCGCCAGCGAAATGAACCAGATCGAGGTGATCGGCCCGAACAGCTTGCCGATCTTCGCGGTGCCGAAGCGCTGTACCGCGAACACCGCCAGCAGTACCACCACGGTGATCGGAACGATGAAGGCGTGCAGTCCTGGCGCGGCAACTTCCAGGCCTTCCACCGCACCCAGCACCGATATCGCTGGGGTGATCACGCCATCGCCGAAGAACAGCGAGGCACCGAAGATGCCGAGGATGCCGACCACATAGGCCGAGCGCGACCCGTTGCGCAGCGTGCGCTGGGTCAGCGCCATCAGCGCCATGATGCCGCCCTCGCCGTCGTTGTCGGCGCGCATGATGATGGTCACGTACTTCAGCGTGACCACGATGTTCAGCGCCCAGAACGCCAGCGACAGCACGCCCAGCACGGTGTCATGGTCGCTGTTGAGCCCGTAGTGCGGCGAGAACGCCTCCTTCAGGGTGTACAGCGGGCTGGTGCCGATATCGCCGAAGACCACGCCGATCGCACCGATGATCAGCGCCAGGCCTCCGGCTGGAGGAGCGTGACCGTGGCCGCCGGGGGCAGCTGCGTGCGGGGTTTGACTGCTGGACATGGGACTCCTGGCGGGGCTCAGGCGGTTCGTTGGAGGAAAGGAAAGCGGGTCAGCGCAGCGCCGACTGCAGCGCCTTGCGGATCACGGTGGCCACTTCATCACCTTCATTGAAGGCATCGCGGGCCATGCGCGCCGCTTCGGCCGGCTTGTAGCCCAGCTGCTGCAGGGCCACGGTGGCATCGGACAGCGGATCGGCCGGGGCCGGGCCGCTGCCGGTCGGCAGCGCGCCGCCGGCACCGAACTGCGCCGCGCGGTCACGCAGCTCCAGCACCATGCGCTCGGCGGTCTTCTTGCCGATGCCCGGAATGCGGGTCAGCGCGGTGATGTCACCGGCCTGGACCATGCGCGCGAATTCCTCGACGGTGACGCCGGACAGCACGGCCAGCGCGATCTTCGCGCCGATGCCACTGACCTTCTGCACGTCGCGGAACAGGCGCCGCTCACCTTCGCGCAGGAAGCCGTACAGCGAGACGCTGTCTTCCTTCTGCGAGTAATGGGTGTACAGGGTGACCTCGCGGCCGATCTCGGGCAGGTCGTAGAAGGTGCTCATCGGCGCCTCCAGCTCGTAGCCCACTCCGTTCACGTCCACCACCAGCCACGGCGGCGCCTTGTAGGCGACGATGCCGCGCAGTCGACCGATCATTGCGTGCAGCTCCTCATTTGCGGCCCCACGCCTGGCGGGCACTGAGCCCCAGGCGGTTGGCCGTTGCCCTTACGTGGGCATGGGTGATCGCCACTGCCAACGCGTCGGCCGCGTCGGCCTGCAGCTTGGTTTTCAGGTTGAGCATGAGCCCGACCATGTGTTGAACCTGTTGCTTTTCGGCGCCACCGCGCCCGACCACCGCCAACTTGATCTCGCTGGCGGCGTATTCGTGCACCGGCAGGTCACGCAGCACCACGGCGGAAATGGCCGCGCCACGGGCCTGGCCCAGCTTCAGCGCCGAATCGGGGTTGCGGGCCATGAACACGCGTTCGATGGCCACTTCCTGCGGCTGGTACTCGCGGCACAGGTCAGCCAGGCCCAGCACCAGCAGCTTCATGCGCTGCGGGAAATCGTCGGCGCCGAGCAGCACCAGCGGCTGGTGGTGCACGTGGCTGACGCGGCCGGTGGCGTCGACATCGATGATGCCGACCCCGGTCCGCTGCGAACCGGGGTCGATGCCGAGGATGCGGGTCATGCTGCACTCCTGGCGGGGCGGAACGGGAGGCGCTGGCAGGCGTATGGGCTCATGACTGTCCGCGGTGACCGTTCAACGGCCCGCGCCCAGGCCGTCAAGGACGGCTCAGGCGTAGGCGTCGGCGCCGAGTTCGGCGTTGGAGTACACGTCCTGCACGTCGTCCAGGTCTTCAAGCATGTCCAGCAGCTTCTTGACCTGCAGGGCAACCTCGCCCTCGACCTTGATGTCGTTGTCCGCGCGGAAGGTGATTTCGGCGTGGTCGGCGACATGGCCAGCGGCGGCCATCGCATCCTTGACCGCGTTGAACGCGTCAGGGCTGGTGACCACGTCGATCGAGCCGTCGTCCGGGTAGACCACGATGTCATCGGCGCCGGCCTCGATGGCCGCTTCGGTGATGGCTTCCTCGTCAGCACCCGGGGCGAAGCTGAGCACGCCCAGGCGCTTGAACATGAAGGCGACCGAGCCTTCGGTGCCCATGTTGCCGCCGCACTTGCTGAACGCATGGCGGACATCGGCCACCGTGCGCACGCGGTTGTCGGTCAGGCAGTCGACGATCACGGCCACGCCACCCGGGGCGTAGCCCTCGTAGCGGATTTCCTCGTAATCGACGCCTTCCAGTTCACCGGTAGCCTTCTTGATGGCGCGCTCGATCACGTCCTTGGACATGTTCACGGCCAGGCCCTTGTCCACGGCCACGCGCAGGCGCGGATTGTTGTTGGGGTCGCCTCCACCGCCGCGCGCGGCAACGCCGATCTCGCGGATGATCTTGGTGAAAATCTTGCCGCGCTTCGCGTCGGACGCGTTCTTGCGGGCTTCGATGGAGGGGCCTCTACCCATGGGTGCTACCGTCTGGCTGCTTCAGGATCAAGGCGCGGATTCTACCTGATCGGGGGCGGCAACCGTGTCTAGGGCGGAGGGATGCCGCCAGGTCATGCCCGGCGGAGAGCGTGCGAACCAACGGTTCGCACCCACCGAGGCAGGCCGGTCGCACCTACTCAATCATGCAGCGGCGGCGTCGCGGCTGTGATCGAACTGGCCGTGGCGCAGGAAATGCGCGGTCTGCCGCGCGGCATCGGGCGATACCACCAGGCCACTGTGGCTGGTGCGCACCACGCAATGGTCGGCCAGGCCCGGCAGGCGTGTCTCGGCCAGGGCCACGGTACCGTCGGAGGCATCGTCGATGGCGCCCAGCAGGCTGCCCAGGCCGTGCGGCACCGAACCGGCGATCAGGCCAACCTCGGCCCTGCCCTGCCAGTCCGGCAGGCCATCGAGCAGCAGATCGCTGCTGCGCCCCAACGCCAGGCCCCAACCGTGCTCGGACAGCGAACGCGCAGTGCCACTGCCGCGCAGCGGCGAGCCCAGGCAGACCACGCGCTGCACGTCCAGCTGCGGCTGGCGGCGCAAGGCCTCCAGCGCCAGCAATCCCCCCAGGCTGTGGCCGACCAGCGACAACGGGCCGGCATCGGCCAGCCGCTCCAGCAGCTGCGGCACGGCCACGTCGGGGCCACCGAACACCGAGGAGTAACCGAACGCGTGCACCTGGAAACCACGCGCGCGCAGGCGCCAGGCCAGCGGCCCGACCCAGGCACGGGCATTCCAGATGCCATGCAGCAGCAATACGGGGGGAGTCATGCAAACAGCCTGGCGGTCAGCGGGGCGGAAACGTACGGTGATTGAACACGCGCGCGCAGCAAGCGGCGGTGAACGTCAGGTCGCGCGCGGTGCGCGGCGCAGGATGAACTCGAGGTCCTGGGTGTCACCGACCGGGAACAGGTACTCGCCGGCCTTCTCGAATCCATAGCGGGCGTAGAAACGCTGTGCGCCGAAGTTCTCCGACCACACGCCCAGCCACAGCGTGCGCGGGCCTTCGTGTTCCAGCCAGGCCAGCGCGGTTTCCAGCAGGCGGCTGCCCCAGCCGCAGCTCTGCTGCGTCTTGATCAGGTACAGGCGCTTGAGTTCGCCGTCACCGGGCTTCACGTCCGGGTGCGGCAAGCCACAGGGGCCGGCGGCGGCATGGCCGACCGCCTCCCCATCCAGCTCCAGCAGCCACACCGCGTAATCCGGGTGGGCCAGGATCACGCGCTGGCGCTCGACCGTGTAGGCCTCCTCGAGGAAGGCCTGCAGGTCCTGCGGCGGATACAGATGGCCGAAGGTTTCGGTGAACGTGCGGGCAGCCAGCGCCGACAGGGTCGGCGCGTCGTCCACGGTGGCGCGGCGGATCGAATACATGCAGGAAGTTGACGTCAGGGCGAAGCGCGGGTCAAGCCTTTTCAGGCGATTCCGCTTCTTCTTCCTCGTCCTCTTCCTCGTACTCCTCTTCGTCCTCGTCCTCTTCTTCGCCTTCCTCGTCCTCGTCGTACTCTTCCTCTTCGTCGTCCTCGTAATCCTCGACGCCGAAGTCTTCACCGTCCCAACGGCCTTCGCCGTCGGCGACGAAGGTCAGGGCCATCGCCGCCGGGTTGGTTCCGACGCGAACCAGCCAACCACCGAACACGCGCGCACGCTCGGTGACCAGGGTGGCCTCGGAGCCTTCATTGCCCAGCTTTTCCCACTCCAGCGAAAACGCAAACTCGGTCATTGCCTGGATCTCCTGATCAGTTGGTCTTGGGGCGAACCTGGATGTGCACTTCGGCCAGCTGCGCGTCGACGATCGGCGACGGCGCGTCGGTCATCAGATCCTGTGCACCGGTGGTCTTCGGGAACGGGATGACGTCGCGGATCGACTCGGTGCCGGCCATCAGCGCGGCGATGCGGTCGATGCCGAAGGCGATGCCACCGTGCGGCGGCGCGCCGTAGTTCAGCGCGTCGAGCAGGAAGCCGAACTTGGCGCGGGCTTCCTCGGCGCCGATGCCGAGCAGTTCGAACACCGCGCTCTGCATGTCCGGACGATGGATACGGATCGAACCGCCGCCGATTTCATTGCCGTTGAGCACCATGTCGTAACCGCGCGAAACGGCGGTACGGGCATTGGCGCGCAGGTCGGCGATGTCGTCCACAGCCGGTGCGGTGAAGGGGTGATGCAGGGCGACGTAGCGCTGTTCTTCCTCGTCCCACTCGAACATCGGGAAGTCGGTGACCCACAGCGGTGCCCAGCCGTCGGCGACCAGGCCGAAGTCCTTGCCGGCCTTCAGGCGCAGCGCGCCCATGAAGTCGGAGACCTTGTTGTAGCCACCGGCGCCGAAGAACACGATGTCACCGTTGCCGGCGCCGACATGGGCGACCAGCGCGGCGAAGGATTCCTCGCTGAAGAACTTCTGGATCGGCGAGCTGACTTCGCCGTTGTCGGCGATCTTGATGTAGGCCAGGCCCTTGGCGCCGTACTTGGCGGCATGCGCTGCGTATTCGTCGATCTGCTTGCGGCTGAGCGCTGCACCGCCCGGGATGCGCAGCGCGGCGACGCGGCCTTCGGCGTCATTGGCCGGGCCGGTGAACACGGCGAACTCGCTGTCCTTGACCAGCTCGGCCACGTCGACCAGCTCCAGCGCGATGCGCAGGTCCGGCTTGTCCGAGCCGTAGCGACGCATTGCCTCGGCCCAGGTCATGCGCTGGAAGCTGGCATCCAGCTGGACGTCGACCACTTCCTTGAAGATGGCGCGGATCATGTCCTCGACGAAATCCTGCACGTCGCGCTCGCGGACGAAGGCGAATTCCATGTCCAGCTGGGTGAATTCCAGCTGGCGGTCGGCACGCAGGGCCTCGTCGCGGAAGCAGCGCGCGATCTGGTAGTAGCGGTCGAAGCCGGCCACCATCAGGATCTGCTTGAACAGCTGCGGGCTCTGCGGCAGGGCGTAGAACTCGCCCGGGTGCATGCGCGCCGGCACCAGGAAGTCGCGCGCGCCTTCCGGGGTGGCCTTGGTCAGGATCGGGGTCTCGATGTCCTGGAAGCCCTTTTCGTCCAGATGGCGGCGCAGGGCCTGCACCAGCTTGATGCGGGTGCGCTGCATGCGCTGCATTTCCGGGCGGCGCAGGTCCAGGTAGCGGTACTTCAGGCGGGTTTCCTCGCCCGGATTCTCGTGGGCGTGGAACGGCAGCGGCGCGGCCTTGTTCAGAACGGTGATGGCGGTGGCGATCACTTCCACCTTGCCGGTGCGCATCTTGTCGTTCACCGCGTGGCGGGCACGCACCACGCCTTCCACCTGCAGCACGTCCTCGTAGCCCAGCGACGCGGCCACGGCGAACACGTCGGCGTTGTCGACTTCCACGGTCACCTGCACGATGCCTTCATGATCTCGAAGATCGATGAAGCAGACGCCGCCCTGGTTACGGGCCACGTCGGTCCAGCCGGCGAGGGTGACAGTCTGGCCAATCAGGGTCTCATCGACCAGGCCGCAGAAGTGGGTACGCATGGGGGGAAGCTCCGCTGGAGAACGCCGGCACCGGATGGGGGCCGGAAAGCCTCGTATTCTGCGGCCGAGGCCCCGGCCGGGGCAAATCCGGCCAGTCACACCGGCTTGATCGCCCCCCTCCCTATAGTCGGGCACCTGCCACCGTATGGGATGCCGCCATGAAACCGCTGTCCCTGGCCAGCCTGGCCGTAACCCTCAGCCTGGGTGCCGCGGGCACCCTTGCCCTGCCCGCCCCTTCCGCGCATGCGCAGAGCGGCGTGGTCCGCTGCGAAAGCCAGAACAACCGCGAACGGGTCTGCAACACCGGCTGGCGCAATGCGCAGCTGGTGCGCCAGCTGTCCGGCTCGGACTGCGATGAAGGACGCACCTGGGGCAGCCGTAACGGCAGCATCTGGGTCACCAACGGTTGCCGCGCCGAATTCGTCGAGGCCCGCGGTGGCTGGGGCGGCGGCAATGGCGGTGGCTGGGGCGGCAACAACGGCCGGCCTGGCGAGACCATCCGCTGCGAGAGCCAGAACAACCGTGAGCGCAGCTGCCCGGTCGGCTGGCGCAATGCCCGCCTGGTCCGCCAGCTGTCCGGCAGCCCCTGCAACGAAGGGCGTACCTGGGGCGTGCGCAACGGCGCGGTCTGGGTCAGTGGCGGCTGCCGTGCCGAATTCGCCGAAGCCCGCGGCTGGGGCGGTGGTGGCGGTGGCTGGGGCGGCGGCAACAGCAATTACTCGGTTACCTGCAGCAGCAACAACAACCGCTCGCAGACCTGCGACTGGGATGAGCGCCAGGGCCGCCCGGTGCTGCAGCAGCAGCTGTCCGGCAGTGCCTGCCAGGAAGGCCGCAGCTGGGGCTACTCACGTGGCCAGGTGTGGGTGAGCAACGGCTGCCGCGCGCGTTTCGGTACGCGGTAAGTACACAGTCGGATCCCTGGCCGACGGCCAGGGCTCTGGCCCCGGTCCGGTATCCCGCATCCACGCATGGCGTGGATCTACTGAGGGCCTTTCTGGGGTCGGGGCCCTCCGCAGGAGGGATCCGACCCTGGGATCACGGGGCGGACGCTTTATCGTCGCCCCACGGTGCAGGCGGCAGGGCAACCGGCTTGCTCAGGTCGAACTGCACGCGGAAGCGGCGGCCCTCCGGGCGGGTCAGCTCGTAGACGAAGGTCTGGTCGGGATCAATCTCCATCGCCCAGGTGTTGTGCGTGGAGGCCAGCATGTCGGCGCGGCGGAACATCGCCACCGAATCGGCGTCGGCGGGGAACTGCTGGCGCTCGGCGGTGCCCGGCGGCGTGCTGTCACCACCGTAGAGGGTGATCGCGTCGGGGCTGCCGTCTTCGTGGCGATGGTCGTGCTTCAGGCGCAGGCCGGTTTCCGTACGGGTCAGCACCCAGGTCCGCGAGTGGTCATCGCCGACATGGAACGGGATGCGCAGCTCGTGCGCCGGATCGGCACAGCCGCGCACATGCATGACCAGGCGCTGCCCGGCGAACGGATCCTTGCCGGTCGGTGCCGGCGTGTCCTCCACTACCTTGCCGGCGTAAGCCTGGCCGCAATGCGCGGCGATGGCGGCCATGAAGGCATCGGCCGGTGCGGTCGCCAGATCATGGGCGACCGTATCGGAGCGCTGCGAACACGCAGCAAGGCTGAGCAGGAGGGCGGAAGCGGTGACAACGGCAGGCAGTTTCATGCCCCAACCCTAACGGCCATGGCCGAAGTGCGCAAACCGCACGCGCAGCATCCGCTCAGCGATCGACTGCAGATGCCGCTGGCAGCGTTTCGGTGGCCGCCACCGGCGCGGCTTCGCCTTCACCCGCAGGTTCCTGTTCAACCGGATCGACATCGAACGGCGTGCGGAACACCAGCGACGGCAGCAGCGTGGTCAGCGCCGCATACAGCAGCAGCGCGCCGAACAGCACCGCCGGGATCTGGAAGCGCTCGCGCATGATCGCGGCCAGCACCAGGGTGAAAATCAGCGTCGGGGCCAACGCCAGCGAGACCCGCAGGCTGCTGCGGAAGCTCTCGCCGAACATCACCCGGCGCTGCAGCCAGACCACGCCGATGCGCAGCGGCAGCACCACCAGGGTGATCACGATGCCCAGCCCCAGCGCCTCAAAGCTCAGTGCTTCGCTGGGCACCTTGGTGCCGGCGTTGAAGAAGTAGAACGGCACGAAGAACGAGGCGAACAGGCGCAGCGCATGCAGGTTCTCGTGCGAGGCCAGCAGCGGCATGCGCTGGTGCAGCAGGCGCGCGACCAGGCCGGCGATGAACGCACCGACCAGGTAATACACACCCAGCAGATAGGTGATGTACGCCGCGACCATGCCGACCATCACCAGCAGCGAGAACTCCGAACCCGGCGCGTGCGGCGCCACCCAGCGGCCCAGCGCGATGAACAGCAGCGGCAGGCCGATCATCATCGCCAGCAGCGCCAGGCTGGACAGCGCCATGTGCCCCGGGTCGCCGGCCTGCAGCACGATGAACAACGCCGCCAGCGCCAGCAGTTCGCCAGCGATGGCCTTGCTGGTCACCCAGAACCGCTCGTCCTCGCTCAGGCCCAGCCGCGACAGCGAATCCATGATGAAGCCGGTGGACGGCGTCAGCAGCGCCAGCGCCAGCAGGCCGGCGGCCTGCCACGGCAGCCCCGCGTAACGCCAGGCCAGCCAGCCCACACCGAACAGCGTGCCGGTACGGATCACCAGATGCGCCAGCAGCGGCCACATGCCACGGCGCAGCGCCTGCAGATCCACTTCCAGGCCGGCGAACAGGAACAGCGAGGAAATGCCCAGCGTGGCCAACAGACCGATCACCGCGTCGTGCGCCTGGTCGCCCAGCCAGAGCATGCCGATGATGCCGAACAGCAGGCAGGTCAGCGGCGCGGGCAGGCTGAAACGCTGCAGCGCGCGTGGGATCACCAGCAGCGCGAAGATCAGCAGCAGGTAGATCAGTTCATGGCTCATGGGGGACTTCCGTGTGATTCGAACGCGCGCAGGATGCGCGCGCCGAACCGATCCGGCAAGCCACTTCTGAATGACCCCGGTTACCTCAACCGATCAGCCGATCGGCGATGCGGCCTACCTGCGCCAGCACCGTGGCACGCTGTTCGTTGCTGATCGCACCCGCCTGCAGGTAGGCGGTCAGCACCCAGGGCGTGCCGCCGGCCAGCGGCCACAACACGGCGATGTCGTTGCGCGCGTCCTCGCCGTTGCTGCCGGTCTTGTCACCGACGCGCCAGCGCTTGCCCAGGCCCGCGCGCAGGCAGGCGTCGCCGGTTTCGTTGTCGATCAGCCAATCGGCCAGCTGCTGCCGCGACGCCGGCTGCAGCACCTCCCCCAGCACCACGCGCTGCAGGGTCGCAGCCATCGCCGCCGGCGTAGTGGTGTCGCGCGGATCGCCCTTGGCAAAGCTGTTCAGCTCCGGCTCCAAGCGATCACTGCGGCTCACCGCATCACCGCTCGCGCGCAGGAACGCAGTCACCGCGGGCGGGCCACCGACCACGCCGAACAGCAGGTTGGCTGCAGTGTTGTCGCTGGTGATGATCGTGGCACGGCACAGATCGCGCACGGTCATGTCCTTGCCGGCGTGGCGGCGGGTGACCGGCGCGTGCGAGAGCAGGTCGGCATCGCGCACCGGCACGCGCGTGTCCAGCAACGCGGGCCTGCGCTCGGCCTGGCTGAGCACGGTGGCGGCCAGCACGCTCTTGAACGTGCTGCACATCGGGAAACGCTCGTCCTGGCGATGACCGATGCGGCGGCCGCTGGCGGTATCAAGCAGGGTCACGCCGAGGCGGCCGGCACAGGCCTTTTCCAGTGCGGCGAAGTCGGTGGCGACGGTGAGGGCGGCATCGGTCGGTGCACTGGCGGCGGTCTTGCCCGCCGCACGGGCCAGCAACGGCAGGGCAAGCGAGGAAGCAACGGCAGCACCACTGAACTGCAGGAATCGGCGACGGGCGAGCATGCGGGTTCTCCTGGGGGACCGCCCGATTATTGAAGCCTCGCACGCAGGCGACCAGCGCGAAAAATCAGCGGAAGGCATTAGCTGGATTAATGCCTGTCGCAATCAACCCTTTAATTCTTCTGAACTGGCTACTGGGAAGGTAGGATCAGCCATCACCCTGACTCACGACTACTCTGATGCTGCACCCTACCCTGCCGCTGAACGCGCTGCGTGCCTTCGAGGCGGCCGCACGCCACCAGAACTTCACCCGTGCCGCGCTGGAGTTGTGCGTCAGCCAGGCCGCGCTGAGCCACCAGATCCGCGGGCTGGAGGACCGGCTCGGCATCCGCCTGTTCCATCGCCTGCCGCGCGGCGTGGCGCTCACCGAGGAGGGCGCGGCGCTGTATCCGGTGCTCAACGAATCGTTCGAGCGCATCTCGGCCAGCATCGCGCGCTACACCGGTGGCCCGGCCCGTGAAGTACTGACTCTGGGCGTGGTCGGCACCTTCGCCACCGGTTGGCTGCTGCCACGGCTGGCTGCGTTCGAGGCCGCACACCCGGACATCGAGCTGCGACTGCAGACCCACAACAACCGCATCGATCTGGCCGGCGAGGGCCTGGACCTGGCGATCCGCTTCGGTGATGGCGACTGGCAGGGCCAGGCCTGCACAGCGATCCTCGACGCGCCGTTTGCACCGCTGTGCGCACCAGCATTGGCGCGGCGGCTCAAACAGCCACGCGACCTGGGCACCCTGCCCCTGCTGCGCTCCTACCGCAGCGACGAATGGCCGCGCTGGCTGCAGGCGGCAGGAGTGAGTGGCGTGGAAGCCCGCGGGCCGGTGTTCGATTCGTCGTTGACGGTGGCGATGGCCGCGGTCGGCGGTGCCGGCGTGGCGCTGCTGCCGCTGCGCATGTTCGAGCAGGAGCTGGCCGAGGGTCGCCTGCTGCAGCCATTCAGCACCACGCTGGAGCTGGGGCGCTACTGGCTCACGCGACTGCGCTCGCGTGCCGAGCGTGAGCCGGCGAAGCGGTTCCGCGAATGGCTGCAGGCGCAGGGATGAAAAAGGGGACGGAGGGGATTAAGTCGTTTGTGCCACAAACGACTTAATCCCCTCCGTCCCCTTTTTTGCGTGATCAGGACTCCAGCAGTTCCATCCACGCGGCTTCGGCTTTTTCCAGCTGGGCGGCAGCGGTTTCGCGGTCACGGCCGATCACCGCCATGCGGGTGACATCGGCGTAGTTGGCCGGGTCGGCCAGCTGGCGGTCCAGCTCGGCCAGGGCGCTTTCCAGTTCGGCCACCTTGGCTTCGGCGGCGGCCAGCTTGTGCGGGTTCACCGGCTTCTTCTGCACCACCTGAGCCACCGGCGCGGTCTTGACCACCACCGGCTCTTCCACCTGTTCCATGCGCGCCTTGGTGCCCTGCGCCTGCGGACGGGTGCGCAGCCAGGCCGCGTAGGCGTCGAGGTCGCCGTCGAACGGCTCGACCACGCCATCGGCCACGCGCCAGTAGGTATCGCAGACCAGGCCGATCAGATGGCGGTCATGCGAGACCATCACGATCGCGCCTTCGAAGGTGGCCAGTGCCTCAGCCAGCGCTTCGCGCATTTCCAGGTCAAGGTGGTTGGTCGGTTCGTCCAGCAGCAGCACATTCGGCTGCTGCCAGGCGATCAGCGCCAGCGCCAGGCGCGCGCGCTCGCCGCCGGAGAAACCATCGACCGGCTCGAACGCGCGGTCGCCCGGGAAGTTCCACTTGCCAAGGAAATCGCGGAACGACTGGTTCGGTGCGTCCGGCGCGATCTCGCGGAAATGCTCCATCGGCGACTGGCCTTCGTGCAGCGACTCCACCGTGTGCTGGGCGAAGTAGCCGATCTTCAGGTCCGGGTGCGCCATGCGCTCGCCGACGATCGGCGCCAGCTCGCCCACCAGGGTCTTCACCAGGGTGGTCTTACCGGCACCGTTGGGGCCGAGCAGGCCGATGCGCTGGCCCGCTTCCAGGCCGAAGCCGACGTTGTGCAGGATCACCGCGTCCTTACCATAGCCAGCCTCGACGTGGTTCAGGCGGATCAGCGAGAACGGCAGCTTGGCCGGCGGCGCGAACTCGATGCGGAATTCGCGCTCGGCACGCACCGCTTCGGTGCCGGCCAGCTTGGCCAGGCGCTTCATGCGGCTCTGCGCCTGCGCGGCCTTGCTGGCCTGCGCCTTGAAGCGGTCGATGAAGCTCTGCAGGTGGGCACGCTCGGCCTGTTCCTTCTCGTGCGCGATCTGCTGCTGGCGCAGCTGTTCGGCGCGCTGGCGCTCGAAGTCGGTGTAGCCGCCCGGATAGAGCTTGGCGCCGCCACCGTGCAGGTGCAGGGTGTGGGTGGCCACGTTGTCGAGGAACTCGCGGTCATGCGAGATCAGCAGCAGGGTGCCCGGATACTTCAGCAGCCACTGCTCCAGCCAGTACACCGCGTCCAGATCCAGGTGGTTGGTCGGTTCGTCCAGCAGCAGCAGGTCGCTTGGCATCATCAGCGCGCGGGCCAGGTTCAGGCGCACGCGCCAGCCGCCGGAGAACGAGGACACCGCGCGGTGGTGGGTCTCTGCCGGGAAACCGAGGCCGTGCAGCAGCTTGCCGGCGCGCGCTTCGGCGTCGTAGGCATTGAGCTCGGCCATCTTCGTGTGCGCCTCGGCCACCGCTTCCCAGTCTTCACGGGCGGTCGCCTCGGCCTCGGCGGCCAGCACTGCGGCCACCTCGATGTCACCGCCCAGCACGAAGCTCAGCGCCGGGTCGGGCAGCGACGGGGTTTCCTGGGCGACGCTGGCGATGCGCACCTTGCCGGGCAGATCGACATCGCCCTTGTCCGCCTCCAGCTCGCCCTTCACCGCCGCGAACAGGCTGGACTTGCCAGCACCGTTGCGGCCGACCACACCCACCCGGTAACCGGCGTGCAGGGTCAGGTCGACATTGGACAACAGCAGCCGCTCGCCGCGGCGCAAGGCGAAATTACGAAGGGAAATCATCGGGGGAGGCGTCCATATAACCAGATGGAATGTGCTGGTGAGCACTGTTCCTGCGACGCAATTCTAGCGTTAACGAATACTTGACGCGTCCCGGGATGCGCGGCGGCCGGCGTTCCTCTCTCCCACGTCCTTGCCGCGCGCGTCCCGGGCTCCCTCCCCCGCCAGTGCCGATCCGGGCTAAATGGTTGCTGCTGCAACGTTTTTTCCGATGACCGGCATTTGACACGCACTGAATATCCCGTTAATTCCTGCTTTGCGCACCGCAACAACCGCCGTCCGCCTCACCCCCGTGATGTCGATTCCGGTGCCGCCCCCGCCAACCGGAGCTCCGTCCCGATGACCCGCAAGACCAGCCTGATCGCCGCCGCCGTCGCTGTCGCACTCGGTGGCTCTCCGTTCGTTGCCGCTGCCCAGCAGGCCGGCACCGCCGCCAACACCCTGGACACGGTGATCGTCACCGGCACCCGCGTGGCCGACCGCACGGTGGCCGAATCGCAGTCGCCGATCGACATCATCACCCCAGAAGCCCTGCAGTCCACCGGCACCAGCGAGCTGGCCACCGCCCTGTCGCGTGCCCTGCCCTCGCTGAACTTCCCGCGCCCGGCGCTGACCGATGGCACCAGCGGCGTGCGCCCGGCGCAGCTGCGCGGCCTGTCACCGGACCAGGTGCTGGTGCTGGTCGACGGCAAGCGCCGCCACACCTCGGCGATGATCAACGTCAACGGCAGCATCGGCCGTGGTTCGTCGGCAGTGGACATCAATGCGATCCCGATCGCCGCCATCGAACGCGTGGAAGTGCTGCGCGACGGTGCGTCGGCGCAGTACGGCTCGGACGCCATCGCCGGCGTCATCAACATCGTGCTCAAGGGCAGCGGCAGTGGCGGCAGCCTGGCGGTGGACTACGGCCAGTACTCGGCCGGTGACGGCAACAAGTACCAGCTCTCCGGCGATACTGGCGTCGAGTTCGGCAACGGCCGTGGCCGCGTGCACGTGGCCGGCCAGATCAGCCAGCAGGACGAAAGCAACCGCGCCGGCCCGTACCGCGGCACCACCCCGAACACCGGCAACTTCCCGAGCATCGGCCAGAAGACCTTCATCGTCGGCGACCCGCGCGTGGATGCGACTGCGGCTTCGGTCAACGCCAGTTTCGATTTCAGCGACCGCGTGACCGGCTACGCCAGCGCGCTGCTCAGCAACCGCGACATCACCTCGTTCGCGTTCTACCGCTCGCGCAACCACAGCGGGCAGAGCGCGCTGCTGGCGCAGACCTACCCGGACGGCTTCGTGCCGGAGATCAACCAGTACTCCAAGGACCGCTCGCTGGTGGCCGGGGTCAAGGGCAACACCGGCAACGGCTGGACCTGGGACCTGAGCCTGAACCACGGCGAGAACACCCTCGACTTCCACACCCGCAACAGCATCAACTACAGCCTCGGCGCAACCAGCCCGCGCTCGTTCTACGACGGCACGCTGAAGTACCAGCAGGACATCTTCAACGCCGACCTGACCAAGTCGCTGGACTGGGGCCTGGCCTACCCGGTCACGCTGTCCTTCGGTGGTGAATACCGCAAGGAGAAGTGGGACCAGAAGCCGGGCGAGCTGAACTCGTACACCGGCAGTGGCGCGCAGGGCTTCGGTGGCTTCACCCCCACCAATGAAGTGCATGCCGACCGCCACAACTACGCGGTCTATGCGGGTCTGGAAGCGGACCTGACCGAGAAGTTCTCGGCCGGCATCACCGGCCGCTACGAGGATTACTCGGACTTCGGCGACCGCTTCTCCGGCAAGCTGTCGGCGCGCTACGCGTTCACCGACAAGGTTGCGCTGCGGGCCACCGCGTCCAGCGGCTTCCGTGCGCCGTCGCTGGCGCAGCAGGGCTACCAGGCGGTCACCAGCCAGTTCCTCAACGGCGTGTTCGTCGAGCGCGGCACCTTCCCGACCACCAGCCCGGCTGCGCAGGCGCTGGGCGCCTCGCCGCTGAAGGCCGAGACCTCCACCTCCTACAGCCTGGGCCTGGTGCTGCAGCCGGTCGACCGCCTGTACATCACCGTCGACGCCTACCAGATCGACATCGATGACCGCATCGCATTGTCGTCCAGCATCACCACCAACACCGCCACCAGCGCGCTGCTGGGCACGCTGGGCCTGCCGCAGGTGACCGCGTTCTCGTACTTCACCAACGGCCTGGATACGCGCACCCGCGGTGTCGATTTCGTGTCCAGCTACACGGTGCCCTTCAGCGCCAGCAGCCTGGAACTGACCGCCGCGTACAGCTACAACGACACCGAAGTGCGCCGCGTCGGCGGCACCCCGGCGGTGTTCGGCACGCTGGGCCTGACCCAGTCGCTGATCGGCCGCGATGAGATCGGCCGCATCGAGGACAGCTATCCGCGCGACAAGGCGATCCTGAGCGGCACCTGGCGTTCGGACCACTGGGAACTGGGCCTGGCCGCGACCCGCTACGGTAAGTTCACCGTGCGCAACTCGGCCACCGCACTGCGCGACCAGACCTATGGCGACGCCTGGGTGGTGGATGCCTCGGCCAGCTACAAGCCGAGCAGCAACTGGACCCTGACCGTGGGCGCCGACAACCTGCTGGACAAGTACCCGGACCGCACCGAAGACCTGCAGAACTCCACCTTCGGCATGCTGCCGTACAGCAACTACTCGCCGTTCGGCTTCAACGGCGCGTACGTATACGGCCGGGTCAAGTACACCTGGTAAGCGGTAGTGCCGGCCGCTGGCCGGCAACTCCCCGGTGGGGTCAGATCCCTTTTCCTGCGGGAGAGGGATCTGACCCCATTCGCATTTAAGGTTTGCCGTATCTGGCGTCATCGGTGAAAATCGGGATACCCCCGTTTTTCTGCGAGTGCCGATGCACCATGACACCGACCTGATCAACATCGTTGCCGTTGGCCTCGGGCTCGCCTTCATCTTCGGCGCGCTGGCCAACAAGCTCCGCTTGTCTCCCTTGGTCGGTTACCTGGTTGCTGGCATCTGCGTAGGCCCGTTCACCCCCGGCTTCGTCGCCGACCAGGCGCTGGCCAACCAGCTGGCCGAGCTGGGCGTGATGCTGCTGATGTTCGGCGTCGGCCTGCACTTCTCGCTGAAGGACCTGATGGCGGTCAAGGCCATCGCCATCCCCGGTGCCATCGGCCAGATCGCGGTCGCTACCCTGCTCGGCTGGGGCGTGGCCTCGCTGATGGGCTGGCCAGCCCTGCATGGCGTCATCTTCGGTTTCTCGCTGGCCACCGCCAGTACCGTGGTGCTGTTGCGGGCGATGGAGGAGCGCCGCCTGCTGGAAACCATGCGCGGCAAGATCGCGGTCGGCTGGCTGATCGTGGAAGACCTGGCCTGTGTGCTGGCGCTGGTGATGATGCCGGTGATGGCCGGTGTGTTCGGCCCCGATGCGGCCAAGGAATCGCACTCGCTGGGCAGCGTGCTGGCCGACATCGGCTGGACCTTCGTGCAGCTGGGCCTGTTCGTGGCGGTGATGCTGGTGGTCGGGCGCCGGGTCATCCCGTGGATCCTCGAACGTATCGCCGGCACCGGTTCGCGCGAACTGTTCACCCTGTCGGTGCTGGCGATCGCGCTGGGCGTGGCGTTCGGCTCGGCCATGTTGTTCGGCGTCTCGTTCGCACTGGGCGCGTTCTTCGCCGGCATGCTGCTCAACGAATCGGAACTGAGCCACAAGGCCGCACACGATTCGCTGCCGCTGCGTGATGCGTTCGCAGTGCTGTTCTTCGTCTCGGTCGGCATGCTGTTCGACCCGAACATCCTCATCCAGCACCCGTGGCAGGTGCTGGCCACCGTGCTGATCATCATGTTCGGCAAATCGGCCGCCGCGTTCTTCATCGTGCGCGCGTTCGGGCACCCGACCAGCACTGCGCTGACCATCTCTGCCAGCCTGGCGCAGATCGGCGAGTTCGCCTTCATCATCGCCGGCCTCGGCGTGGCGCTGCAGATCCTGCCGAAGGAAGGCCAGTCGCTGGTCCTGGCCGGTGCGCTGGTGTCGATCATGCTCAACCCGCTGGTATTCGGCCTGCTCGACCGTTGGCAGGCCAAGCAGGAGCAGTCGCCCCAGGCCGCCGAGCCGGAAGAGGCCACCGGTCCCTCGCGTGACCTGCATGACCATGCCATCGTCATTGGTTACGGCCGGGTCGGCAGCGAGCTGGCGCAGGTGCTGCGCGATCGTGGCGTGCCGGTGCTGGTGATCGATGACAACAAGGAGCACGTCGAACAGGCGCACGCCAAGGGCCTGGCGGCGATCCGTGGTAGTGCCGCTGCCGACCGCGTGCTGGCCGAAGCGCATCCGGAACGCGCGAAGATTGCGGTGCTGGCGATTCCTCAGCCGCTGGAAGCCGGTGAGGCGCTGGCCAAGCTGCGTGCGATCAATCCGGATCTGACCCTGCTGGCGCGAGCACACAGCGATGCAGAGGTGAAGCATCTGTTGGAGCACGGTGCGGATGGCACGGTGATGGCCGAGCGTGAGCTGGCGTACTCGCTGGCCGAGATGGTGATGGCCACGCCGCCGTATCGCGGGCTGGGACAGCACAGTATTCCGGTGGTGTGAGGAGTGTGGGTGCGGCAGGGCTTGCAGCCCTGCACCTGCTGAAGCAACGGCAACGACAAAAGCAAAAGCTGGCATTCCGTGGGATGGCGGGGTGGGTCCGGTTGCAGGGGACGCCGTGAATCCGTCCATGGAGGCTCGGTCGCGCCATCCATGGCGCTCACGCCCCTGCAACCGGGCCCACCCTGCCTTCGACAATTTCCTGCGGCTGTTGGTAGGTGTCGACCTTGGTCGACACGGCGGTGCATCTGACCCCGGAAACAAAAAAATCCCCGGTCGACCCGCATCGACCGGGGATCTGGATCGCCACGTTGCCATGCCTTGGAGAGGCAGTTCCACCGTAGCGCATCGCGGTGCCGGTGGTGATCGCCTGTGGCGATGACGACCAAGCGTGCGGCTATCAGGCGCCAGCCAGGGCCTGCTCCAGGTCGGCACGCAGGTCGCCGATATGCTCGATGCCGATCGACAGCCGCACGGTGTCCTCGCTGACGCCGGCCTTGGCCAGTTCGGCGGCATCCAGCTGGCGGTGGGTGGTCGAGGCCGGATGGGTGGCCAGCGATTTTGCATCGCCCAGGTTGACCAGGCGGGTGAACAGCTTCAGCGCATCGAGGAAACGTGCGCCGGCTTCACGGCCGCCCGGCAGGCCGAAGGTCAGTACGCCCGAGCCGTGCCCGCCCAGGTAGCGCTGCGCGGCGGCGTGCTCGGGGTCGTCGGCCAACCCGGCGTAGCGCACCCAGGCCACCTTTGCGTGTGACTTCAGAAACTGCGCGACAGCCAGCGCGTTGGCGTTGATGCGCTCCATGCGCAGCGCCAGGGTTTCAATGCCCTGCAGGATCAGGAACGCATTGAACGGCGACAGCGCCGCGCCGGTATTGCGCAGCGGCACCACCCGCGCGCGGCCGATGTAGGCCGCCGGCCCCAGCGCTTCGGTATAGACCACGCCGTGATAGCTGGGGTCGGGCTGGTTGAGCCGTGCGAAGCGCTGGGGTTGTGCAGCCCAGTCGAAGCGGCCGGAATCGACGATCGCGCCGCCGAGGCTGTTGCCGTGGCCGCCGAGGTACTTGGTCAGCGAATGCACCACGATGTCGGCGCCGTGCTCGAACGGGCGCAGCAGGAACGGCGTGGCCACGGTGTTGTCGACAATCAGCGGCACGCCGGCGGCATGCGCGACCTCGGCAATCGCCGCGATGTCGGTGACGTTGCCACGCGGGTTGCCGATCGATTCGACGAACACCGCCTTGGTGCGTTCGTCGATCAGCGCGGCGAAGGCGGACGGATCGGCCGGGTCGGCGAAGCGCGCCTGGATGCCGTACTGCGGCAGCGTGTGCGCCAGCAGGTTGAGGCTGCCGCCATACAGCGCACTGGAGGCAACGATGTTGTCACCGGCCTCGGCAATGGTCTGGATGGCATAGGTGATCGCCGCCTGCCCCGAGGCCAGTGCCAGCGCGCCGATGCCCCCCTCCAGCGCGGCCAGGCGCTGTTCCAGCACGTCGGTGGTGGGGTTCATGATGCGGGTGTAGATGTTGCCGGGCACCTTCAGGTCGAACAGATCGGCGCCGTGCTGGGTGTCATCGAAGGCATACGCCACCGTCTGGTAGATCGGCACCGCCACCGCGCGGGTGGTCGGGTCGGGACGGTAGCCGCCATGCACGGCCAGGGTTTCCAGTTGCCACTGCGGGTCGCTCATTGCGCCAGGCTCCATCCGGGGAAACCGCCACCATAGGCCAGCCAGAACCACGCGTTGAAAGCTGCTGGCGATGACGCCAGTACCACCGGTTATCAGGTTGGCCGCGATTCAGGCAGCCGTCATGGGCCGTTGCTAGGCTTCGCCGCCGGGCGCTCCTGCCCGGGCACGGAGGCCCAAGCGCATGCAGTCATCCCCCTGGACACCCGCCGCCTGCGGCTCGCCGACCCCGGTGCTGCTGGTGGAGGACGACCGCCGCCTGGCCGAACTGGTCAGCGACTACCTGCACGAACATGGCTTCGCCGTGCAGCATGTGGCCCGTGGCGACCTCGCCGGTGCGGCCTGCCGCCAGCACGCGCCGGAACTGGTGGTGCTGGACCTGATGCTGCCCGGCCTTGGCGGCATCGATGTGTGCCGGCAGATCCGCAGCTTCTCCGATGTGCCGATCCTGATGCTGACGGCCTGCGAGGACGACATCGAACAGGTGCTCGGCCTGGAATCGGGCGCCGACGACTATGTGCACAAGCCGATCGAGCCGCGCCTGCTGCTGGCCCGCCTGCGCGCCCTGCTGCGCCGCCGCCATGGCAGCAGCAACACCGGCAGCCCCTGCCGCCTCATGCACGGCGAGCTGCTGATCGACCGCATGCAGCGCGAGGTGCATCTGCACGGCCAGCCGGTGGACATGGGCACCACCGAATTCGAGATCCTGTGGCTGCTGGCCAGCCAGCCGGGGCAGATTCTCTCGCGTGACCAGATCCTGCAGGCGGTGCGCGGCATCGGCTTCGACGGGCTGGACCGCAGTGTCGATGTCAGCATCGGCAAGCTTCGCCGCAAGCTGGGCGATGACGCGCGCGAACCGCGGCGGATCAAGACGGTGTGGGGCCGCGGCTACCAGTTCAATCCCTCGTCCTGGTCGGCATGAAGCGGCTGTTTCTGCGCCTGTGGCTGGTGGTCGGCGCGAGCTTCCTGATCACCCTGCTGCTGATCAACGTGATCTTCGATCGCATCTACCTGCCGTTCCAGCAGCGTGTGTTCGCAGAGCAGGTGCGCGGCCAGTTGTATGCATTGCGGCAGGGGTTGGACGGAAAGGACTCCGCCGCCCAGCAGGATCAGCTGGCGCAATGGCAACCCCACTATGGCATCGCATTGGCTCTGCTGCCGTCAGCACCGGCCCTCGCGGCCGGCGAACAGGAACAGCTGCAGCGCAACGGGCTCATTTCCCGGCAGAAGTTCGAGATCGTACTGGCGCCGCTTGATCCACTGCATCCCGATGGCCCCTGGCTGCGCCTGCATCTGCCAGGCGAGCCGTCGATGACCCTCTATCTCACCCTGATCGCCTATTCGGTGATGCTGGCCCTGTTCGGGCTGTGCCTGTACGCCTGGGTGCGCCTGCTCTGGCGCGATCTGGACGCGCTGCGCGTGCACGCCGATCGCATCGGTGCCGGCGATCTGCAGGCGCGCGCGCAGGTTTCGCCACGCTCGCAGATACGCGTCATCGTCGACCATTCCAACCGCATGGCCGCACGCGTGGCCGAACTGGTCCAGCGCCAGCGCGACCTCACCCATGCCATATCGCACGAACTGCGCACGCCCATCGCGCGCGTGGCCTTCGGCCTGGACCTGATGCAGGACAGCGACGATCACGAACGCCGTACACGGCTGGCACAGGGGCTGCACGGCGACCTGGCCGAACTCAACCGGCTGGTCAGCGAACTGCTGGCCTATGAGCGTCTGGAGCATCCCGGCGAAGGCGAGCCGATGCAGCGCATTGAAGCCAACGACTGGCTGCAGGCCTGCCTGGCCGATGCACGCCGTGATGCCGAACGAGCCGGCGTGGTCCTGCGCGTGCAGCCCAGTGCGTTGCCGCGGGTGGATGCCGAACCGCGGCTGCTGCAGCTGGCGCTGAGCAATCTGGTGGGCAATGCGCTGCGCCACGCGCGTTCGCAGGTGGAAGTGTCGCTGGTCGGTGTCGGCGGCCGCGCGTGCCTGCGCGTGGATGACGACGGCCCGGGCATCGCCGAGGCCGACCACGAAAAAGTGATGCGCCCGTTCACCCGCCTGGATGACAGCCGCAGCCGCGATACCGGCGGCTTCGGGCTGGGCCTGGCCATCGTCAGCCGCATTGCAGCCCGCCACGGTGGCGAGCTGCGCATCAGCCGCGCCACGCTGGGTGGCGCGCGCCTGGAAATGCACTGGCCGCTGGCTGCCAGCTGAACGTCCACGGGCGCCATTACAGTTGATTACAACTCCCGCACAACTGCGGAGGGATCGGTCGCCGGCATATCGCCACGCTGGCGACCCTGCAGCACTCGCCGGATGCGCGCGCTGCTTTCCTCCCATTGTCGAGAGATTCCATGTCCCAGCTTCGCCGTTCCCCCACCCTGCTCTGCCTGGCCCTGCTGCCGCTGTTCGCCGCGCCGATCGCCCACGCCAAGGATGACCACTGGACCTTCGAGCTCGCCGCTGGTGGTGGCGTGACGCCGCGCTACAGCGGCAGCGAGGAATACCGCGCGACGCCGTCGCTGTCGTTCGATGTCACCTCGCCGGGGGGATGGTTTCTGGGCACCAGTGGCATCGGTTGGGGCACGTCCATTGGCGAGCACACCCGCGTGCGTGCCTACATCGGCGCCAGCGGCATCCGCCGCGACAAGGACTCCCTGCTCGGCGGTTCGGACTTCCTGCGCGGCATGGGTGATATCGATACCCGTCCCCTGGTCGGTCTCACCGCTGGTTATACGCTGGGCGAAGCCGTGCTGAGCGGCTCCTGGCAGTTCACCCGCAAGGACGAGGACAAGGCCGAGAACGGCCTGGCTACCCAGCAGATCCATCTGAATCTGAGCATGCCGCTGTTCGACCTGGCCGGTGGCGTGGTCAGCGGCAGTGTTTCCACCGACTACGGCAATCGCGGTTACATGCAGACCTGGTACGGCGTCAGCCCGGAACAGGCGGCGCGCACCGGCTTTGCCCAGCACACGCCGAAGGCTGGGCTGGTCAGCGCCGGTCTTGGCCTGAAATGGAGCCACCGCGTGGGCCGCAATGGCAACTGGTACATCTCGGCCGAAGGCACGCGCCTGCTCGGCGATGCGGCCGACAGCCCGATCGCGCAGAAGGCGAACCAGTTCGGCTTGATGAGCGGCTATACGCACCGCTTCTGAGTGAGCGCCGGGCATGGCCCGGCGTACTTCGCAGGAAACGGGGCGCCGCGGTCAGGCAGCGCCCCGTGTGAATCACGCCTTTGCGAATACCAGATGTCCGCCGTCGTTGCCGACTTCGATGATGTCGCCGTTGACGAAGGCGCCGGACAGGATCTTCTGCGCCAGCGGGTTCTCCAGCTGCGCCTGGATCGCGCGCTTCAACGGACGTGCGCCATACACCGGATCGAAACCAACGTTGCCGAGCAGGTCGAACGCTGCATCGGACACCAGCAGCTTCAAACCACGTTCGGCCAGGCGCTTTTCCAGCCCACGCATCTGGATACGCGCGATCTGCTTGATCTGCTGCTTGTCCAGCGGGTGGAACACCACGATGTCGTCCAGGCGGTTGATGAACTCCGGGCGGAAGTGCGCCTGCACCACGCCCATTACCGCCGCCTTCATCTGCGTGTGGGCCTCCGGGCTGTCATCAGCGCTCATGTCCTGGATCTGGTGCGAGCCCAGGTTCGAGGTCATCACGATGACGGTGTTGCGGAAGTCCACGGTGCGGCCCTGGCCATCGGTCAGGCGGCCATCGTCCAGCACCTGCAGCAGGATGTTGAACACATCCGGATGCGCCTTCTCCACTTCGTCCAGCAGGATCAACGAATACGGACGGCGACGCACGGCCTCGGTCAGGTAGCCACCCTCCTCGTAACCAACGTAGCCCGGGGGCGCACCGATCAGGCGGGCGACGCTGTGCTTCTCCATGAACTCGCTCATGTCGATGCGGATCATCGCGTCGGCACTGTCGAACAGGAACTCGGCCAGCGACTTGCACAGCTCGGTCTTGCCAACGCCGGTCGGGCCGAGGAACAGGAACGAACCGGCCGGGCGATTCGGATCGGACAGGCCCGCACGCGAACGGCGCACGGCATCGGAGACGACCTTGATCGCTTCCTCCTGGCCGACCACGCGGTTGTGCAGCACCTCTTCCATCCGCAGCAGCTTGTCGCGCTCACCTTCGAGCATCTTGTTGACCGGAATGCCGGTCCAGCGCGACACGACCTCGGCGATCTCCTCGTCGGTGACCCGGTCCTGCACCAGCTTGAAGTCCCTGTGTTCGGCTTCCTGCGCGGCGGCCAGCTGTTTTTCCAGCTGCGGCAGCAGGCCGTACTGGATCTCGCTCATCTTGGCGAAATCCTGGCGGCGCTGCGCGGCTTCCAGCTCCAGCTTGGCCTGCTCGACCTGCTCCTTGATCTTGGTCGCACCCTGCAGCGCGGCCTTCTCCGACTTCCAGATTTCATTGAGGTCGGAGAACTCGCGCTCCAGCGCCTCGATGTCGTTCTCCAGATCGGCCAGGCGCTGCCGCGAGGCCTCGTCCTTTTCCTTCTTCAGCATCTCGCGCTGGATCTTCAGCTGGATCACCCGGCGTTCCAGGCGGTCCAGCTCCTCCGGCTTGGAGTCGATTTCCATGCGCAGGCGCGAGGCCGCCTCGTCCATCAGATCGATGGCCTTGTCCGGCAGCTGGCGGTCGGTGATGTAGCGGTTGGACAGCGTCGCAGCGGCGACGATGGCCGGGTCGGTGATCTCAACGCCGTGGTGCACCGCGTACTTTTCCTTCAGCCCGCGCAGGATCGCGATGGTGTCTTCCACCGACGGTTCGCCCACGAAGACCTTCTGGAAGCGGCGCTCCAGCGCGGCGTCCTTTTCGATGTACTTGCGGTACTCATCCAGCGTGGTGGCGCCCACGCAGTGCAGCTCGCCGCGTGCCAACGCCGGCTTGAGCATGTTGCCTGCATCCATCGCGCCGTCTGCCTTGCCGGCGCCGACCATGGTATGCAGCTCATCGATGAACAGGATGATCTGCCCTTCGCTCTTGGCCAGGTCGTTGAGCACGCCCTTCAACCGCTCTTCGAACTCACCACGGAACTTGGCACCGGCAATCAGCGCGCCCATGTCCAGCGACAGCACACGCTTGCCGCGCAGGCCCTCGGGCACTTCGTCGTTGATGATGCGCTGGGCCAGGCCTTCGACGATGGCGGTCTTGCCCACGCCGGGTTCGCCGATCAGCACCGGATTGTTCTTGGTCCGGCGCTGCAGCACCTGGATCGTGCGGCGGATTTCCTCGTCACGGCCGATCACCGGATCGAGCTTGCCGCTCTCGGCGCGCGCGGTCAGGTCGATGGTGTACTTCTCCAGCGCCTGCCGCTGTTCCTCGGCATTCTCCGACTGCACGTTCTCGCCGCCACGCAGCTTGTCGATGGCGGCCTGCAGGCGGGTCTTGTCGGCGCCGGCGGCGCGCAGCGCCATGCCCAGCGTGCCACTGTCTTCCAGCGCCGCCAGCACGAACCACTCGCTGGCGATGAAGGCATCGCCGTTCTGCTGGGCCAGCTTGTCGGTCTGGTTGAGCAGACGCCCCAGGTCATTGCCCATCGAAACGTTGCCGGCCTGGCCGGACACCTTGGGCAGCGCATCCAGCGCCTCGGTCAGGCGCTCGCGCAACACCGGCACGTTCACCCCGGCCTGGGCCAGCAGCGGGCGCGTGCTGCCGCCCTGCTGGTCCAGCAACGCGCTGAACAGGTGAACCGGTTCGATGATGCTGTTGTCGCGGCCTACGGCCAGCGACTGTGCGTCTGCCAGCGCCTGCTGGAAACGCGAGGTGAGCTTGTCCATCCGCATTGCGAATCCTCATCGGTCATCAGGGCCGGCCCGCGCCGGCGATGCTGGAAAGATGCGGTTGCCCCACCCCGTTTCAAGGGTGACTGCGACTGCACCCCGAGGCCAGTCAGCCTGCGGCCAGCATGCCGGAACGGGTGTGGTCGGCGCGTTGATCCCGATCAGTTCCGCGCGGTGGAAGGGTTCAACGGGTGATCGCGCTGCGGATCGCCCGCAGCTGCTGCTTGACCGCCCGCGCCTGCGCCGGGTCCATGCGCAGCAGGGCCTTCTGCCCGATCGAGCGTGACTGCAGGGTGGGATCGACGAAGCGATAGCGGCCCCGTTCGTCGCGCTGCACCAGCGGCGGCTGGGCCAGTTCCGGGGTGTCCAGCAGGTGGTCGATCACCGCGACCAGGCGATCATTGAAGTACCCGTCGGGCCGGCCCAGGTCCACATAGGCCTGCTGGATCAGTGGATAGAAGCGCTTGTAGGCCGTGGCCGTTGCCGCCGGGTCCAGCGCGGTGAAGGCCTGCACGTAGGGCGCATAGCGCGCCGCATTGGCTGCGGCGATGCGTTCGCCGCCCTCACCCGCCTCGACCTGCAGGTTGCCCGGCAGCGGCCGCGCGGCCAGCGCGGTGGGTGGTACGCTGGGCTTGTCCAGGTTGTCGACCTGGGTGACCAGGCGCTGGATCAGATGATCGCGCAACAGCAGGGTCAGCGGGCCCTCGCCCTGGAACAGCTGGCTCAGCGCGCCCCAGGCAGCGGCATCGCTGTCAGCCAGCTTCGGCAGTGCCGGGTCGGCGGCGGCCTCGGTATCCAGCGGATGCCTGATCGGGGGTGGTGTTGGAGCGGGTTCCGCAGCCGCCTTCGGTTGTGGCGGTGTGCCGGTACTGGCGGGGGGCGATTGCACCGGCACCGAAACACCGTCTGCCAGGCTCTTCAGCTGATCGCGGAACAGCCAACCGCCCGCGCCACCGATCACCACCACGCCCAACACCCAGGGCCAAGCCGCTTTTCCACTCTGCATGATGCAGCACCTCGTTCTCACACGCATGGACAAGGTGTGACCCGGCTGATTTCCGTGGGTTCCCCACCCGTTCCGGTAAGGTTCGGGAAACGCGTTGACAGCGCAGTGCGACGGGCGGCCCAATGAGCAGTCCAGCCCCTTCGACGAACGACCCATGGAGCTTCGCCCGGAACCGGTGCCTTTCCGCATCAGCACGCTCGACCTGACACTGGTGTATCGAGAGCAGAACGCGAGCGCACAGGTGAACGTGGAGGCACAGACGCTGGAGGACTATGCAGCGCAGCCGGGCATGCGTTACCGCTCACTGCAGGTGGATTTCGAACTTGTCCATGAAGCGCGTTGCCGGGGCGGAAATTTTCACGAGATGCGCCACGGCGAGATCTTCGAGGAAACCGGACCAGCCGATGAAACCGCGCACTGGCGGCAAACCGGTCTCTGCCCTTTCCCCGGCTTCTACCGGGTCATCCACGATCCTGGCCTGGCGGCACTGCTCGCGCACTACGATCCCCGCAATGTCCACGACCTGCAGCTTTTCATCCTTGCCGCACATGACAGCTACGTTGAAGTCCTGGCCAAGGGATATCGCTACACGCTGGCTGGCAGCGTCAATGAGCACGACATCATCACCGTCGCGCCATCGGCCTGAACACTCCGACATCCAACGCCAGGTAGGCATTGCACTCACGCCCGCTTTGCGCGACCAGCGCGACGCTATGCATCCTGTCCCGTGGAGACACTGCCATGCAGTACGCGCTGTATTACTGGACCGGCATCCAGGGCCGTGGCGAGTTCGTGCGTCTGGCACTGGAAGATGCCGGTGCCGACTACATCGACATGGCGCGGGTGCACGGCGATGCAGTGATGCAGCCGTTTCTCGATGGCAGCAGTGAAGGTGCGCAGCCCTTCGCGCCGCCGTTCCTGAAGGCCGGTCGCCAGGTCATCGCGCAGGTCGCGGCAATCCTGGATTTCCTGGGCCCGACGCTGGACCTGGTGCCACAGGCAGCCTCGCGGCGGATGCAGGCGCTGCAGTTGCAGCTGACCATCGCCGACCTGGTGGCCGAGGTGCATGACACCCACCATCCGATCGCTGCATCGAAGTACTACGAAGAGCAGAAGACCGAGGCCAAGGCACGTGCCGCGTCGCTGCGCAGCGAACGGCTACCGAAGTTCCTCAGCTACTTCGAGCAGGTGCTGGCGGCCAACGGTGGCCGCCATGCACTGCGCGAGCACTCGTATGTGGATCTGTCGCTGTTCCAGCTGCTGAGCGGGCTGAACTACATGTTCCCACGCCGCATGCAGGCACTGGAACCGACCCTGCCCCTGCTGCGCGCGCTGCAGGAGCGGGTGGCGAAACGACCCAACATTGCCTCCTATCTGGACTCGGAACGGCGATTGCCGTTCAACACCAACGGCATCTTCCGCCACTACCCGGAACTCGATGGAGAGCGGTAGTGCCGGCCGCTGGCCGGCAGCTGCACGCTACGTCCGAGGTCCATGAGGAGGGGGGGCCCCGGCCCGCCCAACAAGGGGGGCAGCTGTGGT